>JAYVTR010000340.1:0-17166 GCA_043788625.1 Planctomycetota bacterium
CATTGGCCAGGAAGCGCAGCCGACGGCCATCGGCGGCCTTGGCGCAGGCGGCATCGGTCTTCAGCGATTCATAAACGAATTCAGGCCCCAGGTAGCTGCCACCGATGCCGATCGCGACCACGTCGGTCAGCGGCTTGCCGGTGACGCCCAGCCATTTGCCGCTACGCACCTGATCGCTGAACCGCTTGATGCGTTTCTGGACGGCATGCACCTCGGCGACCACGTCCTGCCCATCGACGACGATGCGGCTGCCAGCGGCAGCGCGTAGCGCCATGTGCAGGACGCTGCGATTTTCGGTAGTATTGAGCTTGGCACCCGCGGCCATGGCCTTGAGCTTCTTCGGCAAGTCGGCGGCTTTGGCCAGGGCCAACAGCAGCTTCTTGGTTTCCACCGTCGCATTCTGTCGACTTGAATCGAGGACGATGCCATCGTGCTCGACGGTGAGCGTCGTCGCCCGCCGGGCATCGTTCAACAGCTGGCGCAGGTGCAGCTTTTTGATTCCCGCAGCGTGCGTGACCAGGGCTTTCCAGGCAGGAGATGAAACAATTGTGGAAGAAACACTAGTCGATGTAGGCATGACATACTCCGGTAGGCCGAGAGCATGTCTCTACCGGCAATACTGCCAAGGGGCAGGCTGTCAGCGTCGCGGGCCCCCACGTCGGCGTTTGGGTTTGCGCGCCGGGCTATCGCCAACGGCGGCGCCATCGGTTCCCTGACCGCCGGCTTCGATGGCCTTGATCACATCGCGCAGACGTGCGGCCTCTTCAAAGCGTAGATTCTCAGCCGCCTCGACCATGCGCCGGGTCAGCTCGGGCAGATCAACGGCAGTTTTGACATCACCATCGGCACGGTAAGCGACCCCGGCTTCGGCGGCTCGGCGGCCCGACAACTGATCAGCGAAACTGCCGCCAAGACTACCGACCTTCTGTGCCGTGCGCGGCACGATGCCGTGTGCGGTGTTGAATTCGATCTGCCGTTCGCGGCGACGCGCCGTCTCGTCGATAGCCGCCGCCATCCCCGGCGAGGACCCATCGGCGTACAACACCACCTGCCCGGCGACGTGACGGGCGGCCCGGCCGATGGTCTGGATCAAGCTGGTCTTTGAACGCAGGAAGCCTTCTTTATCAGCGTCGAAGATTGCCACCAGACTCACCTCAGGCAGATCGAGGCCCTCACGTAATAGATTCACCCCGATCAGGCACTGCGTCTCACCGGTACGCAACCCGGCGAGCACCTCGATGCGTTCGATGGCGTCGAGATCGCTATGCAGGTAGGTAGCGCGGATACCGGCTTCACTGAGGTATTCGGCCAAGTCCTCGGCCAGGCGCTTGGTGATGGTGGTGACCAGGGTGCGCTCGTCGCGGGCGCAGCGCAGGCGGACTTCGGCGATCAGGTCCTCGACCTGGCCTGAGGTCGGACGCACCACCACCACCGGGTCAACGATGCCGGTAGGGCGGATGAGCTGCTCGGTGCGCGCGACTTCAGTCTTGGCCTCGTACACCGATGGCGTGGCGCTGACGAACAGCAGCTGCGGCACCAGGGCTTCCCATTCGGTAAACGTGCACGGGCGGTTGTCGATGGCGCTGGGCAGACGGAAACCGTGCTGGACGAGGGTCTCCTTGCGACTTCGGTCACCGGCGTACATACCGCCGATCTGGGGAATGGTGACGTGGCTCTCGTCGACCACGCAGAGGAAGTCGGGCGGGAAGAAGTCGTACAGGCAATACGGCCGTTCACCCGGTTTGCGCCCGGTCAGGTGGCGGGAGTAGTTCTCGATGCCCTGGCAGGTACCGACCTCTTCGAGCATTTCCAAATCATAGGTGGTACGCGACTGCAGACGCTGGGCTTCGACCAGCGCGTTCTGCACCAGCAGCTCGGAATGGCGCATGGCCAGCTCATCGCGGATGCCGCTCAGGGCGCGCTCGACCGTCGGCTCGTCGACGACGAAGTGCTTGGCTGGGTAGATGTTCATCTGCTCATGCCGACCGAGAATTTCGCCGGTGAGGGTGTGGATGGTGGCGATCTCCTCGATCTGGTCGCCGAAGAAGACCACGCGGATGGCGCTGTCGTCATAGGCCGGCCACAAGTCCACCACATCGCCGCGCACGCGAAATTTTCCGCGCTGAAAAGCCAGGTCGCCACGGTTGTATTGGATCGCCACCAGGCTTTCCAGAAAGGCGTCACGCTCCAAGGTCTGCCCAACCGCCAGCACCACCGTCAGATCCTGGTACGAACGTGGCGAACCCAGGCCGTAGATGCTCGACACGCTGGCGATGATGATCACATCACGGCGCGACAGCAGCGAGCGCGTCGCCGACAAACGCAGCTTATCGATCTCTTCGTTGATCGAGGATTCTTTCTCGATGTACAGATCCTTGCCCGGCACATAGGCCTCAGGCTGGTAGTAGTCGTAATAGCTGACGAAGTACTCGACGGCGTTGTCGGGGAAAAAGCCTTTGAACTCAGCGTATAATTGTGCCGCTAGGGTTTTGTTGTGCGACAGCACCAGGGTCGGGCGCTGCAGGTTCTGGATAACGTTAGCGACGGTGAAGGTCTTGCCACTGCCAGTGACGCCCAGCAGCGTGGCCGCCCGATCACCACGCCGCAACGATTCGGTCAGGGCGGCGATGGCGGTCGGCTGGTCGCCCATCGGGGCGTACGGGGCGGCAAGACGAAAACCGGCGGGCTCGAAAGTGGGCAACATGCGTCGAACGTATGCCGTTGCGCGCAGATGCATCTGCTCATTGATGCACCAGCTCTACGACGCACTCGCGCAGCGCCGGTGACCGTTTCGTTGGCTGCCATCGTGCATAGAGTGGTGCCATGTCCGTGTCGCCGCATCTTATTGCAGGGCATTTCGCTACTCCTAGAGCGAGCTGGCGGCTGACCTGTCGTTGCGTTGGCAGTTGGTTACTGGTGGTTGCCTTGACCGCTGCCGAGAGTGATGTTTTAAGCCCCCTGCCCACCGCCGGTAACGAACATGCGGCGGTGGTCCACGCGCTGCTGTCCCTGGCGCGCGGCGACAGCCAACCCCTGCTGATGCTGCCGGGGCATCTGATCAGTGACGCCCCGGCGATTGTCGACCCCCACGATGCGGCCCTGGCGCGCCGCTGGACGACCTTGCTGCCACTGGCCATCGCCCGCCTACCGCCAGTACGACAAGCGCCCGTGCTCGCCGCCTTAGACGAATTCTATACTCAGGCTGTCGCCCTGGGGACCGTGCAGCCGTGGGACTACCTGCCCGCACCCACCGCCAACCAGGCAGTTGCTCAGGCGGCCGCACACGCCTTCGATCTCGGTCACCTGCGTCTTGCGTTGAGCCTGGTCGATAACGGTGCGCAAGCGGCTGCGGCACGTGAATTGCTCAACCAGCCCTTACCGCGACCAGCCTTGCCCACTGCCAGCCGTCCCCAAGCCGCTGCTGCTCACTTATTACAACACGGCGATGGTTGGCTGTTTGGCCTCGACGCCGCAGGCCGGGTGCGCTGGCAACGGCGCTGCGAACGCCAGGCCCAGGTGATCATCGGTGAATGCGCAGCGTTGATCGTCGAAACTGCCGGCGCGGCAGTGATCGATGGCGATGGCCTGACTCGACCGCTACCGCCCTTGCCGAACTTCGCCAAACCATGCGCAGTCACCGATCACTGCGTGTGGTTTGTCGCTGGCACCCACGCATGGCGGGTGGTGTTGGGCGAGACGTTGTTGGTTAAAGACCTCACCTTGCCGGCCCTACCCCTGGGGCCGCCGCTGCTGCGCGGTGATGACGCGTGGTGGTTAACCCGCGAGTCCTTGGTGATGACCCGCGGTGCCACCATCAGCGAGTGCCTGCCGCATCTGCTGCATCTGTCGCCCATGGCCAGCTTGGTCGCGCAGGCGCACGGCGCCGAGATCCGCGATGGGCAAGACACGTGGCTTGTGACCTCTCGCGACCTGGGTCCACGGGTGCAGCAAGGTGAGGCCTGGCTGTTGGCCGGTGCTCCCCTGACCGCCAAGACGTTTGCCGACGCTTCGTCCGCCGATGGACGCGAGCTGCTCTTTCGCTGTGCCTTGGCGCAGCCGGCTGGCACCAGTGCCTTGTGGCTGGCGGCAGCTACCACCCTGCAACAACGCGTCACCGCCTGGTTCGCCAGCGCCCGCATTGGCGACGAGACTCAAGCGCACATCGCACTCATGGAAATTGCCGCGCAGGCGCCGGCGTTGGTGATTTCTGACATCCATACCAATTTGGCCCTGCCATTGTCCGCATGGCCCCTGCACACCACCTTGCGTGCGTGGGCCATGCGTGACGACGACCAGGCACCGCAAATCAGCTTCAGTTCGAATACCCGGCAGGTGCAGGTACGCGCCACGTGGCCTGACATCGAGCGTTGGTGGCAACGCAGCTGGCCGACGCGACCACTGCTGGATGCGCCCAGCCGTAGTTGGGCGCTTACCGAGCACATGCTGGTGATTGCTGATGGCGCCGATCATCTTCTGGTGTTGGCCGCCGCTACCGGGGCGGTGCTGGTCGATGCCGAGGTGCCCAGTGATCTTGACCCGGCGCAAGTGGTGCGCTGTGGAGCGACCCAGGTCGCGCTCCTGAGCGATCAGGGTCGCACACTTTTGAATATCAACGGTTCAAGCGTGCAGCGTATCCCCCTGGCCGAGGCCGGGCGCAGCTTACGCGGTGAAAACAACGTCGTGGTCGTGGTAACCGCTAGCGGGGAACAGCGGGTGGCGCTGCCCAGTCGCTAGAGAATTCCACGAGCGCTACGAGGCTTTCAGCAAACGATCGCTGAGATCTGCCAGCATGGTCAGAAGGTATTGCTCTTCTTCGGGACTGCGGTGGCCTTCGGTTTTCGCCTTGAGTACGGTCAGCAGTTGCACCGTGTACTGTGCATACGCTAGATTCACACTGCGTTCCCCGGTTAATGGATTGGGCAAGGCGCCCAACTGCATCAAGCCCTGTGAGCCCAGACCGCTGAGGAAATTCAATAGGGTCGCTTCGGGGACCTGGCTGGCGGCGCTGGCTGCTTCGGACATATTACTTCTCCTGCGTGGCGCGGTTCAAATCGCTGGTGCCACTATCGGCCGCCCGGTTCGCCTCGGATTGGCCCTGATGGCGAAGCTGTTGACGCTCATCATATTTAGCGCGCTCCTCGCGATCGGAACTACACCCGGCACAAGCGAGCCCGAGGACAGCAACCACAACCAAGGTAATGCGCGGCATGATCGTCTCCTGTAGCGTAGCCTCGGCACACATATCCAGAGGCAAGATCGCATTATTTGTAAACTACGATTTACGGTAGTCGATCTGTGTCAAAAGCTTTCTGCCGACTCTGCGGCATACAATGGCACATGAAGAGGTCGACGATACACTGAAAAGGTCCGGCAGATTCATTCCATTCCGCCGAATTGATTAAAACCCGCCTACCATACGGAGGCTTCCCATGCGTATCTCATCCCCTCGTCAGGGCTTTACCCTGATCGAACTGCTGGTGGTGATCTCGATCATCGCCATCCTCGCCGGCATGCTCTTGCCCGCGATCAACATGGTCCGCGAAGGCGCCCGCAAGGCAAACTGCGGCAACAATCAGCGGCAGATCGTGCTCGCCATGAATGTCTATGCCAATGATAATGATCAGTTGTGGCCAGTCCTGAAGTGCAATTCGGCAAATCCAGCAGCGCCGTATGTTCCAATTGCGGCATCGCCCACGGCTGTTGCTGCGGGCGCTGCAGCAGCATTTGTCACCATGAATACCTTTGAATATTTAGCGATGGTTACTGGCGGCGATCTGACTGGCAAAATATTTGCATGTCCGTCCAAGCCAACCAACAAGCCGGTCATCTCTACGGCTGCCGGTGGCGCTTCAAACGCTTTTACTTGGTCCACTGCCATCTCGACATCTGCTGCCAATGTGCAGGCATATGCCTATGACTGGGCCGTGCCTTCAAATGCGACCTCAATTCGTTGCGTCATTGCCGACCGTCCATCTGATGCATTCGGCGCGGCTACCAACATGACCAATCACAAGTCCGTCGCCATGGCGGCATTTGCTGATGGCCATGTCGGTAACATTAATAAATCGTCGACCGCCGGCACTGCTGGCACGTGGGACCAAGGCTCCACGCCTGCCCAAACCACCTGGCAAGCACTCAACAAAGACGCTGGTTCTGAAAATGTTTATGATAGCGTGAACGAGGTCGCGGGATTGATTGAAGGAAGCGGGTCAACGACCGCTGCTTACCTCAAGTAAGCAAGCCCTTTCGCCAGCCAGGCCCCCGATGGATGGTGATGAGCTGTAAAACAAGAACCAGAGCTTTGTGCCATAGGCGAAGCTCTGGTTTTTTGTTTACCAAAGGTCCCCAGTACAGCGGAGTCGTCATCACTCAGTCACGCTGACCGACGTTACGTACAACTAAAATTCGCGCAGTCCTTCGCCCACCAACACACGGAGGTTCCAACGAGTGACAAGTGGCCACCAGCCGGGAATTACGACCTTGGTTAATTGCTTGAGGCCTTGATTTAGTTGTTGTTCGAGAGTCGGCAGCAAGGGCGCCACTGGCCCCAAGGGCGTTGTGCCGCGCAATTCAACCAGCCTGAGGCTCGCATCGAGACGGTAATCCCCCGTTGCCTGTTTCGTAAGCGTCGTGCTTGCCGTCATCACCGCCTGCTCAACCTCGATCGCCAATGACTGTTCCCACAGATACAGCTGGGCCGTGCCGCATAGGTGCGCCTGCCAAGCCATCTGCGTGGCACTGCTGGGCTCACCGATCAGGCTCACTTCCCTCAGTTTGACCTGCGATACCAGCGAGTGCTGACTGGTTAAATAACGCGCCACGACCCGTTCGGCCACCGGTTGCGGGATACCGGCAGTGATTTCGGGAACGCTGGCACTGGTGTCGACGTCGAGACGCCAGGTGACCTCCGGGGCGTCGATGAAGGTGCCCCAGGCATGCTGCCCATGGCCGAGCAGCATGCCTGGCAACCACCGCCCACTGGCACCCTCGACGATCTGCTTGAGTACGGCGGGCGAGCAGCGGCCAACCACCATCGCAGCGTTGGCGGGTGTGGCACTGAACTGCACTCCGCGCACCACCACGGCATCGGTGACCAACGGTGTTTGCCGCTGCATGACCCAACAAGTGAGGCGTGGAGCCGTCAACCACAACAAGACAAAGCTACCCGCCATTCCCGCCACGATGACCCACGGCCAACGCCTACGGCTCGGTCGCGGCACAGCCTGGGGAAGTGAAGTTAAGGTCATAAGCACATTTTCGCGTAAGGATCGGCATGCGCTGCATAAAATCCGCAGCGATGGAGAATTTTAAGACCAGAATCACCTACTGCCAGCCCGTCCTTAAAATACGGAATAAACTTCTGCTAGTATAATATCACCTCAAGCATCCGTCTGTGCCGGCCAAACGCTGAACTTCCCCAGGGTTGTCGGACGTCATTCCGCTTCTAACCTGCACACCCCCTCGCTATCAGGCCCCCGGAGCGCCCATGCTGCACCCTCGTGCAACCGCCCAATGTGTGGCCATCGGCACCTTTTTGCCCGAGCGCCGGCTGACCAATGCCGAGTTAGCGGCACGTGTCGATACCACTGATGAATGGATCATCTCGCGCACCGGCATCCGTGAGCGGCGTCTGGTTGAACCGGGCACGCCGTGCTCGGTCATCGCCATCGCCGCCGCCCGTGATTGCCTGGCGCGCGCCGGGGTCGGCGCCGAGACCCTGGATGGCATCATTGTCGCGACCATCACCGGCGATCAGCGCATGCCGGCCACTGCCAATATCGTCCAGCATGCCCTGGGGGCGACCACCGCCTGGGGCTATGATCTGTTGAATGCCTGCAATGGCTTCCTGGCCGCCTTGACCACCGCGTCATCGATGATCGAAGCCGGCCGCGCCAAACGCATCCTCATCATTGGCGCCGACGTGATGAGCTCGATCATCAATCACCACGATCGCAATACCTGCATTCTGTTCGGCGATGGCGCCGGTGCGATGCTGATCGAGGCTGGCCCTGAAGACGCCACCACCGGCGTGCGTGGGTGGGAAATGCATTCGGATGGCGCCGGTGGCGATGAACTCATCTTGCCATGCACCGGCTCGGCGCCCTCGCAGCCGGGGCAGCTGCCAGTGGTCTACCAGAATGGCCGCACGGTGTTTGCCCATGCCGTACGGCGCATGGCGGAAGTCGCCGACCACTGCCTGACCAGCCAAGGCCTGACCGGTCGCGATGTCGATCTGATCATCCCCCATCAAGCAAACATCCGCATCATCGAAGCCACCGCCGAGCGCCTGCACGTGCCGATGTCGCAAGTCGTCGTCAACATCAGTGATGTCGGGAATACCACCGCGGCGACGCTGCCATTGGCCTTGGCCCACGCCGCCCGTGATGGTCGTCTGACTACCGGAACACGGGTGCTGCTGGTCGCTTTCGGCGGCGGCTTCACCTGGGGCGCCTGCTACCTGCAATGGGGTCGTGAGGCGCGTGCTTCATGATCGATCGACTCGATCATTTTCGCTGGATGGTGCTGGCACGCGCGCTCGATGAGCGACTAGCGGCCCTTTATCGTCAAGACCACATCCGTGGCGGCAGCGTCTTCAGCGGCAAAGGGCAAGAAGCCTATTCCGCCGCCGCCGCCCTCACGCTGCGCCAATGGACCGCCGATGCCCCCGGTGATTTCTTCGCGCCATTGATCCGCGACAGCGCCGGCCGCCTTGCTTTCGGCGAGCCGATCCTTGACGCCGTGCGCACGTACTGCGGCCGTCGAACGGGCCCGATGCGCGCCCGTGACGGCAATGTCCATCGCGGAAACCTCAGCCAGGGGCAACTGCCGATGATCTCGCATCTCGGCGCCTCGGTAAGCGTCATCAGCGGCATGCTCATGGCCCGTCGTCATCTCGGCACATTAGCCGACAGTGTCGGCATCGTCAGCCTCGGTGACGGCGCGATGCAGACCGGCGCCAGCCACGAAGGCATCAACATGGCGGCGGTTGAACGCTTGCCCTTGATTGTCCTGGTGGCCGACAACCAGGTCAGCTATTCGACCTTCAGCAACCGCTCGTTTGCCTGCAAGAGCCTGATTGACCGCGCCGTCGGCTATGGCTGCGGCGCGTATACGTGCGATGGTACCGATTTCGACGCCTGCCGCACGACGGTTGAAGCCGCCGTGTCGGCGGCGCGCGCCGGACACGGCCCGCAGATGGTGGTGGCTTCTTTGCTGCGTTTGGCTGGGCATGGCGAACACGACGACAATTCTTATATCGGCAGTGATCTGCGCACTCGTTTCGGCGATTGCGTTACCCTTGCCGAAGCCCGTCTCACCGCTGAAGGCGTGGTTACTGCGCCTTATTGGGAAGCCGCGAAAAGCGCCATCGCCATCGCCGTGACCCAGGGCCTCGGCGAGCCCGGCCCCGATGTTGCCGCCGAAGACTGGACTGCCCGCAGCGTGAAAAATCTCACGGAATTCCGCGCATGAGTGTCCTCACCTATATGGACGCCATCCGTCTAGCGTTGGGCGACAGTCTAGCCGCCGATGCGCGCGTCTTCATCTATGGCCAGGATATCGCCGGGGCATTTGGCGGCGCCTTCAAAGCCACCAAGGGCCTCTCTGAACGATTCCCTGGCCGGGTATTGAATTCACCGATTTCAGAAGATGCGATGACCGGCCTGGCCATCGGTGCGGCCCTGGAAGGGGCGCGTCCGATCATCGAATTCCAGTTTGCCGACTTCGCTACGATCGCTTTCAATCAGCTGGTCAATCATGCGGCGACCTATTACTGGCGCACCGGCCGCAGCGTGCCGGCGGTATTCCGTTTTCCCGGCGGTGGCACGCCGGGCGGCGGTCCATTCCACTCACAAATGCCAGAAGCTTGGCTGACGCATCATCCAGGTTTGGTGGTCGTCGCACCGTCGACGGTGGCGGATGCGTATTTCATGCTGCGCGACGCCGTCGCTTGCCCTGATCCGGTTATCTACATCGAGCACAAGGGCCTCTATAATCATCTGAAAGCCGAATTCGATCCGCAGGTCGATGAGCACCTGCCCTTGGGCGCCGCCGCCATCCGCCGTCCGGGGCGCGACTGCACCCTGATCAGCTACAGCTCCATGGTGCACACCTGTCTGGCCGCTGCCGAGCGCTTGGCCAGCGAGCATCAGCTCGATGTCGAAGTGATCGATCTTCGTTGCCTGCGGCCGTTGGATACGCGCACCGTGCTCGACTCGATTGCGCGCACCAACCGCGTGGTGATGGTCACCGAGTCCTGGCCATTTGGCGGCATTGCCGCTGAGATCCTCGCCACCGTCGCCACCGAAGCTTTCCAACATCTGGATGCTCCACCGCGGCGGCTGTGTGCCGAAGACACGCCTATCCCGTATCATCCCGACCTATTCCATGCCCACCATCCGGACGCCGATCGGATTGTTCAGGCCGTGCTCGAAACCGTGGATTTCTAATGAAGCTCGATGTTCGCATGCCGCAGTTTGGCGAGTCCGCCGCCGAAGCCACCGTCGTCGCCTGGCTGGTACAGCCCGGCACAGCGGTAGCCGCCGAACAGGAAATCGTCGAAGTCCAGACTGAGAAATCGCTATTGACGGTTGCCGCTCCGGCGGCGGGCATCCTCTCGGAGCATCGCGCCGCCGCCGGCGACAAGGTCGCGGTTGGCGATGTCATCGCCCTGCTCGATGTTGCCGAGGGCACGCCAACTCCCAGCAAGCCTTTGCCAACGATTTCCGCCGGCAATGAAGTTGCCGGCAATGGGCCTAGCGGCGAAGTCCGCGTCCCGCGTACCCGCCCAGCCCGCGGCGAAGCGACCCTGCGCGCCGCCATGGGCGATGCGGCTTTCATCAGCCCGGCTGTGCGCGTACGCCTGATTGAATCCGGTCTGACCATTTCGGATCTGGCCACCATCCACGGCACCGGCTTAAGCGGCCGCGTCACCGTCGACGACCTGGATGCCTACCTCGCCCACGGCGAGCCGATGAGCGGCGTACGTCAAGCCGTCGCCCTGGCCATGTCGCGCTCGTGGCAGCGGCCCCTGGCCACCGTCGCCCGACCAGCGCGCATGGATGCCCTGCTGGCTCATCGCCGTACCATCGAAGGCCGGCCGAGTGCCACCATATACGCCTTGCGGGCCCTGGCCGTGGCGATGGTCGCACAGCCGACCCTCGCTTGCCGCCTGTATGGCAATCGCCTGCTCAAAGCCCAATCCATCGATTTGGCCGTCGCCGTTGAGATTGATGATGGCGTACTGACACCAGTGATCCGTGGCGTCGAAAAGTTGAGCCTGGCGCAACTGACGATTGCCTTCGATCAGCTGATCGAGCGCGCCCGCGCCGGCCGCGTCAGCGATGCCGGCAGCGCGGTGGCGACGGTCAGCAACTACGGCACCTTCGGCCTGACCTGGGCGACCCCCATTCCGCTGCCTGGCCAGGCGTCGATCCTCGGCCTGGGCTCAGTTGAGAACGTCCCCGAATGGGACCCGGCGATCAAGGGCTGGGGCCGTGCCCGCCAGGCTGAACTGACGCTGACCTTCGATCATCGCATCGCCGACGGCGGGGCAGCCGGTCGTTTGCTGCAACAGGTCGCCGACCTGCTTGAGCACCCCGAAAAGATGTGAGTACAGACATGAGTTCCGCCTTATTGGTCGAACCATGTCTGCTTGATGTTCAGGCATCTGCCGTGGTGGCACGCCTGACCACCCGAGGCGTGACCGTGGTACCGTGCGATCCTCCCTTCACCCCCCGCAGCTTACGCCTGGCGCTCAACAGCGTCGGCGCCGATGGCGGTTGGCTGGTGTGCCGCGATGCCGGGGCCGTTGCTGCCGCAGCCACTGCCGGCCTGACTGGCGTGGTCCTGATCGGCTGCGCCGCGCCGAGCAATGATTGGGGCATTGTCGTAGCTGAAGCGCGCGACCTGGCTGATGCGCCGCGGGTGATGGTGCCGCGCCATGGCGGGTGCTGGCACGACGCCAAGCCCTGAGCCGAGATCGCTCAAGCCTCGCCTGCAATCCACTGCGGGTCAGACATACCGGCGCTGCAACCTGCAGCGGCTGGAGTGGAATGGGCCTGCCGTGAGTGCGAATCTTTAGGCCCGCGGCTTGCTGGAATTTGCTCGGACCACTTTCATTAGAGCCCACCCGAGCCCACCACAACCCATCAGAGCCGCCCGAGCAACACCATGGATCACCGTCCCCTGTGGAAAGGCGCACTCGCCTTCGGCATCGTCACCATCCCCGTGGAACTGGTCAGCGCCGTGCGCAGCCATGATTTGCATTTTCATCAGATCAGCCGCATCGATCGCCGCCGCATCCGTTATAAGAAGGTCGCCGAGGGCAACGACGAGGAGGTCGCCGCCAGTGACATTGTCAAAGGCTATGAGGTCAAGTCAGGGCAGTACGTGGTCTTCGACGCCGAGGAACTGACGCGCCTGGCCAGCCGAAAAAGCCGGATCATGGATCTAGTCGGCTTCGTCGAATTGGCCGAGATCGACCCCCTGTATTTCGACCAGCCCTATCGCCTGCTGGCGGCCGAGGGCGGCGAGAAGCCCTACCGCCTGCTAGTCGCAACGCTCGAACGCACGGAGCGCTGTGGGGTGGCCCAGCTGATCATGCATGGCAAGGAACACGTGGTCGCGATCCGCGCCCTGCACCACGGCCTGGTGTTGCACACCCTGCGCTATGCCGATGAGATCGTTGATCCGCCACCGCCGCCATCAGCGAAGCCGGCGGTGGCAGCGCGCGAACTGGCCATGGCCGAACAGCTGGTGTCCAGTCTGGCCATGGAGTTCAACCCCGCGGAATTTTCTGACGAATATCAAGCCAGGCTGAGCACTGCCATCGCCCGCAAGGCCAAGGGCAAGACCCTTGAGCTGGATGAGCCGGAAACGGATGAATCTGGAGATGGCAAAGTTATCAGTTTGATGGAAGCGTTGGAGCGGTCGTTGAAGAAATCGCCGGCAATGGCTGGTCGTAAAAAACCGAAAGTTGTCATTAGCGAGCCGCAGCGGAAAAGAGCATGATCTGAATCGCAAAAAAATTCGCCGGTATAATCATGACCCCTACCCGCGATGGACTGGCCTGATTTTACTCTGCCCTTTACAGTTACATTGGCAGCGTGCCGATGGACGGCTGTGCGGGCCGCTATTAATGCGTCCTGCATCAGCCTGAGCCTGAAGTGGCAGAATTCTGGGCTTTTCTTTGGCATGAGCCGGGCTTGACGTGTGACAAGGAATCTCACATGCACAGCTCCTCTCTGATCTCGCGTTCCGGCGTGCCGGCCATCCTCGCTACCACGCTTCTCGGTCTCGCTGCATGTGGTGATCGCCCTGCCGCCCACGAGCGTGCGGCCAAGCCCGACGCAGACATGCAGGCGGTGCTGGACGCACAAGCTGCCTTGCATCCCAAGCCGATCCCCAGCCTCGAGCCGGCGGAAGCGCGTCGGCAACCCACGCCGGCCGACGGCGCGAAGGCGGTGATGGCTGCCAAGGGCCTCGCTGCGCCGCGCGATGATATCATGATCGAGCAAGTCACCTATCCCGGCGGCGGCGGCCCGGTGCTGGCGCGCATCTACCGGCCGGCCGGGGTGGCTAGTGGACCGCGCCCGGTGGTGCTGTACTTCCGTGGCGGCGGTTGGGTCATCGCGAGCCTGGATGTCTACGAGGCGACGCCGCGCGCGCTCGCCGCCCAGCTTGGCGCCATCGTGGTCTCGGCCGATTACCGCATGGGCCCCGAGCACCGCTTCCCGGCGGCACACGAGGACGCCGTCGCCGCCTACCGCTGGGTGATCGACCAGGAGGCCGGCTGGGGGGGTCGTGGTGCAGTCGCCATCGTTGGCGAAAGCGCGGGCGGTAATCTTGCGGCCAATGTCGCGATCGCAGCCCGCGATCATGGGCTTGCGAAGCCCGCCCATCTGGTGTTGGTTTATCCAGTGGCAGGCAATGACATGGAGTCGGCTTCATACAGGGACAGCAGCGACGCGAAGCCACTCGATCGGCCGATGATGAAATGGTTCGTGAAGCACGCCACCTCCAGCCCGGCCGACGTGAAAGACCCACGCATCGACCTCGTCGATGCGGACCTGCACGGCTTGCCGACCGTCACCATCATCAACGCCGGCATCGACCCCCTGCGCAGCGACGGATTGCTCTTGGCAGAGCGCCTGCGTGCGGCCGGCGTCGCGGTCGAGCAGCGCACCTATCCGGGGGCGACGCATGAGTTCTTCGGCATGGCCCCGGTGGTGCACGCGGCGGTCGAGGCGCAGGACTTCGCCGTCGAACGTCTGCGCGCGGCGGGCATCCGTTGAGCGTGCCTCCGCCAAATACCGCGATGGTGAACGCGTCAGCGACCTGGCCGGGATGCGCAGTGACTACCGCACACTGCCAACCAGCAGGTGCCCGTCCTCTCTCATCAATAAAGAAGTAGCCGGAGGGTGGAGAATTAAATGTGAAAACCCACGGATTTCTCCGAGGGTTTTGCTCACTTATCCTAAACTGACGACTTAGCAATCGTAGTAGAGGTAGAACTCGTACGGATTAGGACGCAGCTTGGTCGGTTCGACTTCGGCTTCGCGCTTCACGGCGATGTAGGACTCGATCATGTCCTCGGTGAACACGCCGCCGGCAGTGAGCCAGGCCTTGTCTTTTTCCATCGTGTCGAGGGCCTCTTCCAGGCTCTGACAGGTGGATGGGATCTGCGCCAGTTCTTCTGGTGGCAAGTCGTAAATGTTCTTATCCATCGGCTTACCCGGATCGATCTTGTTCTTGATCCCGTCAATCGCGGCCATGAGCATGGCTGCGGTGACCAGATAAGGGCTACCCGAGGCGTCTGGGCAGCGGAACTCGAAACGACGAGCGCTGTCACCCTGGACGTGAGGGATGCGGATCGAGGCCGAACGATTGTTCGCCGAGTAAGCGAGATTCACTGGCGCTTCGTAGCCAGGAACCAAGCGACGGTAGCTGTTCACCGATGGGTTGGTGAAGGCCTGGATCGCTTTGCCGTGCTTGAGGATGCCGCCGATCGCCCAGACGGCGTTCTGCGACAGCTTGGCGTACACATCACCGGCGAAGGTGTTCTTGCCGTCTTTCCAGATCGACATGTGGTTGTGCATGCCCGAACCGTTGTCACCAAACATCGGCTTAGGCATGAACGTCGCCGTCTTACCATGCTGGAAGCTGGTGTTCTTGACCGCGTACTTGTACAAATGGACCAAATCGCCAGCGGTGATCGCCGAGCCGTACTTGATGCCGATTTCGCACTGGCCGGGGCTGGCGACTTCATGGTGGTGCAGGTCGACTTCCATGCCCATGGTCTGCATGTTGGTGGTGATCTCACTGCGCAGATCCATCAACGTGTCGGCTGGCGTAGCTGGGAAGTAGCCTTGTTTGTGGCGCACTTTGTGGCCGAGGTTCATGCCGGTGTCAGTGCCGGTGTTCCACGGTGCTTCATCGCTGTCGATATAGTAGAATGCCTGGTTGGGCTTCGATTCGTAGCGAATCGAGTCAAAGATGAAGAACTCAGGCTCTGGGCCGAAGTACGCCATATCGCCAATGCCAGTCGACTTGAGGAAGGCCAAGGCCTTGGCGGCGATGCCGCGCGCGTCACGAGTGTAGCGCTGACCGGTGCGTGGGTCGTAGATGTCACCAAAGAAGCACACTGTTGGCTGTTCACGGAACGGATCGATGAACACGGTGGCCGGGTCCGGCTTGATGTTCATGTCCGACTTTTCAATGCCCTGCCAACCACGGATCGAGCTGCCGTCGAACGGCAAACCGTCTTCAAATAGCTGCGCTTCGAGGCGACGAGCCGTGATGGTGAAGTGCTGCAGGGTGCCGAACAAGTCGCCGAACATAATGTCGACGTATTTGGCGCCGTGGTCTTTAGCCACTTGCAGGGCCTTGGCGACATCCTTGGGATCGAAAAGCATGAACATCTACTCCGTGAAGCGGTGATAAGGCCGGTGCTTCCGACCTGAAAGTGATAGGGGACGCAACGTATCGAGTTGGCGCCGGGGGCAACTGCTGCCGTGCGCAACAAAAAAGCACCGCACGGAAGATGCTCCGCGCGGCAGTTTTTCGCTGATTTGTCGTTAGCGAGCTTAAATGGCTTCTGAGCCACGTTCGCCGGTGCGAATGCGGATACAGTCTTCAAGTGGCAAGATGAAGATTTTGCCGTCGCCTACTTTGCCTTCTTCGCCGGTACGGCCGGCCTTGATGATGGCAGCAACGGTCGGCTCAACGAACTCGTCGTTGACGGCGATTTGCAACTTAACCTTACGCAGCAGATTAACGGTATACTCATGACCGCGGTAGATCTCGGTATGGCCTTTTTGGCGACCGAATCCCTGCACGTCGCTAATCGTCAGACGGACGACTTCGACTTCATTGAGCGCTTCTTTGACGGCTTCCAACTTTGACGGCTGGATAATGGCCTCAATCATCTTCATGGCGGATGTCCTTAGGTTCGTTTTTTGAATGGTTGGGGGATGCTAAGCTGCAATATGAGACCGACCAGTCCCCGGGCTCAGCTCTCGGCTCTCAGCTCTCAGCGAGCAAAGAGAGGCCAAGAGCCGGGGCTGGGCTGACTCAACTCAAACCGTGATAGCCTTCTTCGCCATGCTGGCTGAGATCGAGACCGGAAACCTCGTCCTCTTCGGTAACCCGCAAGCCGACCGTGAACTTGACCAAGGCAAGGATGATCGATGCGCCGACTGCCGAGAGGACGATCGCGATCAAGACCGCCTTGATCTGCAACATCACCACCGGGTGAGTGCCGGCCGCAAGGGCCGCTGCTAGCGGCTTGTTCAAGGCAGCGATGTTGGGATTCACTGCCGGAGCAAAGAACAGGCCGGTAGCAATCGCGCCCCATATCCCGCCGACACCATGCACGCCGAAGGCATCGAGCGCATCGTCATACTTAAGCACCTGCTTGAGGTAGCTGGTTGCGGTGAAGCACAGCACGCCGGCGATGGCACCGATGGCCAGGGCTGAACCAGGAGTAACGAAACCACACGCGGGAGTGATTGCCACCAGGCCGGCCACGGCACCCGAGATCGCACCCAACACCGTTGGTTTACCACGGATGATCCACTCGGCTAACGGCCAGGTGAGCACGGCCGCCGCCGTAGCGATCTGCGTGTTGGCAAAAGCCAGGGTGGCCAAACCATTGGCGCACAAGGC
>JAYVTR010000341.1:0-4285 GCA_043788625.1 Planctomycetota bacterium
CGCGAAACGCCACCGTTGTTCGACACCCTGGCGCAGATCGGCCAGATGCTGGTGCTCGAACGCCTCGGTGCGGCGATGATGAAATTGAAGTAAGGTGCCAGCCTCGCCACTGGTTCCAGCCTCGCCACTGGTGGCGACTGGGGTGGCTCCGGTGCCGCGCCGGCGGGCGGCAGGCTGGGCTTTTGCGCTGGTGGTGGGCCTGACCACGGCCAAGAGCATCGCTTTCATTTCGGCGCTGTCGTATGCCTACTCTGACTCGTCCAAAGTCACCATCGGGGCGTTGATCTGCCTCGGGCAATCACTGTGCTGGTGGTGGGCATGGCGCGGTTTGGGAGTGCTTGGCGTCGGCTTTGGCTGGGTGCTGCAAACCCTTTATCTCGGGCTGTGCTGGAGTTATTTTTCCTACTTCGGCTTGCACCTGACCTGGGCGACGGTGATGAGCGTCGGCCGTGAAGGCGCAACGGCGGTGGGCTTCGGCGCGGTGCCGTTGAGCCTGGGCATGCTGTGGCTGCTGACCGATCTGCCGGCAGTGGCGTGGTGGTGCTGGGGCGATGCACGGCGCTGGCGTTGGTCGGTAGTTCCCGCCGCCCTGCTGGTGGGTTCGCTGGTGTGGCTGGTGTGGCAGGTCGATGCGGCTTTGGACTGGGCCGCCGGCGAGCGCGACGACCGCTATACCTCGCAAGCGGTCTTCGTTCGCCAGTATGGTCTGCTGCCGATCCAGTTGCGGCAAATCTGGCGTGGCCAAACCCCTCCGCCGCTGGTTTATGGTCCCGAAGTCACGCTGATGGCCACCTCCGCCACGCCTCGCGATGTATTGCTGATCCAGATCGAGTCACTGGATGTCGGAGGCATCGAACGGGCGATGCCGCATCTCGCCCAACGCGCCGAACAGGGCGTGTGGTTTTCACGCTGCCTGAGTTACCACGGGCCGGGCGGATCAGCAGATTGCGACGTCGCCGTCATCGAAGGCGTCGAGCCCCTGTGGGAGGCGGTGACCTTCGATCAGGCAGACTGCCTGTGGCCTAATTCATGGGTGATGCGCTTGCGCCGGGCGGGATGGCATGCGGTGGTGGCGCATGGCCTGCCGGGGATGTATTTCAATTTTTCGCAAGTCATGCCGCGTCTCGGCTATGACCTGTGGGATATACAAAACCTCGGCTTGAAGCAGCATGCGGATGAATTCGGCGCGCGTGATAGTGAGCTGGTCGATGTGCTGTTGCCGCGCCTGGCCGAACTGCCGTCGCCGTTCGTGCTGCACGTGGTGACCATGAGCAGCCATGCCCCATTTCACCAGTATCGTGCATGGTGGAAGGGTACTGATTTCGGGGACGACTACGCCAATTCCCTGGCCGCCACCGACGCCCAGCTCGAACGCTTGATCAGCGGTTTTCTGGCACGCTCTCCCAACGGCCTGGTGGTGCTGTTCGGAGACCATTCTGCGGGCTTGCCCACCAGCGACCGTACGCGCGGCCCGGAAGGGCAACGCGAGTACGTACCGTTGGTGTTCCTCAACAGCGGGGCGGCCCCACGGCGGGATCCGCGCTTGGCGTCGTTCCTCGATATCGGTCGCACGGTGTTGCCGGCGGTGAGCTGGAGCGGCACTTGGCGGACGTGGGGCGCCGACCTCTTGTCTCTGCCCGGCCAGCCCTTGCCGCCGACGCGCATCTATGGCCAGCCAGTGCCGCGTTGAGCCGGTCACGTCGAGCTTATTTTATCGAGTGAGCTGTGATGTGTCTGTATTTCATCGGTGGTGGTCGTAATACATGGATCAAGATGTAGAATCCCGTGTATACTAATCTATAAGAAGAGGTCACACATGTTTTTACTTCTTAAACACGGGCATGGTTTCACTCTTCTCGAAATATTGGTGGTGATTTCGATCATCGCCATCCTTGCCAGCATGCTGCTGCCGGCCATCGGCGCGGTGCGTGAGGCGGCGCGTACCACCAATTGCCTGAGCAACGTACGGCAGATCGGCATGGCTACCGTCGCTTATGCCACTGACAATGAATCACAGCTGCCGTATCGACCGGAAGATCCGTCCCAATCAATTTATATTCCATGCTTGGGCCACGACGGTGCGCCGCTCGAATACTTCATCGCCGAGGCCCTCGGTAGTGCCAGGACGGGATGGTTCACCTCGTCGAAGAACAAGGTCTTCAATTGCCCGTCGAGTCCGTACAAAAAAATAATTTCGATCTGGGGCGGGACCAAGGATATATGGGCGACGGCCAGCGGTGCCGCCGGGAATTACGATTTTATGAACGCCTATGAAGGCAGCTTGTATTATCTTTATCAAGATTGGACCACGCTCGGGCTCACCAATCGTTTGAACTTATCGACGTTTCAGCGCATGTCGCAAACACCGTGGCAATTCTGCTCCAATCGCGGCGGACCGGACCCGGTTGGTTTTCTCGGGCTGCAGGGGAAATCGTGGCATGTCAGCGGCAAACGGCCGACGGTGTTCATGGACGGGCACGGCAAGATCCTGGTGACCCCGGCTTCGTGCGTCGGTGGCAACAACGGTTTGTACCCGCAGACCCAGATGCTGCTGACGGGCAACAACAGTACCTACAACCTCACCAATCCAGCCGGCAACAAGATCGGCAATCTCGGTGACTTCTGGATCGCTGAGTATTGACGCGTGCTCAGGGTTGCCGTTTTGCTTCAGGAGCCCGGCCGACCGCCCACACGCGCATACCGGTGACGCAGGCGTGGGTGTCGGTGATGACGCCAGTGGCGTCGACCGCCGCCACATCCGGCAATAGTGCGCGAGTCTGGCTAGAGATAAACCATCCACCACGCAAGGCGCGTCCCGGTAATTCCTGTTCGCCTTGGGCAGTGCGCAAGGCCACGCGAAAGTTGAAGTCTTGCGGTAAATCACCGTGGATGCACAAGGTGATTCCAGCGACTTGGGTACCGGCTGGCAGATCGATGGTGCTGGCCTTACCTTCGTACACGCAATGCACTGCTGGCGGCAGGGTGCCGGCGCGGCCAATGAGCGGACTGGTGACCCAGGCTACCGTACCCTGGCGATGGAGCGTGCCGCCGACCGGGGTTGCGAGCTTGGTGGTCAGTGGGATGCCGGTGAGTTTCAGGGTCAAGGCGGTACCTGGCTGGTCTTCGGGCAAGCGCACGGTCACCTTCCCAGCGGCGTGGGTGAGGGTGGCGGCTGCCGCCGCATGCACGTAGTCGGAAATATCGCCGCTGGGTGCACACCACAGGTTGTCGGCGCCACCAGCGCCCCAGCGTTTTTCGATGGTCGCCAGGCGGGCCTGCCAGCGTTGCTGGTTGGCTGAGTCGGCGGCGCGATTGATGTCATGGGTGAAGTCGATGACCATGGCATTGGCTGCCGGGCCCTGCTCAGCGGTAGCCGGGAAATCGGCCATCACTTCGCTTTTCGACCATTCGTTGGTCCAGGCGCCTTCATCAAGGTAGGAGCGCGGGAAATCCATCCACGCCAGCTTGGCGCTGGTGACGTCACGTGGGCTGGAGCCGCCGACGCGGGTCGCCACGCGAATACCGACTTTGCTTAACGCATCCCCACGGTTGTAGTCGGTATAGCCATTGGCGTATACGGCGGCAGTGGGCGCCCGGCCATTGGGCATGGCGGCAGCGATCAACACTTGGCTCCAGAAGGCATCGTCCTGCACCTGTTGATCGGATAAGCGACCCGCCTCGTCACCCCATGAACGTCCTTCGTGCGTCAGGCTGTGATTGATCACACCCCAGCCGGCCTTGCTCAGCGCCAAGAAATCTTCGTGATTAACCGCGGTGTCATTGCAGTCGATGGTGCTGGCGATGGCCGCCACCGAGCCGACGAATGGCAAGGCGGTGCCGCCCCTGATTCCCGGCGGAGCATCGGTGAAGTGGAACTGCGCAAGAAAAGGCACGGCAAAGGTCGTCACCCATTTCGGGCCATCGTCGATCTCGACGGCATAGGCCCAGGTTTTGCCGTATTTAAATTGGCAGATTTCGGCACTGACGGTGGTCGCGCTTTCCTTGGTGGAGGTCGGCCAAGTATAGGTCCATTCGGCAGCGGTGAGGCTGAGGGGGGCGAGCAAGAGCGAGCTGAGGGTTTTGTTTATGAGCGGCATGAGGACCTGGGTTGTTGATGGATGCATGCTGGCGGCTTGTCGCGGTCAGCTGCGAGCTGCGAGCTGCGAGCTTCAAGCTTCAAGCTTCAAGCTTCAAGCTTCAAGCTTCAAGCTTCAAGCTGGTCGCTGGTCGCTGGTCGCTGGTCGCTGGTCGCTGGTCGCTGGTCGCTGGTCGCTGGTCGCTGGTC
>JAYVTR010000342.1:0-10232 GCA_043788625.1 Planctomycetota bacterium
TTTAGACAACTCAGGACGATTTTCAATGCAGCTCAGCGTGACATATTGGCGATATTTTGCCGAGAGCGCCGTGCGGAATGGATCGTTCAGCAAGCCCTAAATATCCTGCAATCTGCCGCCATGGTGCCTAATCACCGTGCGCAGCTGATGGATATCCACCTCGGGTAGAAAACAACCCACCTGTATCGCCAAACCCGCCGCCGTGCCCGCCGCCTCACCCATCTGATTGCACGTGACCTGCACACGTACCGCACCAAAGGCGCCAGGATCAGCATCCAAGCACCGTCCGGCGACGATGACATTATCCAAACCCAGCGGCAACAGACAGCGATATGGAATCGAGTAATACGTCGGATCGACCGCCTGCAGCGGCCGCCAACGCGATTCGCTACGCAGGTGATCGGCGTCCAATACGAGCTCACGCCCGTCGAGATAGCGGAAGGTCAGGCCTTCGCCGCCTTGGTGATGGATATCGACGCGATAGCAGCTGTGGGCGATGGCATCTGCGAACGGTGTGCCATGCAGCACGTCATGTTCGGTTAAGCGCAGCTGGCAGCGCGCATGCCGGGTTTCGCGAATGCCGATGCGGGCGGGCAAAGCATTGAGCGTCACAGGATGGGTCGGATACGCATGACGTACGGCATCGACCAGCTGCCGGGTTTGCCGGCGGCCTTCCATCTCTGCCTGCGTCAATTGATCCGCATCGGCGCAATTGACCCCATGCACGCGGGTGCCGAAGACCAATTCCACATCACCGCACCCCGGAGGCGCGAAGCTCCACAAGAATCCGGGCAGCAGGGCATGCGGATTGAGCGGATTGAAAACCGTTTTATCGAGCTGGAAGTTCGGGTGGGCCTTGCGCAGGGCCTGCAGGCCCGACACCAGGGCAGCCATGGTCGGTGGCTGCAGATGCTCATGCAGCGAGGTTTCACCACCGACCATCGCTACCAGATCGGCGTCGCCCGAAGCATCGATAAACATGCGCGCGGCAATCGCCCGCCGGCCGCTTTTGTCCTCGATCACAACCGCCTTGACCTGCGCCCCCTCACGTTCGGCGGCAACCACCCGCGCATGCAGAAAAGGCCGGATGCGGTGTTCGCGGATTAGGTTGTCGAGTTCGACCGCCGCCTCGGCGGGCGCCAAAGCGTATTGCCAATGCGGTGAAGTGCGCGTGCTTTCCACCGCCGCTCCGCGCGGCAGCAGGCGGCCAACGAAGTCCTCGGTCAAGCCTCCGATGACCTGGCGATCCCCGGTGGTGTTCCACAACGAGTGCCACACCGCCACCATGCCAAGGGTGGTGTTGCCGCCGAACTGGTTGCCGATTTCGATCACGCACACCGACAGGCCGAGGCGCGCGGCAGCCACCGCCGCAAACACGCCGGTGCAGCTGCCGCCGACGATACACACATCGCAATCGTGGATGATGGGGGTCTTACGAGCTGGTTCAGGGAGGTAGCGCATGAGCACAGCCTACCGTCACGCAGCTGGCTTCGCGACCCCCACTGAGGCTAGATCTACCTTCGTTTTCGTGCTACGATGTGGCAGCACATGCTCCTCAAAGACCCTCAGTTGAAAGCATTAGATGACAGTTTCATCGTTGGTTTACGCCAATTATTGGCAGATGTGCAGCGCTCCATCGGTTTACAGGTAGTTTGGAAAGATGCTGAAGCAGCGGCGTGGAGCGATCAACCCAAGAGCCTGATCACCCATACCTCGGCACACTGCCGGGCGGTTAAAAAAGACCCCCTGAGTTTGGCGGAATGCCTGCATCAGGACAATTTCCACGCCCATGCCTGGCTGGCGGATGCCAATCCGCGCCTGCGCACCTGTCCATTCGGCGTGCGTGAACTGTTGGTACCGGTGATGGTTGGCGGCACCTACCACGGTTGCTTGTTCATCGGTCCCTGGCGCGGCGGTAAGCCCGATGTGCTGCGGTCGACGCACCAACTCCTGCCGTCGTTTCCGGGAGAGGCCATGGCCCACGCCTGTGGGCGGCTGGTGCTCAGCGGCTTGCTGCCGCTGCTGGCAGCCCGCACCGCCGAGGCCGCGCGGCGACAAGCCGCTGCCCATGGTGATCAGCTGATCGAACGCGCCATCGAGGTGATCGGCCAGCGGCTGCGTTCATCGCTGCGCGCTGCCGAGATCGCCGCCGCGGTCAGTCTCAGCACTTCACGTTTCCTGCATCGGTTCCGCACCGCCACCGGTGAGACCTTCCATGGCCACGTCTCGCGGCGCTTGATGACCGAGGCCGCCCGGCGTCTGGCGCACCCGGAAGCCCGCGTACTCGACGTGGCGCTCGATCTCGGCTTTGCCAGCCCGGCGTATTTCGCCACCGCTTTCCGTCGCATCCACGGCCGCGCGCCGAGTGCGTTCCGTCAGACCCTGCGACAAGCGGATGCATGAAGGCCATCCATCGAATGCCCACCGGCACCAATGGCGGGATGACGTCCATGGTAATGAGCAAGGCCGCCGCGTCACGCCGCTGTGGCAATTTCCGAACTCAGCAGATGCGCCGACGAGCCAGACAGGAAAAGATCGATCTGCTCTTGGTCGATAAGGCGGCGGGCAACCGTTTCCCAGCCGGGAATGAGCTGGATCTCATCATTACCTTATTTCACCTATTTGCTGCACGACGAGCCGCAGCTCGTCGCCGTATCGTGTATTTCGGTGTGCTCATCAGCCATGCGCAGGCCATGCCGGGCGGCAGCGGTGCGCCAAAAATCAGGGGTGGTGCCGAGGGTGGTCAGGTAATTGCCGACCATCACCGCGTTGATGCCGGTCTTGAACACTTCGTGCAAACGTTCGCCGAGCACGATCTCTTTGCCGCCGGCCGTCATCAGATTGCGATCGGCAAGCATGAAGCGGAATACCGCCAGGGTGATCAGGGCCTCGTCGGCATCCAGCTTCGGGGTTTCGCCGAGCTTGGTGCCGGCGATCGGATTGAGGAAGTTCAACGGCACCATGTCGGGCTCGATGAAGCGGATCTGCTCCATGAATTCGATGCGCTGCTCTTTGCTCTCGCCCATGCCGACGATCCCACCCGAGCACAGGCCCATGCCCGACTTGCGGATGTACTGAATCGTCTTCATCCGCTCTTCCCAGGTGTGCGAGGTGCAGATCTCATCGAAGTGGCTGCGCGCGGTTTCCAGGTTGTGGCCGTACACCGCCGCCCCGGCCTGGGCGATGCGGTCAGCGCAGACCTGCGACTCGAGGATGCCGAGATTGACGTCCGGACGCACCTTACCGTTTTGCGAAAATTCTTCGATGGCTTCGCAGACCATGTCGAGCTGGGCGCCTTCTTTGACACCCTTCCAAGCGGCGACCAGGCCCAGGGCCTTGGCACCATTCTCAGCGGCGGTTTCAGCGGCCTTGGCGATGTCTTCATCACCAAGCCACTTGGTCTTCTGATAATCGACGGCTTCGCTGCCCGAGGCCTGGGCGCAGTACGAACAATTTTCCTGGCAGTTGCCGGCCTTGACGTTGACCACCGAACAGCATTTGAGCGTGCGTCCGACGAACTTGTCGCGGATGGCCTGGGCACCAGCGAACAGGGCTTCAGACGCCGCCGAACCGGGCACCACGTCAAGAAGTGCACGGCCTTCGGCGGTGGTGCATGTGCCACCATCAATGATGCGTTGAGCCAGGGCTGCTATTGCCAGCGGGTCAGAGGCAAGTGGGTCACAGGCAAGCGGGTCACAGGCAAGCGAGGCAGAAGCAAGATGCGTGGCGATCATGGCGGCACAGCGTAGAGCAAAGCGCGGCTGGCGAAGGAACAACTAACTGTCTAGAAAATCATTCCGAGCGTAGCACCGCCAGGGGTGAAACCCGCCACGCGTCGCGACATGCCCAGGAACCGATGCCGGCGCAGACGATGGCTACCACCGACACCAGCGTGCCGAGGGCCAGCCACGGGAGAGTCAGTTCCAGACCGATCACTTCGGCGATGACTAGCCAGCTTGCGGCCGTCGCCAACAGCGTGCCCAGGGCGGCCGCGAAAAGGCCAATCATGGCGAACTCACTGGCGACGGCCCATATCAGCAACCGCCGCCGGGCGCCCAAGACCAGCAACAGCGCATGGTCTTCACGCCGATTGGCGACCGTTGCCAGGGCCACGCCCATCAGCACTGCCAGGCCGGTAGTGATGGCGAGCACGGCGATGAGATGAAGGGCCAACACCAAACGTTCGACGAGAGCGACGATCTTGCGACCGATGGCCGTGACATCAAAGGCCGTGGCGCTGGGAAAGCGCTCGGCGAAACGCGCCTGCACCGCCTGCCGCTGGCCATCAGGCAAGGGCGGCAGGCTGGCTACCCAGGTCTGCGGTGCATCACTGATCGCCGCAGGTGTCAGCAGGACGAAGAAATTCGGCCTGAAAGTCGCCCAGTCGACCCGTCGTAGACTGGTAACGGTGGCGGTCACCGGCACTCCCTGCACATCATAGGTCACCTGGTCGCCCAGGTGCACGCCCAGGCGAGCCGCATAACGTTCTTCGAGTGACGCCTCGATGGCGCTGCCCGTGGGGTCTAGCCAGCGTCCGGCGGTAAGCGTATTGCCTGGGCCCATGCTCTCGCGCCAGCTGAGATTCTGTTCGCGGTTGCGAAAGAAACGCGCCTGTTCGGCTTCGCGGGTACCATCACTGGCAGCCACCGCCATGCACGTGTCGCGATAGCGCGCCCGCACCATCGGTGCCAGCAACGTATCGTCGATCGGAATGTCCTCATGATTGAGGAATGCCCTGAAATCATTGAGCTCATCACGATGCAGATCGATGATGAACAGGCTGGGGACGCCGCCGCTGCGGCTCGGCGCCAATTCAGCGAGAAAACTGGCGCGGTAGATCACCAACACGGCGATCAGGAAAGTCGCCAAGCCGATCGCCACCACAGCTGCCACCGGGCGGTAACCGGGGCGACCGAGATTGCCGAAGGCCAATGCCAACCATGGCCGAGGCGGCCGCAATCGCGCCAGCAGCGGTAAGCAGCCGCGGGCGATGCCATACAGCGCGGCGGTGGCGACCAATACCGTGCCCATCAGGGCCGGCCCGATCTGCCACGAATGGCTGTCCAACGCCGCCAACAACACCAGGGCGCCGACGATCACTGCCAACCCGGCCCCCACTTGGCGCCAGGCCATAGTCGGCGGCCGGCTCAAGTGCTCGCGGCGCAAAATAGCCAATGGCGTCACCTGCGCCAATTCCGTCAGCGGCAACCAGGCGAAGATGCCGGCGGTGATCGTCCCCAGGCCGATGCCGCTGAGGGCCGCCTGCCATTCGAGACGCGGAGTAAGTCCCCAATCGGGCACGGCGGCGGCCAAAGCCGCTGCCGCTGCCGCGCCGACGACGGTGCCGATGATTCCCCCCAACGTGCCGAGCAAGACGGCCTGCAGCAGAAAGATCCGTCGCACCTGGGCGGCCGAGGCGCCCACCACGCGCATGACGGCGACCTCATCGAGCGACTCCATGACCTGGCCACGCACCAGGCTGGCCACCCCCACGCCACCCACTAGCAGTGAAACCAAAGTCGCCAGGCGCACGTAATCGGCAAAGCGTTCGAGCACCCGCCCCGCCTGGGCCTGGGCATCGGCGGCGGTGGTGATGCTGACACCATTCAACGGCGGTCCCATGGATCCAGGTGGCGGCTGGCTATCCGGATCCTGGTCGAAAGCTTTTTTCAGCACCCGGGCGGTGCTCTTGGCAGCGCCCGGATCCGTCAGCGCCAATAAGGTCACGTAACGGATGCGGGCGCCACGCGCGGCGAGCCCCGAGCGGGCCAGGGTCGCAGTGCTGATCAGCACTCGTGGACCGGGGCTGAACGGCGACGCCGACCAACCCGGCTCATCGTGGATGACGCCGGCGATGCGCACTGCCACGCTCCCGAGCTGCACTTCATCGCCCACCGCAACGGCGAGCTGAGACAGCAGCTCGGGTTGCACCAGGGCGGCACCGTCAGCCACCTCGGTAATCGGCGCCGAGGCGTCGAGGGTACCGACCAGGGGATAGCCCTCCGGGACCGCCCGCAGATCGATCGGACGGGCCTGGACCTTGCCGCTGACGGCCATGGTCACCAGGCCCTGCGCCTGCAGCTGGCGCGTGCCTGCGGGTAGGGCGGCAGCGAGGGTCGCCTGTTCCTCGTTCGTCAATGGGCGGCTCGAGATGAGTTCTATATCGCCGCCCACCAGGTTGCGCGCCTCGCCTGCAGCATGGCGCTCGACGCCGGCAACCACCGTGCTTACCGCTACGCGACCGAGGACGGCGACGGCCAGGCAGACCACGATCAGGATACTGCGCGCCCGTCGGCCACGCAGATTCCACCACGCCAGACGGATGATGCCGTGCACCGTGCTAGACCAGGCGTCCATCAGCCAGTTCGATGATGCGATCCGCGCGTTGCGCCAAAGCGCGGTCATGCGTCACATATAGGCAGGTCACCCCCTGCTCGCGCACCGCCGCGAAGATGAGATCGGCAATCGCCGCGCCGGTGGCGCGATCGAGGTTGCCGGTGGGCTCGTCGGCGAACAACAAGGCCGGTTCGCTCACCAGGGCCCGGGCGAGACCGACGCGCTGCTGTTCGCCGCCCGAGAGTTGCGCCGGCAAGTGGTGGCCACGACCGGTGAGTCCGACGCGTTCGAGCCACGTCTGGGCCCGCTGCGCCGAGTTGAACACCCCCGCCAGCTCAAGCGTGATACGGATATTCTCGAGCGCCGTCAAGGCCGGCAGCAGGCGATAGCTTTGAAAGAGGAAACCGATGGTGCGGCCGCGGAATGCCGCCAACTCGGCTTCGTTGAAGGTAGCCAGATCGCGTCCGGCTACCGAGACCGTACCGGCTGTTGGCTGATCGAGTCCGGCCACCAAACCCAGCAAGGTCGACTTGCCCGAGCCCGACGGACCGACCACCGCCACGGCTTCACCGGCACGTAAACGGAAACCCACCTGGCTGAGAACCGTGAGATCGCTGCCGCCCGAACGATAGGTGCGGCTCAGGCCCTCGATGACCAGGATGTCGCTCATGGTCTTCATGGAAAAGAGTCGGGCACCGTCTTCAACTGCAGCAGCGGTGCTAAAAACCTCAGCATACTGCGGGCGATGATGCGCTGGCCCGCTGCCGTCGGATGGATGCCATCGGCCTGATTCAGGCTGCGCTCGGCGGCTACCCCCTCGAGCAGGAAAGGCAGCAAGGGGATATGGTTGGCCTCCGCCAGGGCGGGCCACACCGCGGCAAACCGCGTGCGGTAATCTTCGCCGTAATTGGGCGGAATCAGCATTCCGGCCAATACCGCTTGTGCGCCACCGGCATGGATGGCGGTGATGATCTTCTGGAGATTGCCGCTGATCTGCGGAATGGGGATGCCGCGCAAACCGTCATTGGCCCCCAACGCCACCACCACAATCGCCGGCTTGGCTTTCAGGACCCAGTCGATGCGTTGTACGCCACCGGCGGTGGTATCCCCTGAAATGCCAGCGTTGACCACCTGCCACGAGGAGCCAGCCACAGACAAGGCGGTCTGCGTCACCGCCGGATAGGCTTCCGCCTCATCCAGACCATAACCAGCGGTGATGCTGTCGCCGAGAAACACCACCGTGGCGCCGGATAGGTTGGCGTGGAAAAGACCCACCATTGCCATCATCATCAGCAGGCGCAGCGGCATGACCGCCTCCTTTTTAAGCCAACTTCGGCTGCAGCGCGTCGTTGGCAGCCGGCACCGTCAGTGGACGCGGATCGCGCGCCGTTTCGTCCTTCTGGATCGACACCGTTGGCGTGCGTGGCGGCATATCGCCACCATCGAGCAGCATCTTTACTTGGCCACCATCAAGCGTCTCGTGTTCGAGCAGCGCCCGGGCGATCTTCTCGAGCACTTCTTTGTGCTGCACGATCAGGCTCCGCGCTCGGCCATACGCCCCGTCGATGATGGCACGGACTTCCTCGTCAAGCTCGCGACGGGTGGTGCCACTGGCGGTCACCACTGATTCCGGCCCCATCATCGAATCATGCTCTTCGGTGTACTTGATCGGTCCCATGCGATCCGACATACCCCACTCATAGACCATTCCGCGAGCCAGCTGGGTTGCCCGTTGGATGTCATTTGACGCCCCGGTGGTGACATCGTTGCAGAAGATTTCTTCTGACAAACGGCCACCGAACAGGACGCAGATGTCCGACAGCAATTTCTTTTTGCCGTGGGTGTGGCGATCTTCAGTGGGCAGCATCATGGTCGAGCCGAGCGAGCGGCCGCGGGGGATGATGGTGACCTTGTGCAGGTCATCTGATTCATCGACCAATAGCTGCAACAAGGCGTGACCGGCCTCGTGATAGGCAGTGATAATGCGTTCTTTTTCGGGCATAGCGCGTGAGCCGGTCTTCTTCTCTTGGCCGAAGGCGACGCGATCGCGGGCGTACTCAAGATCCTTCTGCATGATTGCTTCGCTGTCACTGCGTGCGGCGTTGAGAGCGGCTTCGTTGATCATGCTTTCGAGGTCTGCACCACTGAATCCCGAGGTGCCACGCGCCACCAGGGTCAGGTCCACGGTTGGCGACATCTTAACCTTACCTGCGTGTACCTTCAGGATCTGTTCACGACCGGAAATATCCGGCAGCGCGACATTGATGTGCCGATCGAAACGACCCGGGCGCAAGAGTGCAGGATCCAGGACATCGACGCGGTTGGTGGCGGCGATGACGATGACCTTGTCACCTGAACCGAAACCATCCATCTCAACGAGGATCGCATTCAAGGTCTGTTCGCGTTCGTCATGGCCACCCGACGAAACGCCCTGTCCGCGACGACGACCGACGGCATCGATCTCATCGATGAAGATGATGCAGGGACTGTTGTCCTTGGCCTGGGTAAACAGGTCGCGTACGCGACTGGCCCCGACACCGACGAACATCTCGACGAAGTCCGAGCCTGAGATCGAATAGAACGGAACATCGGCTTCGCCAGCAATGGCTTTGGCCAATAACGTCTTACCCGTGCCTGGCTGACCAATCAGCATCACGCCACGCGGAATACGCCCACCGAGCTTTTGGAATTTCTTGGGGTTTTTCAAAAATGCGACCAGCTCTTCGACTTCATCTTTGGCTTCATCGATGCCGGCCACGTCTTTGAAAGTCTTGCCGGTCTTGCCTTTGGCGACCAGCTGCGCGCGCGATTTACCGAATGAAAGAACGCCACCGCCCTGGCTCATGCGACGAAAAAATACGAAATACATCACACCCAGGAAAATGACAAAGAATAACAGGCTCGGCAGCATCTGATTCCACATGCCGGCCGGTTGGGCCCCGACCAATTCAATCTCTGGCTTATGTGAGATCTCAGGGCCGCTCTTACGTACTTCAGCGTTATAGCTATCCATTGCCGCCTGCAGCTGCAGCTGCAGGTTCTCGTTCATCCGCGCTCCGGGGTACAACACCCGATACGGCTGGGCGCCAGCGTCTTTAGTCGGTGTGGCCACCAGGAACTCGGCCCCCTGCTCGATACGCAGGACCTTGCCTTTTTCAATGTTGCCCAGCAACGCGCTCCACGACACCTCGTCGGGTTGCAGGTTCCTGAACATCATCACTACCAACATCATGGCTCCAAAAAGCAGGAGCATGATCATGAGCAAGCCACGAGGCTTTTGTGGCGGCGTTGGAGTCGGTTCGGACATGGTAACCTTCTAACACATAGAGTAGCACATTGAGTAGAACATGGAGACGCAAGAAGGCGTTCCGGTTTTCAAGAGTTTCCGGGCACAACGACCCGACTCCAGCAGCAAGCTGACGTATGAGCACGCAACGTGCCGACCAATTACTAAGCGTACGCTAGAAAATCGGCTTTAAATCTGACGCCGTCGGCCCGATACGCGTGAACGTCCACTTGCGGACGGAGCCACCGAAGTCTTGATAGGCTTAGGCGGTAGTGGCAGCGACTGCGTTTCTGGGTCAGGGTCAGGGCCGATCTCTTGCGTGCGCAATGCGTCAAGGGCGGCAAATACGCTTTCTTCACGCTGTTTCAGATCGGTTCGCGCGCGCGGGGCAGTCAGGCGCACCGCTCCAAGGTCTGGGCCGAGATTCAATGCGTGGCGAACTGTGGCGATTTCCGCGTCGAGCAAGGCCACACGCTCGCTGAGTTCGCGCCACCGTTCGAGCGGTGCACGGGCGATTTCTTCAGGCCTGATGGTCACCGTCCGGCCGGCGAGAAGGTCAGAAAAGGCCTGTTCGGGCAGACCCAACGCCTGAGCATTCAAAACCTGTCGG
>JAYVTR010000343.1:0-15379 GCA_043788625.1 Planctomycetota bacterium
GAACCACGCCGCCGGCGCTCGGCGGCACTTGGACGACCGCCATCGCTCTTGCGGGCATTGGGGTAATCAAGGAGATCCTGGAGTACACGGATTGCCTCCTTGGCCTTGCCGCGCGCCGCCAAGCCATCGAGTTCACCGAGCCGTTCAAGCAAGCCGATGCGGTCATCTGGCAACGCGGGCTGACCGGCTTCGGCGAGGGCCGCCGGCAGTTGCGCCAACTGTGCTGAACGGCGTCGCAACAGGAGTGCCAGGGGATCACCGCTGAGCGTTTCAGCGCGACCCGAGGGCAATGCTCCGGCCTGGTCGAGCTTGCTGATCAGCCCGTGACGCACCTGGTGTTCACCATGGCGGGTGATCAATGGCTCAAGTGCGTCCGACGCCTCGCGACGCAGGCGCAGCCAGGCCCGCTGACGGATCTGCGCCCAGGCGACGGCTTCGGCAGGGCCGGTTTCCGGATCCCGTTGCAGGTGCGCTGCGCCTTCACGAACCCAGTTCAAGCACGCGCCATCGATGGTGGTGATGGGTGCGCCGGGCAGCTCGGCCAGGCAGCGACGCAGATGCGCACGCTCGCCGTCGGTGAATTGGAAGTCCTCATCGTCCCTGCCGAGGCGTGGAAAGACCCCGCCGCGCAACACCTGACGCAAGGTGCCGTCGATACGCACCCGCAGATTACCGGCCGCCTCGACGGTGAAGGCCAAGGCGAGGATCTGCGCCGGCAGCAACGCGTTCTGCAACAGGCAGGCGACATAGCGTACGGCCATGACCGTCGTCTTGCCCGAGCCGGCACCGGCGCTGGCCAAGACGTGGCGGTCGACCAAGAATGCGGCGCGGCGTTGTTCGGCAGTGAAGTTGGCCCACGGCGTACTCATGCGTGGTCCTCATCGTCGCCGTGGTTGTCGGCGTATTCGAGGGCCCGGATCACCGCCGGCGGACAGGCTCCATCAAGTCGCGCCACCGCCGTACCGCGTGCCAGGCCGGCCACCGCCGCGCACACCTGCGACCAGCGCAGGAGGGTTTCGTCCGCGTCGATAGCGACGCGCTTGCCGCCGGCCAAGGGCACGAACACACCTTCGCGCACCTGTTCGCCGCGTGCGCGCAAGGCCTGCACATAACCCAACACCTGGGCCTCGCGTTGTTCAGCGATCTTGATCGCCAAGGCCGTCGAACGGCCGCGCTTGTAATCGATGACGGTGAGGCTGGCGTCAGCATGGCGATCAATCCGATCAGCCCGGCCGGACAACACCAGCTGGCCCAAATCGCCGAGGTCGAGGTTCACTGCCACGACTTGTTCAGCGCTTACTTGGGCCCCAGTGGCGGCAGCGGCTTCGGCGGTGACCACCTCGCGCAAGCGCGGCGCACGTTGACGACGAGCAGCACGCGTCAACACATCAGGAGCGGCGCTGATCCAGGTCTCGAGCAGGCGCTCAAAAGCTTCGCGCCACTGCGCTACGGGGTGTTCGGCGAGCTTGGCAAACAGCTCATGCAGCACATTGCCATCTTCCATCAAGGTAGCATCGCGCAGCACCCCACCCAAGGCCAGCCGCTGGCAGACGAGGCCGAAACTATCGCCGAGGGCCAGGTCCAAACTGCTGACGCGCAGCCGCAATGCTGCGGGTGCACAAGGCGGCACGCGAAACTGCAGTGAGGGTTGCCACAAAGCGGAGCCGCACACTGGCCATAAGGCCTGTTCATACGCGCCGCGGCTGTCGTCGGGGCCCAGAGGTGCGCCGGCCACGGCCTCGGCATCGGGCGCTCCACGCAGTACATCCAGGCGCCAGCTGACGTCGCCGGCGAGCTCAGCCTGTTCAGCAAGCGTTGCCAACCAGGCACTGGGTTGCCGTTCGCCACAGGGAATGCCGATCACCAGCCGGGTCAGACCGCGCGCCGCGCAGGCTAACAGCGAGGCGACTTCGCCCGCCGCCCGGCCGCGGTCATCAAACCACTCGCCACCGAGCTGGCTGCGATCTTCCTGGGTAAGCAATACGCCAGCCATTGGCTGCGCTGGCCAACGCCCGTGTTCAAGGCCGTGCAGCACGGCGATCGGCCGGGGTAGCGAACGTCCCCGCACCGCGTCCAACACCGCCAACGAATCTGGCCCATCATCGCGGGTGATTTCCAAACTCGCATCGGCGAGGGCTTCGACGAGATCGTCTTCGGCTACCGGCGATAATCCATCGAGTGCAGCCAATGCCGGGCCAACCGGGCCGAGAGCGATATCCAGTTCGGCGGCGGCGGCGGTGAGGCGGGCGAACCAGGTGCCGGAAGTTGGCAGCCGGGCGTGCAAAGCGCGTAGCCAAATCACCGTCGCCGCCAAGGCCGGACGCAAGGGCTCGGCCACTAACATGCCTGCGTGTTCGCCGTCATCGGCCAACACCTGCAGGGCGCTGAGCGCTTCCTCGATGCCGTGCCAATCGCCGTCGAGTTCGAGCAGCGGTGTCGGCGGTGCGGCAAGACGCTGCAGCAATGGCAGGCGCAGAGCCAGAGCGCGAAAGGCTGTCCACGACGGGCGGGCGACAAGACGGCCCAGGGCGGCGACGGCGGCGCCCTCGGCAGTGGCGCCATAGGCGAGATGGAATTTGCCACGCACCTTGATGCCGGCACCACGCAGAGCGTCGGCCAGGGCCAGGGCCTCTTCATCGCAAGTGCGCAGGTAGATATTCACCGCCGAAGCCGGCACCTGGCGTGTCGCCAACCACGCCGCCAGTGCCCGCCCCGCATGCACCGGATCGCGATAACGATAACGATCTAGACCGGCCAACGCCGCACTCGGCAATGGCGGCGCCTCGCCATCCGGAGGCAGCAGCGCAGGCAGGAGCAGGCGCTGCGATTCAGCGCACGGCGCTAACGGATGGATACCCGACAAACGTTCTTCGCTGGCCTCAGGGATGACACGGCGCACATATTCGAGCAGACCGCCGGCACAACGATCATCGTCGATAGCGCTCATGTAGACTTGGCGCTGCTGCGCGACCGTAGCCACCCAGGCGATCTCGGCTGGGGTCAGGGCGAGGACGTCGTCGAAGGCGATCACCGACCACGGCAACGGTGCACCAGCCAACAGCGTCCAACGCGCGCCGGGAGTGGTCGCGCCGCGCTTGGCGCCTTCGCTACGCAACCATTGACGAGAACGCAACACGACGTGGATTTTTTCCGCCAATTGTGCCTCGCAGCGGCGGGCGGTGAGGACGAGATCCTCGTCGGCCACATCCTGCGCATCCAGACGCAGCAGCAGGTCGGCAAGTTCAGTGGCGGTACGCCGGTAGGATGCCAATGGCGCCCACGGCGAACCGCCCAGACCCGACGGCAGCCACTGGCGCAGGGCATGGCGCACCCACGCTGGCGAAAAAGCATGCGGCACGTCGCCGAGAGCCGCCGCCGCGCGCTCGGCCAGCTCGGGCATCGACAGCACCACCGGCAGCCACCCGGGACCAAACCATGCATGCACCTGTGCCAGCAACTCACGGCTGACGCCGCCGGGACGCACCAGCACCGCTGTACCCGGCGCCTGCGCCCGCAGCAGCTCCCACAGGCGCCGCGATTTGCCGCTTTGATGCGGGCCAGTGATGAGGGTCAGCGACATGGCCGACCAGATTGGCCGGGCACGACGTTCGGCAATCAGTCACTTGTCAGTGACTTGTCCGCCCCTGCTGACAGGCAGGATAATTTTGTATTGACGTGGGATCACGTTGACGTGTCCTGCGCCGTACGTTTTATGGTCATTGCCTCATTTTGTCAGCGCCATCCTACGCGTGCCGCGTTTGCCCGCTGTCCGGGCTGCGGCGCCCTGGTGTGCCAAGAATGCGCCACGCCGGTGGCCGGCATCATGCACTGCCCAGAGTGCCTTCTGGTACGTACCACATCGCAGACCTCTCAGGCACGCGTGCCGGTCATGCAGATACTGGTGATCGTGGCCGGCGGCTTGCTTCTGACGCAGATCACGCCGTGGGCCCTGGCCATCGTGGTCGGATGGGGCCGATGAGCGTGTTGGCGCTTTTGGATGAGGCGCATGCGTCATTGCGTGGCCGCGCGGACTTGGCGGCGTTGGCCTTGATTGCGGTGCTGCCGGGGCGCTTCGTGATGGTCGAGATGGTGTGGTCAGTGATCAGCATGCCGGCTGATATTACCGTGCACGAGCACCTCGCCCATCTACAGCGCAGCGCCTGGTGGTGGCTACCGCTGTGGCTCGGGGGCATGATCATACGGCAGATGATCGCTGATGCCCTGTTGCGCCGCGCAGCCCTGCGCCTACCGCCACTCACTGATATCATCCGGCATCTGGCGCTGGTCATCAGCTTGGCGTTCATCTTCTGGGCAAGCCTGCCGACGCTGATCATGCCGCTGCTGCTGCTGCCAGTGATCGGCCTCGCCGCAGCCGTCCCGGGACGTAATCCGTGGCGAGCACTGGGGGAAGTGATCATGCCATGGACGACGGTGCTGGTCGGCCTGGCCTTCTTGGCACTGCTGACGGCGGCCACAGCGAATGTCCTGTTATGCGCACAAGTCCTGCTGGCCTTGGCGGCTCCCCTCCTATCGACCGCCAACGGCCTGCAGGCTGAGGCGGTCCTGGCCAGTCCACTGGCGTGGTTCCTAGCCATCGCCATCGGCAGTGCCCTGATCGAGCCGGCGTGGATTGCCACCGCCGTGGGCATGGCGCAGCGCGCCCGGGCACGACGCAACGGTGACGATCTGCTCGCTCGCCTCGAAGCTCTCACCAGCCGAGGTGCGGCATGATCTGGCCACGCCTGGCTCTGGGGTTGCTGTTGTTTGCCCGCCTGGGCGCAACCGAGATCGAGGTACCCGCCTATCGCCAGCAATTGATCGACCTGGCGCAGCACTTGGCTGCTGGAGACGAGCGTGACGTCGCGAGCGATTCCGTGCGCTGGCCAGACGGCCAAGTCACGCCCACCGATCCCACGTTAGCAACGTTGCTGCGCAACCACCGCCGGGCTGCAGCACAACGTCGCATTGCCGCCATCCTCGACTGCTTGCCGGCGAAGCATGTTTCTGCCGTACCCATCACTGATGATTTAGCGGCCCTGCGAACACAGGTGCTGCCGGCCCCAGTTGCTGATGGCGGTTCGCTGTTGGGGCCAGAACTCAGCTTCCCTGATGAGGACCTACCGTGGACCCAATGGTTTGTCCATGCCGGTGAATGGTTTGTCGACCAGGCGCGCACCATATGGCATGCACTGCGCGATTGGCTGGGATCTAACCCGAGCAAGCCAGAAGGCTCGTACACCGGCGCGCTGTGGTGGGTGTGCGGAAGCATCGTCATGCTGATCACCGTCACGGTTATCCTCGCCCTGCGCCGACAGGCCACACCACCAAGCGCATGGCCTGCCAGCGCCGTGATTGCCGGTGCCGGCGACGAAGACCCCTTGAGCCGTCACAGCGATGACTGGGTGGCGCTGGCGCAACGCCTCACCTCAGAGGGACGCTTGCGGGAAGCGGTTCGCGCCTGGTATCATGCGGTGCTCACCGGTGCTTTTGCCGCCGGCCATCTGCACCACCGCACCGGCCGCACCAACTGGGAATACCTTGGCGCTCTGTCGCCCAGTCTCACCTGGCATCGGAGCTTCGCCTCGCTGACGCAGCGCTTCGACCGGGTGTGGTACGGCCACCATGAAACCGCTGATGAAAGCAATCGTATGGCCGAAGAAGCCGGCGACGTTCTCAACACTTTCATGCAAGAGACACGCTGATGCGCTGGTGGCTGTTCAGCGTGCTGCTGGCCATGACCTCGGCCGCCTGGTGGTTGGGGCATGATGTGCGGGTTGGCGCAGTGGCGGTTCCGGCCGGCTCGACCGCGTCGACCGCGGGTAATGGTCTGGCCTTGGCTTTTGCATGGGCAGCCAAGCACGGCACCGCGACCACCCTGCATCGCGCCCCCAGCGAGGTCCCCGACAACGGCGTGGTATTACGCTGGCTACCGGGACAGCCCGCTGAGCACCTCGCCAAGTCCAATAAGAAAATTTCAGCGCCACCGTTGCTGTCGGCGGTCGATGATCATTTTGTACGTCGCGGCGGACGCTTGGTGTTCGCCATCGCCGAGGCCTATGCAGGTCTCTCGGCGGTCAGTGCCACGAGCAGCCCGAACCTCATCCTGCCGTTCTTGCCGGGCGTGCGCTCCCTCACCCCGCCGCTCAGCCGTCAACTGCTGGGCACGGGTACGGCTGGCGTGCTGCTGACCGACAGCGCGGTGATCGTCGCCGCTGGTGATCAGCCGGTGATCACGCGCTGCCGTTGGGGTGCTGGCGACATCTGGCTGGTGGCGATTCCCGAAGTCCTCGACAATGCGCATCTGCAGCAAGCCGATCACCTGGCTCTGCTCGCCGGTCTGATCGCCGGCCGGCCGGTGTGGTTCGACGAGACCGTGCATGGCGCCAGCGCCTCGGGTGAAGTCGTGGTGCTCCTGCGCAGCTGGGGCTGCGGGCCGCTCTTGCTGCTGCTGGCACTTGCCGGTGGGGCATGGTGGTGGCGCACGGCGTGCCCGGTCGGCCGCCCAGAATCGAGTCCCCTGGCACGCGACATTGAAGCCATCGAGGGCGTTGATGCCTTGGCAGTGTTGCTTGGTAATTCGGCCACTGACTCAGAACTACTCACCGCCCAACGTGAACGCCTCGTCCGCCAGCTGGCCCGGCGGCGACTCATCCCGCATCTTGAGGCCGACCGTCTCCTCCCGCATCCCGTTTCTCTCACTGATCTGCCCGAGCTCCACTATGCCTACGACAGCGCCTATGACCGCCTCCGCACCGCACCCTGAACCGGCTTTTGCCACCGACCTGGCGCGACGCTTGCGCCAGGGCCTGGATTCAGTGATCCTCGGCCAGGACAGCATCAAGGACGGCCTGCTGGCGGCCCTGCTGGGCGGTGGCCACGTTCTGCTCGAAGGTCCGCCGGGCACCGCCAAGACCTTGTTCGCCTTGGCCCTGGCACGGCTGTTGGGCGGGACTTTCAGACGCATCCAATTCACTCCCGATCTCATGCCCTCGGATGTGACCGGCACCAACATACTCGATCCGCGGACCTCACAGTTCACCTTCATGCCCGGACCGGTGTTCACCGACATCCTTCTCGCCGACGAGATCAACCGCACGCCACCGCGCACCCAGGCGGCCCTGCTCGAAGCGATGCAGGAACGAGCCGTGACCAGCGATGGCATCCGTCGACCGTTAAGCGCAGCGTTCTTTGTCGTGGCCACCCAGAACCCCATCGAACATGAAGGCACCTATCCTCTGCCCGAAGCGCAGAAGGACCGCTTTTTGCTCAAGCTCGACATCGGCTTTCCGGAACGCCACGACGAGATCGGTATTTATGCTGCGTATGCTGCCGGCCGGCACCTGCATCGCCTCGACGATCTGCAGCCGGTGTGCACCCCGGCTGATCTGCTGCAGGCAATGGCCGCCGTCGAGCTGGTCACCATCGAAGATCGCCTGCTGGGCTACCTGCGCGATATCGTCGCCGCCACGCGCCGCGATCCGGCCCTGCAGTTGGGCGCCGGCCCACGCGCCGGCTTGGCCATCCTCGCCGCTGCCCGTGCCCTGGCGGTGCTGCGTGGACGCGACTACCTCACCCCTGATGACCTCAAGGCAGTAGCCTTGCCGGCCCTGGTGCACCGCGTGGTGCTGACTGCTGAATCGGTCATGGAAGGCACTGAGCTGGCGCAGGTGCTGGAGCGCATCTTTGCCGCCGTCGAGGTTCCCCGGTGAATCTCGGCCGTCCCGGTCGGCGCTTGCTGCCGCTGCTGCTGAGTTGCGCTGGCACTAGCGCCTTCGCGCTGTGGTGGCCACCGGCCGGGCTGCTGGCCCTGGGCCTGGCCAGCGGCGTGGCGGTACTGGCGTTGGTCGAAGCCCGGCGCTTGGGGACGGTGCAGTGGCAAGCACAGCGCCAAGCGCATGTGGCGGTGCCCATCGGCGGCATGATGCCGCTCAGCCTTGCACTGACACATGATCAGACATGGCCGGTTGAGGTCACCTTACGCCAAGCCTGGCCCCGGCGCTGCGGCGGTGGCGGCAGCACCGCCCTGGCAACGGTTTTCCCCGGGCTCACCAGCAACCTGCCGCTGCAGGCCAGCGGCCGTGAGCGCGGCCATGACCGCTTGGAGCCGGCGATGGTGGCGTGGACGGCCTGGCATCTATGGGAGCGCAGTGCTGCCGTCGGCAGCCCGACGAATCTCGATATCATTCCTGACCTGATCGCCATCGGCCGCGAACAACGCCGCTTGGATGCCTTGTTCTTGCGTGGCCTAGGCGCGCGCCTAGCGCCACGGCGTGGTCAAGGTCGCGACTTCGATCGTCTACGCGATGCGGTGATCGACGATGATTTGCGACACATGGATTGGAAAGCGACCGCCCGCCGGGGACGGGGAACGGTGCGTGAATTCCGCGTCGAGCGGGCGCAGGATGTACTCATCTGCGTTGATCGCGGTTTCCGCATGGGCGTAACGGTGGTGGGCAAGAGTGGGCCGTTGATGCGTCTTGATCATGCGCTGAATGCCGCCTTGCTCACCGCATGGCTGGCACATCGCAGCGAAGATCGCGTTGGCCTGCTGACTTTTGCCGACGGGGTCGATGCCGGTCTGGCTCCCGCACGCGGCCAGCAGCATCTGGCGGCACTGACTGCAGCTGCCACGCGCTGCGAAATGGCGCCGCGCTTTTCAGATTACCGCGCCTTGGCCACCGACCTGCGCCTGCGCTTGCGCCAACGCACTTTGATCCTCATCATCACCGTCCTGCCCGAAGAAGGCGACGAAAGCGATCTGCTTGCTGCCATCAATCTGCTCTTGCCGCGACATCTGCCGCTGGTCTTGGCGCTGGCTGATCCGTTGTTAGAGCACCTCGCCGACCAGGCCCCACACACCCGCGAACAGTTGACACAGACCTTGGTCGCTGGCTCCTTGATCGATGCCCGGCGCAGCCTCACCGCCGAATTGATCCGCCGTGGAGCCCTGGTGGCGACCTGTTGCCCCGATGACGCACCCACCTCCGCCGTCAATGCCTACCTCGATGTCAAACGGAAGCAGCTGCTGTGACCGCCTCCGCCTTCGATCTTGAAATTTTCGTCCAGCAGCGCCAACCGGTATGGGAGGCATTGGCCCAGGCGCTCGATGCGCATGCCCGCGATCCACGGCAGGGTGGACGTGCCGCCCTGGTGCAGCTGCTGCGCCTGTCGCGACAAACTGCCAACGACTTGACCCGCCTGCGCCAACGCACCGCCAACCCGGAACTGCTCGGCCGTCTCGATATCCTCGTCGGACGGGCGTGGCGCGAACTGCATGGCCACCGGCCGGGGCGTGAAAAATTCCACTTCTCCGATCTGCTATTGCGGGCCATCCCCATGGCAGTGCAGGCACGCCGCGCCGCCTTGACGGTGGCCTTGCTGTCACTGCTGGCGGGAGTGGCGATTGGCTTTGTCGGCGTGCTAGCTGATCCGAGCGCCGCCGGCAAATTGGTGCCGGCACAATTTTTCGCACAGAGTCCGTCTGAACGTGTTGCCGATATCGACGCCGGTCCAGAACGCATCGCCGACGCCACCACCGCCGCCGCCTTCACCAGCATGCTGTATACCCACAACATCCAGGTCGCCTTGCTGAGCGCCGCGTTGGCGGCGACCACCATCTGGCTTGGGATCCTGATGATGCTGTATAACGGCATCATCCTCGGCGCGATTGGCGCCCAATATCTTCTCGATGGCGAAGGCCTGTTCTTTGTCGCCTGGGTTGGCCCGCACGGCGCCTTGGAAATTCCTGGCTTGCTGTTGGGCGCCGCAGCCGGCTTCGTCCTCGGACGCGCCATATGGTTGCCTGGTTTGATCGGCCGCGGGGCCTCCTTGCGCGAGGCGGCACCGGATGCATGGCGGCTGCTGGTGGCCGCGGCGGTGGTGCTGGTGGCCGCCGGCTTCGTTGAAGGCTCATTCAGCCAATTTTCGGCGAGGGCCATTCCCCTGCCGGCCAAGCTGTTGGTGGCGGTGGTGCTGCATGGCGGCTTATTAATCTGGTTGTTCGGTTTCCGCTGGCGGCGTGCGCACGCATGACCCCCTTCGACATCAATGCCATGGATGGCCTGGTCATCCGCCTGCAGCCTGCCCCGCTGGCCCGGCGTTGTGCCGCCGCGGCCATCGACCTGCTGATCATCATCGGCCTCACCAGCGCGGCAGCAGCCATTCTCAGGCCGTTCCCCGAGGCGCTCTCGCACCTGCTGGTGCCGACCATCGGCTTCGCCGCCCTATTTGCCTATCCGGCGTGGTACGAATTGCATCACCGTGGGCAGACCATCGGCAAACGCCTCCTCGGCTTGCGCGCCATGGCCGTGGATGGCCTGCCGTTGACGGTGCCGCAGGCGATGATCCGCGCTGCTTTCCGCGTACTGGATCTGGCGCCGATCGCCGGGTTGGTCGGTATCACCACCATCATCCTCGAACCGCACGGACGTCGCCTGGGCGATCTCATCGCCGGTACCTTGGTGGTGCATGAAAACCTGCCCACGAGCTTGCCCCTGACCTTGGTCAGCACTCGTCGCCACAACAGCCTGGACACCCCAGCCATGCGCCGTCGCATCCAGGCGCGCATCAGTCTGGAAGAGCGTGAGGTGCTGGTGGCCTTCATGCTGCGCAGCGAAAGACTCAGCGATGAGGCGCGCCTCACGCTCGGTGACGCGCTCGGCAAGCACCTGCGCCAGCGCCTCGATCTGCCGGCTGAGCTCGACCATGTGCACGGCGAAAACGTGGTGCGTGCCGTCTTGCCGTTGTGCTTCACTCGACATGTCACCATACTTTCCTGATCCTTTGACTAACCACTGAGCAACCGCCCATGCCTGCCTGCCATAATCATCCCGACATCATCGACGGCGTCACCGCCTGCAGCCGCTGCGGAGCAGCTTACTGCGCCAACTGCCTAATCAGCCTGCAGGGCAAGCCCGTCTGCGCCGGTTGCAAAGGCGAGCAAGTGCGCGACATCGCCTCGGGCGTCAATGATCAGGCAGATTGGGCCGGTCGTGGGGCGCGCTTCGCCGGCGCCTTCGTTGATTCCATCATCATCATGATCCCGGCATGGATGGTCACTTTCGCCATCATGGGAGCCTTCGGCATCGGCGCCAAGGCGCCTGGCACCTTGTACGGTATCAGTGATGTGATCTCGCAATTGCTCATCCTCAGTCTGGCGGTGGTCTATGAGGCCCAACTGCTCAAACGACGGGCGCAGACCCTGGGCAAGATGGCTGCCAAAATTGCGGTAGTCTCAGATGACGGCCAGCCGCTTACTCCCCGCCAGTGCTGGACGCGCGCCCTCAGCCGTGGGCTGTTAGCCCTCACCCAGATCGGGGGCGTGATCGATATATTGATGATCTTCAGTAAAGATCGCCGCACCCTGCATGACCGCATCGCCAAGACGCACGTGGTAAACTGGAAGCGCTGATGCGCCTTACCGGCTACCGTGGCCCCGGCTGCCCCGCATGTACCGAACCGCTGCCGCTGGGCGTCAGCGACGGGCAGCTGAGCTGTCCGGCGTGCCGCAGCCGCCTGGATATCCACGTCTTCCAACCGGTGATCGAGGTCGGCAGCCGCCCGTTACCGCATGACGGCCTCGCCGTTGACCAGGCCACACCGTGCGCCTATCACGCCGTCAACCGTGCCGAGGCCAGCTGTGATCGCTGTGGCGTGTTCATGTGCGGCCTGTGCCGCGTCGACATGGATGGACGCCGGCTGTGCCCGCCGTGCTTTGATCGCCTGGCCAACGAAGGCGCCTTGCCGAGTGCGGTGATCCATCGCCGCAACTGGTGTGGCATGTCGATTCACCTGGCTTTCTTCAGCCTCATGCCGTTCATCGGTGTACTACTGGCCCCAGCTGCCATCTGGACGGCGGTGGTAGGCCTTAAGCGCAATCGCGCCACCGGTGAACGTCTCAGCCATCGGGCAGGCCAGATAGCCATCGTCCTGGCCGTCTTGGGTCTGGCTATTTCCGGGGCCACCATCCTCGGGCTCGCTGGAGTATTTAACCGATGATGGTCCGTAAAAAAATCGGCTCGTGCTTCAATTACAGTGAACGCCACCACATCTATTTGCTGCCTGAGGCGCTTGAGATCGATCAGGTCGATGGCTATGACGTGACGCGCCGTCGGGTATTCCTAAATGAAGTCCAGTTGGTGACCCTGCATCGTCAACGTCGTTGGCCATTGGCGCTGATCTTGGGCGCCCTGGGCGCCATGATGCTGGTCTCGGGCGTGGTGGTGAGGTTCACCACCACCCTTCCCGATAATTCACAATGGCCGATGATGATCGGCTTTGCCGTCATAAGCAGCATTTTCGTGCTGCCGAGCGTGTGGCTGATGAGCATGCCGGTGCGGATTTTAACCGTCATGGGGCCACGCACCAAAGCCGTGATGCGCTTTTCGGCGCTGACTCAGCGCGCCTACCGCGTCCGTGAGGAAGTGCTGGCTGCTATTCGTGCCCATCAACCCATGGTGACGACGACAACCCACCAATAAAACGACGGGCACCGCGAACGGTGCCCGTCGTTGAAGCGGTCTGCGACGCGCTTATTTCAGAAACACTTCGTCGACGAACTTGGTGGTCACTTCGCTATTGAGAAAGCGTGCGTCCTTCAACAGGCGTTGATGGAAACCGATGGTCGTCTTCGGCCCTTCGATGAGGTATTCACCGAGAGCGATGTTGAGCAGCTGGATGGCCTCGGTGCGGTCTTTACCGTGCACGATCAGCTTGGCGATCATCGAGTCGTAGTTCGGCGGAATAGTATATCCGGCATAGCAGTGGCTATCGACGCGCACGCCCTTGCCCGAAGGCGCGACGTACATGTTGATCTTGCCGGGGCTAGGGGCGAAACCGTTCTGCCAGTCTTCGGCGTTGATGCGCACCTCGATGGCGTGGCCCTGCGGTTTGATATCGGCCTGGGTGAACGGCAATGGCAAGCCTGCCGCAACTTCGATCTGCAGGCGGATGAGATCCAAACCAGTGCACATCTCGGTGACTGGATGCTCGACCTGGATGCGCGTGTTCATCTCGAGGAAGAAGTACGCCTTGCGGTCAAGGTCATAGATGAACTCGACGGTGCCGGCATTGTAATAACCGGCTTCCTTGGCCAGACGCACCGCGTCGTCGCACATCTTTTGGCGTGTCTCAGGGGTAATCACCGGACTCGGCGACTCTTCAAGCAGCTTCTGATGACGGCGCTGCGTCGAGCAGTCGCGTTCACCAAGGGCCACGACGTTGCCATGCTGGTCGCCGATGATCTGGATCTCGATATGACGGGCGCGTTGGACGTAGGCCTCAATCAGACATTCGCCGTTACCGAAAGCAGCTTCGGCTTCACGGCGGGCCTGTTCAAAGCCCGATACCAGCGAGCCATCATTGTGAGCGATGCGCATGCCGCGCCCGCCACCACCGTTGGTCGCTTTGATCATCACCGGGTATTGGATCTTATGGGCGATGGCCAGGGCTTCTTCGGGCCCGGAAACCGCCCCCACCGAGCCGGGGATGGTCGGCACACCGCACTTCAGAGCCAGGGCCTTGGCCTTGGCCTTGTTGCCGAGGGCATCCATCGACGACGACAGCGGACCGATAAAGGCGATCTGACAGTCACGTACCACTTGCGCGAAATGGCTGTTCTCGGAGAGAAACCCGAAGCCGGGGTGAATGGCATCGACGTCAGCCAATTCAGCGGCGGCAATGATGTTGTTGATATTGAGGTAGCTCTGCTTGGCCGGACCAGGTCCGATGCAGATGGCGACGTCAGCCATGCGTACCGGCAGCGATTCCTTGTCAGCGGTCGAATAGACGACGCAGGTTTCAATACCCATACGGCGGCAGGCGCGAATAATGCGCATAGCGATTTCGCCACGGTTGGCGATCAAAATACGTTTGAACATGCTTGGTTTTCTTTTCGGCATTGGTCGAAACAGGTCAGGCGGCGTACTGGCAGGCCACGCCGAAGCGCCGCCTGCCAAACGCGGTACGAATCAGCTCAACCGACCAAGAATAGGACGGTGCCGTATTCGACAGGCTGGCCATCATTGACGCAGACCTTTTTGATCACGCCTTTAATCCCAGCATCCGGCTTGATCTCGTTGAAGACCTTCATGGCTTCGATCAGGCAGGTGACCTTGGTTTCATCGATAGTCGCACCGACACTGGTGAAATTGGCGGCGTCAGGATTCGGCCGCAGATAAACAATGCCCGGAATCGGACTGGTGATCTGCTTACAGCCGGCGAATTCGTCGACCACGGCTGCCGGGGCAGCCACGGCTACGGGCGCCGCCGATGTCGCAACTTGTGTAGGAGCAATAAATTGTGGCGCCGCAAAGACTTGCGAAGAGGCCTTTTTCAGCTTGACCTTCAGGTCGGCTGATTCCACCTCGATTTCGACCAAGTCATTGTCCTTCATCAACTTGGTGATTTCTTTGAGGATCTTGATGTCCATCTTCTACTCCAAAATAGGCAACACCAGTGAAGGGGCATCGCACGAAGCGGAGGACCGTAGACCCCCCTCTCCATGAGTCAACTGAACCCCGACACATTCATTGATGCATTTTACGCATATTGACAAGCGCCACCCGGGGTTGCACAGCCAGTCCGCCCCTCCATCGTGCTTTCAACACGCATACATTCGAGGTTTTTTCATGGCGACCAAGGTGCTCCTTCCCAAATTCGGACAGACCGTCGAGACCAGTGAGATCGTGCAATGGGCTAAACAAGAAGGACAAGCAATCAAAAAGGGCGATATCCTCTGCGAGATTTCGACGGACAAGTCGACCTTGGAAGTCGAAAGCCAATATGAAGGCACCTTGTTGAAAATTTTGCTGCCGCCGGGCCAGACCGCGCCGGTAAATTGCGTGATGGCCCTGATCGGCCCCGCCGGCGAAGCCATTTCTGACGCCCTGATCAAGGAGTGCGTGGCCACCCAGACGGCTGCAACCGCCCCGGTTACCGCTGCCTCGACAATACCAACAACGGCACCGCCTGTGGCCGTGGCTGCTCCCAGTGCGCCAAAGCCACCCCCAGCCGCCTCTAAAGCGGTGACGTCTGTGGTGAAACAAGATGTGAAAACTGCGGTGCCCCCGGCCGATGGACGCATTTTCGTCAGTCCACGGGCCCGCAAGCTGGCTGAAACAAGCCATGTGCCATTGAATATCGTCGGCGGCAGTGGCGAAAATGGGCGCATCGTCGAGGCCGACGTACGCGGCTACCTGCGTGATATCGGCTCGGTCACGCCAGCGGCCAAGGTCGCCGCCGCAGCCAAAGGCATTGATCTACGTCAGGTCAAAGGCTCTGGGCCAGGAGCCCGCATTGTCATCGAAGACTTGTTTCAAGTGCATCTCGGCAATGGCAAAAAGGCCAAACCTGCGAAACCAGCTGCCGCCGCCTTGGTTGC
>JAYVTR010000344.1:0-3822 GCA_043788625.1 Planctomycetota bacterium
GCGATTCGACCAGCCGCACGTCAGCTTCACTGAAGGCTTCGACGGTACCGTCCTGGTCACGGGCGTTGATCAATTGCAGGGCACCGATTACCTCGCCCTCATGATTTCGCATCGGCACCGTCAGCAGCGAGGTGCTTCGATAATTCATGCGCGTATCAAAAGCGTGCGTACCACTGAAATCGAACCCCGATCCCGTCTCGTCTACGGCATAGGCATCAGGTATGATGATGGTGGTGCCGGTTGCCGCTGCCCGCGCCACTACCGAATGCGCAGCATCGGCCAGGCGTACAACTGGTAAGGTGGGGCGCGGTTTACCTGGTCCGCCAAAAGCGATGCGCAGGCTGTCGTTGCGCACCAATTGAAAGCGCAGTTCATCACCCTCTCTGATGTACAATGATCCGCCATCGGCATCGGTAAGTTCTTTAGCCCCCAGCAGGATAACTTCTAGCACCCGTTCAGGATCTGGTTCTTGCGATAACGATGCACCAATGCAATTCAGGCGTTCAATTTTAGCGATCAGCAACCCAATGTCGACGCGAGCGGATCCAGCCATACAGACATGCTAGCTGGCGGATACGCATCGCCAATGCGCCATCTGCACTTAGAAACTTTCATGCCTACCGTCTTGGTCTTAATCTGCTTCGTAGTCGTCTCAGGCATGCTCTTCTGGCTGGCACTTCAGCTCTTGTTGGTGCTGCTGCCGTACCTCGTGACAGCATTGGTGCTATGGCTACTGTGGGACAATCGCCGTGACCTTACCGACCTGTTCAAACCGCGCCGATAAATAAAAGAAGCCGGGTGGGGAAATCCCCGCCCGGCTTCTTTCTAGCAGACGCTAACAGACCACAGCTCAGCCCGGATTCACTTCCGGACTTCGGTGCTCTTGATCCACTTCATCATCTTGCGCAGTTCGCGCCCAGTCTTTTCGATCTGGTGCTCTGGCTCGGCCTTACGCATCTTGCCCATCATCGGTTTACCAGCCGCACATTCGGCGCGGAAAGCCTTGGCAAACTTGCCGGACTGAATGTCCTTCAAGATTTGCTTCATGACCTTCTTGGTGGCGGGCGTGACGATCTTGGCGCCGGTGATGTAATCACCGTATTCAGCGGTGTTGCTGATGCTGTAGCGCATGTAGCTCAGGCCGCCCTGGTACATCAGGTCGACGATGAGCTTGACTTCATGCAAGCATTCGAAGTAGGCCATCTCAGGTGGGTAGCCAGCCTCGGTCAGGGTCTCGAAACCGGCCTTGACCAGCGCCGTCAGGCCGCCGCAGAGCACAGCCTGTTCGCCGAACAGGTCGGTTTCGGTCTCGTCACGGAAGGTGGTTTCGATGATGCCGGCACGAGCACCGCCAACGCCATTGCCGTAGGCCAGGGCGCGCTGCAGGGCCTTGCCGGTGGCATCCTGATGGACGGCAACCAGGCACGGCACGCCGCCGCCTTTTTCGTACTCGGAACGCACCGTATGGCCTGGGCCCTTGGGGGCGATCATGGTCACGTCGACATTCTTCGGCGGCTTGACGAAGCCGAAGTGGATGTTGAAGCCGTGGGCGACCATCAGCATTGCGCCGGCCTTCAGATTAGGAGCAATGTCCTTCTCGTAGGCTTCGGGCAGGAATTCGTCGGGGATGGTGCACATCACGACGTCGGCCTTGGCGACGGCTTCACCAACCGGCAACACGGTCATGCCGTGCTTTTTCGCCAGTTTGGCGGTGTCGCTCTTGGCGTTATGCGCGCCGACGATGACATTGATGCCACTGTCGCGCAGGTTTTGTGCGTGGGCGTGGCCCTGGCTGCCATAGCCAACGATGGCAACGGTGCTCTTTTTGAGCGGGGCGAGCTTGGCAGTCTTCTCGTAATGGACCTTGATGGCCATAGGGTGTCTCTTTAGGCGCGGCCGTGGATCCAAAAAGTTGGATACCGGTGTCGCGAATGGTGTGCGAGGCGCGAAAAGCTAGTCAGCTCATCGCTGAGTGCCAGCGACAAAAGCACACGTGCAAGCATTTCACGATTCCGCGAGCCGGCTAATAGAAACACCGCCTGCTGGTTGCGCAGCCCGCCCCACGCAGGCCCCGGCACACCGAGGCGGTTATTTTTCGGCGGCCGGCACCACCGCAAAACGACTGCCGCCACCACCCCACACGCGCAGTAGCACGCTGTCGGCGCGCCCTTGCAGGGCCTGGCGTACCGCCTGCGCCGTCGCCGTGGGATTGCCATCCACGGCCTGAATCACATCACCTGCCTTCAAGCCGGCGCGCTCGGCGCGCGAGTCGGGCTCAACCTCGGCAATCAAGCCACCGGCGACCCGCTCGGGCAGGTTCAGGCGTTGACGCAGCTCGGCTGCAAGCTCTTGCACACGGATGCCAATCGCCGTCGAAGCCGGATTCGCCTTGTCCGCCTTACCGTCGTCCGTAGCGGTCTCGCGTTCTTCCTGCGCCTGCAACACCACGTTGAGCTTCACCTCTCCCTTACCGCGCTGGATCACCACTGGTACGCTGCGGCCAACAACCACCTGGGCCACGCGCAAACGCAAGGTGCGCGGATCGTTGATCGGGGCCTGGTCAAAGGCGGTGATCACGTCGCCGCTACGGATCCCGGCCTTGGCCGCAGCACCATCAGGCAGGACATCGCTGACTAAAACCCCCTCTCGACGGGCCAGCTTCAAGGCCGTGACCAGCTCGGGGGTCACCGCTTGGATCATCACTCCCAGCTGGCCGCGCACGACCTTGCCGTGAGCGATGATCTGCTCCATGACTGCATGCGCGAGATTGGCCGGAATGGCAAAGCCAATCCCCATATTACCTCCGGTACGGCTGAGGATGGCGGTGTTGATGCCCACCAAATGCCCTTGTGTATCGATCAGGGCGCCGCCTGAATTTCCCGGATTGATAGCGGCATCGGTCTGCAGGAAATCCTCGTAATCGATAAGGCCAACGCCGCGGCCGATCGCGCTGATGATACCCATGGTCACGGTCTGGCCGACACCCATGGGATTGCCGATCGCCAACACCGTATCGCCAACCTCGACTTGCGAGCTGTCGGCAAAGACCATCGGCTGCAGAGTGGTTTTTCCGAGATCCAGCTTCAATACCGCCAGATCGCATTTCTCGTCGGTGCCCACGACCTTGGCAGTGAATGAATCATCACCATTGGCCAAGGTGACCTTCAGCGTATCGGCGCCGCGGATGACATGGTTGTTGGTCAGTAGATAGCCATCGGCACTGATGATCACACCCGACCCCAGCCCTTCTAGTTGCCGCTGCCCATCACCACCTGGTGGCTGCCCAAAAAAATCGCGCATTCCCGGCGGGCCGGGAAACTCTGGCCATGCTGAACGCTGATGAATGGTGCTGGTGGTGCCGATGGTGACCACACTGGGTGCCACCTGTTTGATCATGGGCGCCCAACTGCCCGCCTCGGCCGCCACGAGGCACTGGGTGGTAAATACCAGCAGAACGATGAGCAAGATCATCATCACCTGGCGGAACACGACACTTGGTAAAGAATGGTGGTACATGCTGAATGCCTTATGTATGGATTTTCTCGTCACCGAGCGGACTCAATTCCTGACGGGAATGGCGAGGTCAGTGATGAAAGTGGGACGATGCATCCGACTTTTTCCCAAAGGGGACGAAGTCAATGCTGTTCGGCTAAGGTGATGATTTCCCGGTAGAAATTGATTGACATTCCTGCCAGAAATTTTTGGTATGCATGCCCTCACAGAAGCTGCCACTCCTCGATCTTTTCAACGAATTCACCCGACATTTGCCAATTTCATGGAAGCGTGATCGCGGCTGCCTTCGGCCTGCTCATGTCCTCTACA
>JAYVTR010000345.1:0-7135 GCA_043788625.1 Planctomycetota bacterium
TTTTGAGACCGTTGTCAGTCACCGTCACCAGAGTCAGACCATCGGTGGAAGCAACCACGCGTCCGTCGGCAATCGACGACACATTGCGCTGCGGGCCAAAGATAAATTGGTCTTTGTTGATCCACTGTGGGTTAAAAGTCGGGCGGTTTTCGAGTGATGCGAAATATTCCTGCCGGCCTTGGCCTTCTTGGAGCAAGCCAAAGCCGCCCAAGGAGCGCACCGCAATCATATACGTTGCGGGGTTCCAAGCGGGTTCGGGATTGATCACCGTGCTGGTGAGTTCATAGGTGCGAATCACCGCTACACCGTCGGGGTCGAGGGTGGCTCGCGGAGAGCCACAACTGCTTTGGCAAAACGTCATGGCACTGAGGGCCAGCACGGTCGTGCAGAGCATCCACGGTCGGCGAACTCCGCCAAGAGACATCAGGAAAGACATGCTATTTTGCTCCAGCGGAGGGTTCAGACTTGGCAGAAGGCGCGGCTGGCGTGCCGCATGCCAGCCATTGGCTGACGGTCACCAGGTCGACCCCCTGTGCATCGCGCAAGTGGACTAGGTGGCCTTGTGCGTCAGCGGTCACCTGCCATGTATCGCTGCCGCAGATGATGGTGGATCCGTGCCATGCCAGCGTGGTCGTCGGCTCATCGCCAAAGAGATCGACGCACGGCAGACTTGCCGTCGACTCGGTCCGCCACAGCAAAGCCAACAGTAAGGGCGTGACGCTGCGGTCCCAACCACGATTGACGGTGATTTTCTTTTCTTCAATGACGATGTTGGTGTGGTCTGATGGAGTCCGGTCACGACTGACTACATACATTCCAACCGCTGGCTGCATCAGACTGTTACTGCCACGGTCGTTCCAGGCCATCAGGCGTGATTGGGGATCCATGAGCAGGAAAGGCGTATCAAATAAATGTGTACCGCCCAAAACCGCTGGCACGGGTGGCGTATAAACGATTTGCAGCACCCGATTATGGCCAAAGGCCAAATCCGACGGCAACAAACGCAACCAAAAGTTTTCAGCGGTGGATTGTCCACGCAGCCGGGCGCTCCCATGCAATTCCCAAGTGCCCGCCGGCAGGGTGATGCCTTCCTCGGCAGCCGGCAGCAGGCGGTGGCTGGTCGACAGCATGGTGAAGATGGTGAGGAAAAGTAAAAAACGCATCAGGTAGCTCCACGCCGCCAAGCATAGAGTCCGCCCAGGATGCCGATGCCGATGAGGACGGAACCGAGCTGTAAACGCTTGGCGGGGACGGCGGCGGTTTCGTCGAGGATGAACGCGGTGCCAACCGGATCGTTCGCGACAAAAAAGACCGTGCGTAGTTGCCGACTCGGCGCATCGGCATCAAGCAGCCGGCGCGTAATCTGATCGACGCGCGCGGCATCGATCAGCGGATCTTCCATATGTCGGAAATAGGAATCTCCGATCTGCCAGCCTAAAGATACTACCCGTTGGGGTTGCTTGGGATCACGTGGCAGCTCGTACTCATAGGCGATTGATAAGCGTACCCGCCCATCGGCCTGAGTTTCGGGAATGACGTCGAGGATGCGTGCGGTGGTGCGTTGAAACAGCCAATACCCACGTACTTGCGGCCAAGCGAACAAGCCGCCAGTGATGATGATGATCACCATGAGGAGGACGATCATCAGACGCGGCATCGCTTAGAATTCCCCGGATAACAAGCGCGCCTTGCCCGATTCATCATTGATAGGACAGCGATCAGGGATGTCCCGGGCGGTGAACTCACCCAAATCAGCCCGCAGGCGCAGGCCTACCGCTACCCGGGTCGGCAAAGGTAGTTTGCCGTGCTCAAGTAGGCAGGTCTGGTGTAGTCCGGCCCATAGATCTTGATGTTTGTTAGGCACCACCAGCCCCAGATTGCGCGTCCACCCGTGTTCGAACAAGCCATGCCGCAGGCGAGTGAAGGTGCGGGCTTCGATGACCTGTTTCTTCCACTCCAAGGTCAGAGGTCGCTGGCAGAGGAACCACGTCAGCAGTTTGCTGAGACGGGCATCGTCAAGGCCGCCCCAATAGCAGATTTCGTTATCGATGACTTCAACCCACGGTTGACCTTTGGCTTCAGCCCAGGCGATCAGGGAGCGACCGGACAAAGGCGCGCCGTCCTCGAGTCTGGCGGCAGCGAACACCAATGAGCCATTGGCGAGGCCCTCGGTTTGCACCACCATCTGCGCGGCCAGCATCTGGCCCAGCGACACCGACTGCGGGGCGCCCGAACGGAAACCTTCAAGTTGGGGTTGCGCGCCTTCCGCAAACATCCACCCGGTGGCCATGCCCATCGCTTCGGCGACACGCATCGCCGAGAAGGTGCTCATGTGCGATACGCCGACGACGCGCGCTCCTGAACGGGCGTGGGCCGGGTAACCGGTTAGGGACATCGACCAATTTTGTGTGGCCATGGGGCAAATCGTTGGTGGGTGTGGAAGATGAAGCAGAACAGATCCGGCGGCAGCGAAACTCCGCTGGCCATGGTTGAAGACCCCCTGACAATGCAACCCTGGGTGCCGGGTACCGGAAGTCGCTTCGTCAGTGAGCCACCAGGTGCCGATCGCATCGGTGGATCAGGCGAAAGTGGTGGATGAGGCGGAAGTGGTGGATCAATGGCCGGTCAAAACTTCGACCCCCCCCATCGCCGCCCGCACCGTTGCGCATAGCTCACGGGCGATGTCGGCGGTGGGCGCTTCGGCGATGACCCGGCTCATCGGCTCGGTGCCACTGGCGCGCAGGTGCACCCAGCGATCCGACCATACCAGCTTGAGGCCATCAATGACGATCATCTCGGCGCCCTTGGCCAGGGAATGTGCACGCACCAAGTCGATGGCGCGGGTCACGCCGGCGCGGTCGAGACCGATCTTCTCTTTGTGGATGGCATAACGGGGGATGGTATTGACCACTTCCGACAAAGGCTGCTTGGCGCGGGCGAGGTATTCCAGCACCAGGGCCATACCAATCTGGCTGTCGCGACCCCAGACCACGCGCGGATCGATGATCCCGCCATTGCCTTCGCCGCCGATGATGGCGTGTTCGGCCTGCATCGAGCTCACTACGTGCGCCTCGCCGACCTTGGCGCGGACGACGCGGGCGCCAAAGCGCGCCGCCACGTCTTCCAGCATGCGGCTAGTCGACAGGTTGGTGCACACCACCAGGTTCTTGGTGCCGGCAAGGTGTTCGGCGGCAAGGCGGGCAGCAGCGCACAACACCAAGGTATATTCTTCACCTAAATAGGTGCCGCGATCATCGACAATGGCCAGGCGATCAGCGTCGGGGTCCTGTACGAAACCGATGTCGGCATCCATCGCCCGCACCACACCGCCGAGGTGGCGGACATTGTGCGCCGTCGGCTCCGGATCGCGCGGAAAAAGCTGATCTGGCCGAGTGTACAACGGCACTACGCGACAGCCCAGGGCCGTCAGCAGTTTCGGGCCGATCGCTGAACCAGCGCCATTCACGCTATCCAGGACCACGCTGAGGTTGGCGCGACGAATGAGTTCGACATCGATGACGCGTAAGACGCGTTCGAGATGCACATCAAGGGCGTTGTCGACGCTGCGGTAGCCACCGCACCTGGCATAGCCCTGCCAGGTGGGCGCAGTGACATAGGCGGCCAGGACGCGATCAAGCTGGGCCTGGTCGACATTGCGCCCTTCGCCGGTGAATAATTTGAGCGCATTCCACTCGGCGGGGTTGTGCGAGGCGCTGATTTGAATGCCGGCTTGGGCATTCAGCTCGGTGATCATGATCGGTACCGTCGGCGTGGGCACGAGTCCGATGTCAATCACACGACAACCGACGGCGCGTAACCCGGCCGCCACCGCTTGAGAAACCAATGGGCCAGTAGGTCGACTATCACGGCCGAGGATCACCGTGCCACCGGGGGCCAACGTCGTCCCGAAAGCCGCCGCTAAACGCAAGAGTTCATCGATATTCAGCGTGTCGCCAATGATTCCACGAATACCCGAGACGCTGACCACGCAACGCAGAGGAGCAAGACTTGGGAGGTTACTCATAGGGTGAGCAGCCGATGGCTTTAGCCACCATTTGCAAGAGCACGTTGGCTACGACAATGCCCTGCTCGCACGGGGCCAGTCACAGCATTACTATGACCACTATCTTCAACAAGTCTGGGTCGCAGCGTCATACCTGTCCCACGTGCGGCGCTGTGGTCGTTGCGCCGCTGCCGCGTCGTTGTCCGACGTGTGCCACAGCCTTGGCGGCGGCACCAGTTGAGATGGCCGGATTACCCCCCCTCACTGACCACGCCGAAGGAAATCCAGAGACGGTTACCATTCAGGTCGGTCATCATGATTCGGTCGTCTACTTGCCGGATGATACGGCTTCGCGGACGTCGTCGTCGGTACCAGCAACGGTGGTCGGCCCCAAGGCCAGCCTGAGTCACGTCGGTATGCAAGGCGGGGTCACCCTGGAGCATCCGTCGGGATCAATGGAACGCACCCCGAGCGGTGACACCACGACCCTGCCGACGGGTAAATTTCGCCCCGGTAGCGGTGCTCATTCTGTGACCGGCGCCACCGTCGATGAGGTGCTGACGCAGCGCCCCGGCGAAGAAAAATACGTCGTCGCTGGCGAAATAGCGCGTGGCGGAATGGGCGTGATCTTGCGCGCGGTCGACCGCGATATCCGCCGTGATGTGGCGATGAAGATCCTGCTCTCTGACCAGCAGGACCATGCCCGTCAGCGCTTCGTCGAGGAAGCACAGATCGCCGGTCAGCTTGAGCATCCCAATATCGTGCCGGTGCACGATCTGGGTGTCGACATCGATGGACGGCTGTTTTTCACCATGAAGTTGGTGAAGGGCAAATCTCTGGCCGAAATCCTCGACCAACAACGGACGCCGGCGGTGGCTGCCGTGGTGCAGGCCAAGCCCATGGCAGCACCAGAGCACAGCCTGACGCGGATGCTCGGCATCTATCAATCAGTACTCAACGCCATCGCTTTTGCCCACGATCGCGGGGTCATCCATCGCGATCTGAAACCCGGTAATCTGATGGTCGGTGACTTCGGTGAAGTGCTGGTGATGGACTGGGGCCTGGCCAAGGTCGCGGTCGGTCGGTCAGGCAGTGCCAAGCAATGGACCCATCAGCATGTGCGTGCTACCAATCTCGGTCAGCTGGCAGCGGGCAAGGGCGTGGGGCGCACGTCGCTGGTCTTGCCCGACCCGCATCGACCGTTGGCCACCGACGAACGCCTCAAGGTCCTGGTCGAAGGCTTCGCCTCGCAAGGTGGCGAGGTGGATGGCAAACTGATTGAAGGCACTCCTGCCTATATGGCCCCTGAACAGGCACGCGGGGCCCTCAGCGAGATCGATGAACGTTCTGACATCTATAGCCTCGGAGCGATCCTTTATGAGATTCTTACGCTTTCACCGCCGGTACGTGGTCGTCATGTGCGGGCGATCTTAGAAGACGTTGTCGCCGGGCGCATCCTTGCCCCAGCAAGTCGAGCGCCTGAGCGCACCATTCCGCCCGAACTATCAGCGATTGCCTTGAAGGCCCTCGCCCTCAATAAGGCCGATCGTTATCAGAGCGTCTTAGCGCTGCGCACCGACATTGAGCTCTACCTCGATGATCGGCAGGTCAGTGCCAAGGAGGACTCGACCTGGGAAGCCCTGGTCAAGTTGATGCGGCGCAACCAAGAGGTGGTGACCGCTATTGTGGTCTGTTTGCTGATCGTCGTCGTGGTGACCATCTTCTTGTTCAATGCGATCCTGAAAGAGCGTCATAAATACCAGCAATCGGCGCGTGAAGCCCAGGCGCGTTTAAGCGAACTGAAAATCGAACAGGGCCGGCGGGCTGCCGATCAACGCCGGGCTGCACCGGCGCTGGTAGCCAAGGCGCAACGTGCAGTTGAACTCAAGGATTTCCCTGAGGCGCGGGCCAACGTCGATTTGGCGATCCAGTATGACCCGGCGCTGCCGGAGGCACGCCTGCTGGCGGCGCAACTCGCGATCCGCGAGCAGGATTGGACCAGCGCCGCCATTGCTCTATCGGCCTATGTGCAGGGCAAGCCTGACGACGCCGATGGCAAGCAGATACTCGATCTGGTGCGTCGCGCCGGCCAGCCCAACGATGACACGACGGTCCATCAGCAAGTCGATGGCCCGGGTGGCGAACGTTCGAGCGAACGCCTGACGGCGATTGCCGATGCTCTGGTGCGTCAGGGCGCCTACACCATTGCCGAAAGCCTATACCAGTCGGGCCGCGAGCTGATGTTGATGTACCGCGTGCGTCTTGAAAAGCAGTGGCCGGGTTGCACGCGCGTCGGTTTCAGTGCCGATAAAGATGGTAAATTATCAATCGACGGCCTAGCGGGTCGGGGCGATGTCTATGATTTATCAGCGCTAGAAGGGTTGCCAATTGCGCGTCTATCGTTGGCGCACACCAAGGCCCTCGACATCACGCCATTGAAGCGCATGCCGCTGATCAGCCTGGATCTTACTGATACGCCAGTGCGTAACCTTGAGCCGTTGTCGGGCTTGCCCGTCAGCATCTTGCGCCTGGCCAATACCCGCATCGTCGATCTGGCGCCACTGGCGACCTTGCCTTTGGAAGAACTGGACATCTCCGATACCGCCGTGGCCGACCTTACCGCCCTCGAGCGCCTGCCCTTGGCGACCCTGCGCATCGCCCGCACGCGGGTTCAGGATCTGGCGATCCTGGCCGGCATGCCACTAACCACCTTGTCGATCGCCGGCACGCGGGTCCAGGACCTGGCGCCGTTAAAAGGCCTGAAGCTGGCTGAGCTGGATGCCACGAATACGTGGGTTGCGGATCTGAGTCCCCTGCGCGGAATGCGTCTAACGTCGTTGCGCCTGACCGGTACGCGGGTAACCAACCTGGAACCCCTGCAAGGCATGCCGCTGACTGATCTGACCATCACCGGTACTGCCATTGCCGATCTCGAGCCGCTCAAAGGCATGGCGTTGACGGTACTGGATCTCAGCGGCCTGCCGGTGACTGATCTGTCACCATTGATCGACATGCCGCTGACCCGTCTTGATCTGCACCGTTGCCCGCTGAGCTCGATCGCCACGTTACAGGGCGCGCAGCTATCGGCGCTCAACTTGGCCGATAGTCGGGTGACTGATTTGAGCCCTTTGA
>JAYVTR010000346.1:0-5287 GCA_043788625.1 Planctomycetota bacterium
GGAAGGCGATGTAGTGAAATGGCTTACCCTCAGTGCCAGTAGCGATACTATAAGTCAAAGTGATCTAAAGTATCGTCCGGACCTCATTATTACCGTTCCCTGAACGCTTTTTATAGTATTTAAAATCAGTTATAATCAATTTTGAATGCTTATTTTATTCATAATATGGTTTTCTTCATCGCCATTCTTCAGCAGATACACCATTCCATTCTGGATGATAAAAATTAAAAATAAAACGACCTTGCCGTTCCTGTACCCCAGCCAATCTACATCGCGGCCAGCCACACCGAGTCCAGCAATGAGCCGGTGTTGAAGTCGGTGAATGCAAGTGTCCAACCGATAGAGGCGGACGTTGATCTCCGTGGAACGAAGGCCCTGGGCATGACGGCGATCGTCACGCAGCTGTGATCCGGAAATCCGTTGGATAAAAATAGCATTGCCGAGCCCTAGCAAGTTGCGCCGGTGACCAAGTCGGTGAAGATACCTGGATCACGCTTCAAATAGACCTTGCCGGCATGGTCGGTGTCGGAGTTGCGTCTGAAAGGTCAATGATGCGCTGCTCTCATTGTACACCTGTTTAGTGGTCAAGTCCGTCTCTCCTGCATATTTTTCGGTTCCACATGCATGAAGGATTGATGCCCTGGCTGACGTAGGTAACCACCTCGTCAGCCAGGAATCTGCGTAACCGGTTTACGAACCCAATTTGCCAACCACAACCCGCCGCCGAGCATACTGGGCGGGCGTCAATTCCGCCGCTGTCCGTCGTTCGTGATGCAGGTCATCACTGATGTTGTTCAGATACCGCCGAGCATGAATTGACTCACATCCAGGACAGATGTCCGGGAAATTTTACTAGCATGACATGGGATGCGGATGATCTTCGAAAAAATGAAATGTACCTCACTTCTCGTGTCTCTTCTGTTACCGTTGAGCGCCTGGTGCGCGGAGGGGACGCTGACCATCGCCGTGGTGCCCAAGGGTACCACCCACGATTACTGGAAATCGGTCAAGGCCGGTGCCACCGCCGCTGAAAAAGAATTCAGCAATGCTGCTGGCAAGGTGAAGATCATCTGGAAGGGGCCGTTGAAGGAGGACGACCGCACGGCGCAAATCGACGTGGTGCAGAACTTCGTCGCCAAAGGCGTGTCCGGCATCGTGCTGTCGCCGTTGGATGCACAGGCGCTGGTGGCGCCGGTCGAGCTGGCCACCGCCTCGGGCATCCCGGTGGTGATCATTGATTCGGCACTCGCTTCCGACAAGCCGGCGAGCTACATCGCCACCGACAACAAGCAAGGTGGACGCATTGCGGCGCAGCAGCTGGTGAAGTTCGGCGGCGAACAAGCCAAGGCGGTGATGCTGCGCTACCTGGTCGGCTCGGCGAGCACCGCCGAACGCGAAGACGGCTTCCTCGAAGAGATGGCCAAGCATCCCACCGTCACCCTGCTGTCGACTGATCAGCACGCCGGTGCCACTCGTGAAAGCGCTTTGAACGCCAGTCAGAATCTCCTCGGTCGTTGGCGCGAGGGGGCGACGGCGGTGTTCTCGGTCAATGAACCGTCAACGGTGGGGATGGCCCTGGCGATGCAGGAGACCGGCCTCGCCGGCAAGGTCATCCATATCGGCTTCGACGCCAGTACGCCGTTGATCAACGCCCTCAAGGAGGGCCGCATCCAGGCTCTGGTGGTGCAGGATCCATACAAGATGGGCTACCTCGGGGTGAAGATGTGCGTCGCCAAGCTGCGTGGCGAGACCGTCGAAAAGCGCATCGACACGCCGGTTGTCGTGGTCACCAAGGACAACCTCGACACGCCTGAGATCCAGGCTTTGATCAAGCCGCAGGGCGAATGATGGCTACTCCCGGTTCAGTGGTTCCCGAGGCGACAGCTCCCCGGCTGGAGATGCGCGGCATCCGCAAGGCCTTCGGTCCGACGCAGGCGCTCGCCCGCGTCGACTTGACCGTGGGCGCTGGCGAATGCCTGGCGATCATCGGTGAGAACGGTGCCGGAAAATCGACACTGATGAAGGTCCTCAGCGGCGCGCACCATGCCGATGCCGGCGAGATGCGGCTCGATGGCGAAGTGTATGCCCCAGGCGATCCGCACGCGGCGCGTCTGCGTGGCGTTGGCATCGTCTATCAGGAGCTGACCATCGTCCGTCACCTGAGCGTGGCCGAGAACATCGTCCTCGGTGCCGAACCATCGCGTTTGGGCGCGGTACGCACCGACGAGCGCGACCGCATCGCTCGCGCGGCGTTGGAGCTGCTGGGCATCGGCGATCTGCCGCTGGCGACACCGGCGGGTGCGCTGTCGGTGGCTCAGCAGCAGCTGGTCGAAATCGCGCGCGCCCTCGCCCTGGGCATGCCGCGTGTCCTGGTGCTCGACGAGCCCACCGCCAGCCTCACCGCCAGTGATGCCTCGCGTTTGTTCGCCGCCATCGACCGCCTGGTGGCGGTCGGTACAGCGGTGCTGTTCATCAGCCATCATCTGGAGGAGTGCCGCCGCATCGCGAGCCGTTTCCTGGTACTGCGCGACGGCACCAGCGTCGGTGGCGGCGCGATGGTCGACGCCCGTGAAGCCGATCTCATTCGCCTGATGGTTGGCCGCGAGGTGTCGGATCTGTTCCCGCGTATCGCCCACACGCTCGGTGCGCCGGTACTCGAAGTCCGCGCCCTGGCTGGCCGCTTGTTGCCGGTCGAGGCCTCATTCACCCTGCGTGCCGGCGAGATCCTCGGCATCTTCGGCCTCGTCGGTTCGGGGCGCACGGAAATGCTGCGCGTGCTGTTCGGCCTCGATGCCAGCATCAGCGGTACGGTGCACTTGCACGGCAAGCCGCTGACGAACCGTTCGCCCCGCGCCTCGCTGGCGGCCGGTATCGGCCTGGTCAGCGAGGACCGCAAGGAGGAGGGCCTCGCCCTCGGCCTGTCGATCGCCGACAACCTCACCCTGACGCGCCTGGCGCCGGTGGCTACCGCCGGCCTGGTCGACCGCAACCGGCAGCAGGCGGCAGCGGCGACGTGGATGCAACGCTTGTGGGTGAAAGCCGCCGGTCCGGCACAGCCGATCGGCCAGCTGTCGGGCGGCAACCAGCAGAAAGTCGCTATCGGTCGCCTGCTGCACCACGATGCGCGCATCCTCTTCCTCGACGAGCCGACGCGCGGCATCGATGTCGGCGCCAAGGCCCAGGTCTACCGCCTGATCGGTGAACTGGCTGCCGAGGGTCGGGCGCTGATCGTCGTCTCCAGCTACATTCCGGAATTGATGGGCGTCTGCGACAGCATTGCCGTCATGCGCCGTGGGCGCTTATCATCGCCGGGTCCGGTCGCCACCTGGGACGCCCATTCCATTTTGACCGCCGCCTTAGGTGGAGAAGCCGCATGAGCAACACCGTACCTCCCAATGTCCCAGTTTCGTTGCCGGCAGTTCAGCCCATGCAGCTGGCGAAGAAATCCCTGTGGCTGCATACCCTGACCACACTCGGGCCGTTCCTGGCCCTGGTGGTCATGTGGGCGGCGTTTGCGCTCGCCGTGTGGCTCAAGTCAGACCCTGAAGATCCTTTGGCCAGTCCTTGGGCTTTCATTGCCTGGAAAAACCAGTGCCTCATCCTCGCCCAGTCGGCGATCGTCGCCATCGGCGCTTGCGGCATCGTCATGGTCATCGTTGCCGGCGGCATCGATCTCTCGATCGGCTCGGTGATCGCAATCTCCGGCGTGGGAGCGGCGATGGCCCTGCATGCCGGCGCCAGCACCGGCGTCGCCTGCCTGGTGGCCCTGGCCAGCGGCGGCGCCGCCGGAGCGATCAACGGTTCGCTGGTGGCCTTCACCGGCATCACCCCGTTCATCATCACCCTCGGCACCCTGGGCGTGGCCCGTGGCATGGCCAAGGGTCTGGCCGACAACCAGACCATCAACATCGCCCCCAGCTGGCTCGATGGCCTGATGCGGCCCTTCCCCTCGGCGCTGGATGGCCCGATCCTGGCGCAGATCCCGGTGGCGCCCGGGGTGCTGATCGCTGCTGTGGTGGCGGTGCTGACTGCGCTGGTGCTGCGCAAGTCGGTGTTCGGCCGGCATCTCTATGCCATCGGCTCGAATGCGGCGGCAGCGCGCCTGTGCGGCATCCGTGTACGCACCACGACGGTTGGCGTCTACGCGCTGGCGGGTCTGTTCTTCGGCCTCGCCGGTCTGCTGGAGATGACCAAACTGCACCAGGGCGACCCGACCACCGCCAACGGCCGCGAGCTCGACATCATCGCCGCCGCCGTCATCGGCGGCGCTTCACTCGCCGGAGGGGTGGGCACGGCCCTGGGTGCGGTGATCGGCGCTCTGGTCATGGGCGTCCTGCGCAACGGCAGCCAGCTGCTCGAATGGCCGACCTGGGTGCAGGAGATCATCATCGGCGTGGTCATCGTCGTGGCCGTGGGCATCGACCGCTTCCGCCTATGGCGGGCTTCGCGTCGCTGACCCGCGGCCAGGTGCCTGTTCCGGCGTTTTCTGTTCTGGCGTTTTGCCCAATGCACGCCGGGGGCCATGGCGTGACACCTGCGCCTGCAGCAGATCGCCGATCATCTGGCGCAGGGTGATGACCCGATCCGCGATCCCACCATCTAGCGGCTGAAGCGACCGACGAAACCGCCATCGGCGCGCAGCTCGATGGTCAGCGTATCCGTGGCCGACACCGGGCCGCCATGGCGGTTCCAGGCGTCGTTCTTCTCGGCGCTATCAGCGGCTGATCGCTCGTCCAGATGCCTGTGCCGAGAAGGTCCAGGGGCAGGTTTAAGGTACGCGCATCGCTGCCGTTGATGATGCCGACAAACCAGCTGGTGCCGCTGCGCCGGGCGAAGGCCGCTTTCAGCTTCAGCGTCGATGGCCTCGCCTTCACGCCCAGCGGCGGACATTACATGCTTTCCAGTTACGGCTATCGCGGCGACATGATCGGCATCTATACCGTCGCCGACAGCGATCAGGCGGGTTTCATCGACGTCGATTACTTCCATTGCGAGTTCGTCAATCGCTGAAGGGACTGTTGAAGGGAAGCGACGATTCCGTCAACGACGGTCAAAACGTTAACGGCACATCGAGATCTTTACTGGTGTGCACCACGCAGCGCATGGCGCCATCCCGCTTGGTAGTAGAAGCGCTCGATGCATAGTAACCGGTTTACCAACGTCCACCCCAGTCCTCCATCTCCGCCTTATGACGTCCACTCCTGGGGTTCCTCCCAAATTCAAGGGTCTAAACCGCATTCTATTGATTTGCGACTTTCGCATTCTTCACAAGTCGAGTTCGACTCAA
>JAYVTR010000347.1:0-6799 GCA_043788625.1 Planctomycetota bacterium
CTGAGTCAAACCGCTCGAAGAAAACGACCAGGAAGGTCACATACACGCGTCAGCAAAGCACCGGCCGTGAAGCGGAAAGGTTAACCGAGGGCCATTGGGCGGCGCCCAGTGATCGCTAACGTTGGGCATACCCGAATGACCCGAATATTATCCATAATTTAAAAAAAATAAAAAAATGAATATTAAAATCGTCGCGAAGGTTATTTTTAGTTATTTCGTATTGAATAAAGGACGAAATGATGAAATGGTTGTCGAAAAACTTAGGAATCTGACAAATGAAAAGTTATCGTATTTGGCTCATCTTTCAAATTTGTTGACTTTAATGGTGCTATTTTTAATCGCTATGATTGGGTATCAAAATATTATTATATTGAATTGTTAAATAAGCCCAACGATGGAAATCTTCAGATTATTGTTTCCATAGCTATGGGTATAACGTTTTCTATACTCTCGGCTATATTTGGTGGGATTTTTAGAAGTTATTGGGGTTTGTTTAATTTTTTTTTGGATTTATCTATGTTGCGATGCTTCCCCCGGCGGGAATTCTTTTGTCATTTGTAGGAATTCCTTTGGCTGTGATTTCGATGTCATTATTTGGTCCAAATAGATTTACTCAGAAACAATTGAATGCTGAAATGGACTATAGAGTTTCTAGAAACAGCAATGATAATTAACATGTCGATGGAATAAAGAAAATATTATAGAGCCAAAGAGGAGGCACTCTGCAAGTACTTGCAACACAGATCGACGGCGCTCTATACGGCGTGCCGTCAGCTGCATCTACGCCTGATTCAGATTGCGATTGAGACTTCAAGGCATCGTCGCGATTCGCTCCTTTGTAGGCATTGAAAGGACACACACTTTCCCATCACTATGCCACGCACGGCATTGCCTAATCAGTCGGCCGAAGCCACAGGGATATGTGGCAAAAGTGTGTGTGCCTTGTTTCTGGCACTCTTTGGCTTCCTTACAAGTTGGCACCGCATGCGTGGATCAACGCGGATCCGGCAGCCAACCGGCATATCCATCGAACCATGGTCTGAGGTCATCAGGTAGACCGGCGAGGAAAGCCGTAGTCGCAGGGGGCGGCAACTTCGGAGTCTGGATGGCGACCGAGCGCGGTCGCAAGTTCAGACCCAGGGAATGGCGCATGATGCCCGTTAGCGGATGCGCCGCGTGCCAGGTGCGAGCAGCGAAGAGGATGAGGTCGCCTGGCTCGGCGATAATGGAGACCACCCCGGGGAGGTCGAACGTCCATGCGGTGGGTGGCCGCCACCCGGGAACATGCGACCCCTCCATCACCGCCAAGCCACCGCGTTCGGGATAGCATCCGTCGAGATAAAACCACGCGCCATTGGGCCATTCGCCGCGGTTCAAAAGGCTGTCCGGTGAGCCTTCGGCACCGTAACCCTCGCCCGCAAAGTCGCTGTGCCAACCGATGCCAGGACCCTCAGGTGGACGACGCAACGCGGCGCTGCGATGTACCACCAGATCATTGGCGCCGATGCAGGCACGCATGACCGAAACGAAAAGCCGATTGCGCAACAGATCCGCCACCGCAGGCGCACGTTCGATGACGGCAAGATCGCAGCGCGTATCGGTTGTAAGCGGACAAGTTGCCTGCACGGCAGCGGTCAGCGCAGCGACGCTGGACGCATCCAGCACATCTGCGGCGATGGCCCAGCCAGTACGGGTAAGGTGTGCGGCGATGGCGAGAGTGTCGTTGGCGGGGATGCGCATGCCGGTAGGATGGCGTGGGGATCTTGATACGGCCATAGCCCATCGTCCGACATACCTTTTGATTCGTCCGATGCCAATTAGGCTGCGATGCCATGCATGTGATTGCCATCGGAACCGCTGTGCATGAAAAAAACCATGCTTTCATTCGAGAAAATGACATGCCCTGGTGGACCATCAGCTGGCTCGATAAGGGGAGCCTTACCTTCACCAGGATCCTGAAGGCAGGTCGTCTCCAGGCACGCGTCGATGCCCCGTCTCTGATCGTCATCCCGCCACGTACCGGCTACCAGGTGACGGGCCCGAGGGCATGCGAGACGTGGGCGTTTATTGCGCCACCTAGCCGCTGGCGGGAATGGCTGGATCTGCCTGAGAGACTGCCGGGCATCCGTACCTTGGAGCAACCCAATGCGTGTCTTGCTCCTGCTTTCGCCATCCTGCGCGAGGTAGGCGACGACTTCCTCCTGCGCGACAACGCCATGGAGCGCATTTTGTTGTTGGCACGTCCGGCGCGCCGGCTCCATCCGTTGGTGGCGGCGGCGCTGGCTCACCTCGAAGCGGACCTCGGCGCTGCGCACGACCTGCGTCAGCTCTCGCGGGCTGCCGGCGGCTCCCGTTCACGACTTGCTGAACTGTTTACTGCCGAGGTCGGAGCCCCGCCCATGGCCTGGCTTGAGCGGCGGCGCATTGAGTCGGCCAGCGCTTTGCTCCTGGCCACCGCGCGATCCATCACCGATATCGCCGATGAGGTCGGCTTCGCCAATCCATTCCATTTCTCGACTCGTTTCCGCGCCTTAACTGGGATGTCTCCTTCGCGCTGGCGTCGAAATCCGTGCACGTGGTCGTGAGTCAGTGGTGAAGGGGCCACACACAATGCTGTTGGGCTAAGAAGATGCCTTTCTGCTGCGCGAGCCACAGGGGTCTGATGAACCAAACCCTTCCCTAGCCACGGCTGCGTGGTTCGCCAGGTACCATGCGCGGCGAAGATGCACGGCCGTGCAGGCCGATATGCATTTTCTGGCGGACCCAGATCGACGGTGCTGTATACGGCGTGCCGTCAGCTGCATCTACGCCTGATTCAGGCGGCGATTGAGACTTCAAAGCATCGTCGCGATCCGCTCCTTGGTCCTCAGGTGGAGCAGCGGCTGGATGTGGGTGAACCGTGCGCCCAGCCGAGGTCCTTGCGTAGGTCTGATCGGGCTGAGCGGAAGCCGTTTGCCAGCCGTCTGCCGATGGGGGCGGTACCACGCCACGGCTGCTGCTTTCGCCTCCAGCCGCAGGCTGCGAAAGTTCCGTTTCGCTTGGTAATGCCCCCGTCGAGGGCGCTACCACATGCGCGCGGTTCTTCTCGACGTAGGCAGGCCCGCGATGATGTGCGGACATGCCTACGTAGATCGCTGACGCCAGGCAGCCCAAAGCCACCAGCAAGCACAATCGCTGGACGTAACCCATCAAGGCATCAGCGAGATGATGCCAAGGATGATGTCATTCGCGCCAGAGCCGCCATCGTTGCCGGGAGTAGGATCCTGCCACAGGGAGAGTATGGAAAAGCCGTCCACCAGGACGCCAGTCGCGGTGAACTCCAGGTAGATATCTTCGGAGGCCCGCTTATCGGCCGTGGTCAAGGTGGCGTCGGTGAAATTGCGTTTGGCGGTGATGCTTGAACCTGTTCCGACGGTGTTGAGGGAAACCAGCTGGAACTGGCTGCCAGCAAGGGTCACCGTACCGGCAGCGGGATTGAGGGCGATGGTCAAGGCGGTATTCGCCGGATGGGTGGCGAGAGCATAGGCAGTGGTCGTATACCCGGGTACATTGCCTGGATTAGCGGTAGCAGGCGTCTTCGCCCCGGTGATCGCCGCCGGCAAAGCCAATGCGCTCATGGAAAATGCGAATTGCAGAGTGGTGGTTCCACCTTGTTTTTTCACATAGGTGCCGCTGCTCAGATCGGCAGAAAACGACAGTTTGTGGGTTTTGACGCCAGTCCCATTCCAGCTGCTCGCCTGTGCAACCCAAGCAGTGCCATTCTTGATCAAGCCGGTGGCCGAGAGTTCATCTGACTCGATGCTGACGAATCCGGGCGGAATGATCAACATGCGAAAGGCATCGCCGACACTCACCGCACCCGTGGTGACCGCCGTCACCGTGGCGGTGAAGGCTCCGTTGGTGGGTGGCGCCGTATGCACCGCGAACCAGTCGACCGTGCTATAGGTATTGGTGCCGGTCTTGGCCCCGCTCACCGCATGAAAGGTATCTTGCGCTGTCGCCACATTCAATTGCGTGGCACTAAGCAGATTGAAGTCGAGGGTGGCTCCAACGGGCAGCGTCACGGAACCACCCCCGGCAGTGAGATCGGCCGCGAAAAACGTATCGAGCGGATGGACGATCCGGCTCGAGGCGGGAGGTGCACCGGTCAGCATGATCACTGAGGTATCGCCCACCGCTGCATCCGGAGTCGCACCCGTGACGGCGGTGGTGTACGAAGCATATGCCACCGGCGTGGCCCCGCCTCCAGCCGAGCCGCCTCCCCCGCCACCACAGCTGGCGATTGCCAATACCGTGAATGAAAGGGCAAGACTGATGAGGACGCGCCGCATAAGGACTCCAAAGCGAGGATGACGGCTTGCCATGCTCTTCAAACTAGTGCCCATAGCAATCCACCCATCCCGGATGGCAATCGCTAGGAAAGGCCAATGAAAGGCCAGGGCCCACACTTTTTTCCGATCGAAATCACCAGAGGACAGAATCCAAGGAAGAATCCAAAGAAAAATCCAAGGATAGGCACTTCTTTTTCATGCTCCGCGGCTCGACCCCTTCCAAACAGAACAACCCAGCCACGCGGCTGGGTTGCTGTGTTCTGGGACAGCGAATTAATTCTTGGGATACAATCCGCCCTCAGTCTAGGCTGCTCCTGTGCCTCCGCGCTGTGCGGGCCGTTTCGCTGCCGAGGTTTGGCTTACCGCGACGCGGCGGCAGGTGTGGTTAACCAACGATGGGATACGATAGTTGGCACTTTTCCTGCTAAGAAATCTACTCAACCTCCCCAGAGGATACGTTAACCTGTCGCCTCGCAGTCGCTGTCTCGATGCGCCTCTTCTTTGACCACTCTCATGCTCATCGACACACGAGCTAGAATTGTGTCGATGATGCGTAGCCTGCAAACCACCACGTAGCGGATCTTCAATCCGCACCCACCCACCGGAGTCATCATGCGTTACGCCCTCATCCTTACCGTCCTCGCGACCTGCATGGTCTACGGGGCAGAACCCGTACCTGATGCAGCCGCCATGCAGGCGGCGATGCAAAAAATGTCGACCACTGGCGTCGAGCACGCAGCTCTGGCCAAGGCCGTCGGCGAATGGGACGTGCAGTCCTCTATGTGGATGGCACCCGCGGCACCCGCTATGTCGTCCAAGGGCACCGCCACTTTCACGCTGGTTCTGGAAGGAAAGTGGCTGCGTCAGGAATTTAAAGGCGAGATGATGAACAAGCCGTACATGGGTATTGGCTTGAGTGGATACGATGCCTTGAGCAAGGTGTACGTCGCGACGTGGTTCGACAATTTCTCCACCGGCATGCAGCCCATGACCGGAACCAGCACGGATAACGGAAAGACCATCACGTACACTAGTGAGATGCCATTGTGTCCCATGACCGGGGGCTCGGTGAACATGCGGTCCGTGCTCGTCGCCGACTCTGCAGATAAGATGACTTTTACCATGTACAGCACCCCAAAGGGCCAGTCTGAACACAAGAGTATGGAGCTGATTTACACGCGGAAGAACCTGGCTAAGTAAGCTCGTTCAAGTCGCCTGAAACCCGTACCTGTTTTCGGAGTGGCGAACTACGCGGCGCCGGGAAGTCCACCTGATGCTGAGCATCAGGTGGTGGGGATTCAGGTGCATTATTCGATTCTTTAGAAGTCCTTCATGCACCTATGTTTCGCTTACGGCTGAATTTATCAGTTCATTTCGAATGCCGGTGAATGTCAGGACACACACATTTCTCCAATGTCCCGGGTCTAGAACAGCGTCGCTACGGCAGGCGAAGGTAACGACCGTTCGGTCGTTGTGGATCTCTGACCAAGATGGGGAGAAACGTCAATGATGACCGGTGACAGAGAGGAAAGTGTGTGTCCTAACTTTTCCCTCAACTACTCAATTTTCCTTAACCACTTAGCTCGTTGCTCCGCCGTGGACCCCTTAATAGGCCCAAATAAGTACGTTTTGACGACTTTTATTCCGCAAAATGCTAAAATGTCTCTTTTCATAATCTTAATTCCTGGGCTTCCTAAGAATAATTTGTAATACCAAATAGGGGCGTCCATAGTGACTATCAGCTCCGCCGTTTTACCTGTGAGTAATTTATCAGGATAACCAAAGCCACTTTTATATTTAAAAGCAAAATTTGGTAAAAGTGTACGATCGATGAAGGCTTTCAGTAACGCCGGAGTGTCGCCCCACCAAATAGGGTAGACCCATACAATATGATCTGCATTTTTTATTTTTTCTTGCATTTTAACCAAATCATTTTCAAGCGGACTTTTCTCATTCGGACCGTATAGAAAATTTTTGTCAAAAATTAAATCGCTCAGTTCCACCAATTCGACTGTGCTATTTTTTGTCTTCGCTTTGGCGACATACTCATTGGCTAGCGCTTCGCAAAAAGAACCTTTTCGGGGATGTCCCAAAATGACTAAAATATTTTTCATATACACCTCATTTATGTTGACAAAATGTAACATATTTAGTTATGATTGTCAACCTGTCGAAGAAGCCAGAACACGCACTTTTCTCCGATTAAAATACCAGAAACCCACAATGACCGACCGATCGATAACTTCGCCTGCCGTAACGATGATAACTGGGTGAAAAGTGTGTGTGTCCTGGCTTTGTGTGACTTGATTTATCCGCGTGCGGAGGACGCGGGTAAACTATCAACGGACCTCCGCACGGAACTATTTGAGACTTACTAACCGGAGCCATATAAGTCGTAATGTTTTACATATAGCATCGTCTTCCTTCTTATGCCTTCTACTGACACTCGCCGCCTGACTCAAAAGACC
>JAYVTR010000348.1:0-3986 GCA_043788625.1 Planctomycetota bacterium
TCGCTCTCATTGCGTGCCAAACGCGGCACCAGTAATCCATATTGCGACACAAAAGGGGCGATACGCGCTACACCGGGTACCGCGCTGATGGTGGCGCGACCTTTGGCGGTGTCGGGAATGCCATCGCCAAACCATGAGGACGTCGCCGTCAGGTCGCTTTCGTTGGCGCGCGCCTGACGCGTAGTCACGTCAAGGAATCCCTGAATGACGCCGAGCACCACCACCGGTACGGCAACCGTCAAGGTAATGGCGAAGAACGCCAGCCACGCCGCTCGGCGTTTACACAGATAGCGCCAACCGAGATGCCAAGCGAGCATGGGCTAAGGTGGTATCTTGAAAGGCACATGACGCCAGAGTCATTGCACCAATGGCCACCGGCGAAGTCCCACCTTGCGGCTGCAATTTTCATCCAGGATCATCTGCCCATGCCTGAGTCCGACCTGACCGATGCCTTTGCCCAACTGACGCAGCAGCAGGATTTCAATCCGCTGCAGATGATGTCAGAATTGATGGCCGGGAAATCGCGCTTCCATTCGCTGTTTATCGCTCCATTCACGCCGACCTTTGCCGCCGCACGCCAGCAGTATTTGACCGATGGCACAGGGCCATTGACCAGTATTGCCAGCGAATTGGCTCGCCAGGGGGCGCCAGACGCACCCGCCGCCGCCCGCTCCATGTTGTCTGCCGCCGAGGGTATGTGCGTGGTAGTGATGGCCTTGGACCATGGGGTGACGACCATGCCGCAGCTTTTTTTCGGCCATTTGACCGTCGAACTGCGCGCTCAGATGGTGGCCGCCTGTGGTGAAGCCTTCCCTCAACCGGCCATGCTCGCCAGTGCGCTGGCAGAACTGGCGAAACTGGCGGAAGCGGTTGATGGCATGCCCAAGACCTTGATCGCTGGCCCGGCATGGGACGGCGATGTGGCGACCTATTGGCTGGAACTGGCTGCCGCCTTGAGCGAAGGGCTTGAAGAGGGCCACCCTGGATTGGGTGGCGGCTTTGAGCGCCTTGCCGATCTTGGCTGGTGGGTAAGCCAGGGCATCATCCACAGCCATGCCGGCCGCGAAGTGTCGGCAGATGATGTGGAATTGTTGATCCGCTGTCAGCTGCTGGCGGGCGAGGCCGCCGCCGCCGGACAGGGCATTGATGTCCTGATTCGCGCTGGCGAAGCGGACGAGGACCTCGTCATTGAGCTGGTCAATGCCTTTGCCGATGGCGCCATCCGCTCGCGGCAGGCGCTTCCGGCGGCGCAGTGGCTGGTAGGCCATTTGCCAGCCTGGAATGCGGCCATGGGTGGGCTTTACGACCTGCCCTTGGCATTGTTGCGCATGCAGGCTGCAGCTGGGGTGGCTGCTGAAGACCTGCTGCCGACGGCGCGCTTGCTGGTTACCGCCAACCGCAAGGCGGCGCGTAACGACCTGACCAAGGAACCCATCTGGGAAGTCGTGGCTGAGCCCGGCGAACTCCTCGACACCGTGGCGGCGGCGCAGGTGGTTGGACGCAGCACCTCATTTATCGCTAAGCGCCTCGAAGCCCGCACCATGCCCTGGCACCGCCATGATCACCAACGTACGGCCGAGTCCGCTTCTATCGATCAGGTACGCATCCCGGCCCGTGCCCTGGCGGCGTGGGTGGCGGTAATGAACGAATTAAAACTCTTGGATTGAGCCAGGTTTGCAGATGAAAGATTTTGATTTTTATGTACTCGTACGTACTGTGCGGACTTTTTTTAACCCTGGGTCGGGAAGTTTGCGATTTTGGACATTATGAGGTAAGCTGCCGGATAGATGTCAATCTCTTCATTCGATCTGGATATGATCCGTAAGTTGGTGCGTGAGCGAACCGGCATCGTGCTGGGTGCTGACAAATCGTATTTGATCGAGTCGCGCCTGCTGCCGGTGGCCAAGGCCGCCCAGCTCGATTCGCTGGAGGCTTTGTGTCTGCGATTGCGTGTGCAGGCCAATTCGCAGCTGCATCGACAAGTGATCGAAGCGATGACCACCAACGAAACGCTGTTTTTGCGTGATGCCCATCCCTTCGAGACGCTGACCAAGACCTTATTGCCGCAGCTCATCGCCAAGCGTTCAGTGAATAAACGTCTGACCATCTGGTGCGCGGCCTGCTCGACTGGCCAAGAACCCTATTCGGTAGCGATGCTGATTCGTGAACAGCATCCGGCGTTGCTGGCGTGGCAACTGCGTCTGGTGGCGACCGACATTGCCAGCGAAGTTTTAGCCAAGGCTGCCACCGCCATTTATTCGCCCCTAGAAGTGTCGCGGGGTCTGCCGCCGGCGCTGATGGATCGTTACTTCAATAAAAATGCCAATGGCGATTGGAAGCTCGCCGATGATATCAAGCGTATGGTTGAATTCAGGGAATTGAACCTGCTTGACTCATATGGCGCGATTGGCAGCGCGGATATTATCATGATGCGCAACGTATTGATCTATTTTGATGTTGAAACCAAACGGCAGATCCTCGCCAAGGTACGCCGGGTCCTGGCGCCAGACGGGTTCCTCTTTTTGGGCGGCTCTGAAACAACCATGGGCATCGATGAGCATTTCGAACGCCTCACCCAGGATCGTGGCGGTTGTTATCGCCTGAAAGCAACGGCTTCTTCCACCGCCTAGGCGCCGCTTGCCAGTCCTTAAACTACGCTCTCGGTAGCCCCTGGCATTTGGATTGATCCTCGGGTATACTCAAACGTGACGCACCCTCAGATCGAAACTGATTCGGCCAGGCGCCTTCGCAAATTGCCATCATTGCATGAGCGGACCCTGCTCTTGACGCTGGTGCCATTAGCGGTGATGGCGGTGTTGGTGGCGACGGTGACAGTCGGGGTGGCGAAAAGCGTACTTGATGATTTCAGCCAATCGCGCAACCAGATGGCCTTGGAGAATCTCGCTTTGGCGATTAAACCGACGAGGATGGACCAGGCGCAAACCCAACAGCTGCTGGTCCGTGCCGCGGGCAACGACGCGATGCGCAGTATCTGGTTGGTATCAGCCAGCGGAATCGTCACCGCCAGCAGTAATCTCGCGGCCATCGGCCGTCCGCTGGAAGAATTCCGTGGGCAGCACACCGAGCATCGTCTCACGACCGAGGGCATACGCCTCGTGGCTCAAGGCGACGGGCGCATTGTCCAAGAGATCGCTGCCGTCATCGCCTTTGGCGCGGTGGTGACGTTGGGCTTGGGCGTGCTGATCACCGCCTGGGCGGTGAGTCGTCTAGCCCGGGCTCTGGCCACACCGGTAGTGAATGCGGCTGTAGCCGCCACCGCCATGGCCGAAGGCAATTTTGCACCGGCGCAAGAACTGCCAGCATCGGGCATTCGCGAAGGTGAGCAGCTGCGTGAAGCTCTCCGTCACACGGCTCATCAGCTGCGTGACCTGACCGCAGGGCTCGAGCATCAAGTGGTCACGCGCACCGCCCAGCTCGAGATTGCCAATCAGCACGCCCAGGCGGCGTGCGCCTTGGCCGAAGAGGCCAGCCGCACTAAAAGCATGTTTTTGGCGAGCATGAGCCATGAATTGCGCACGCCGCTGAATGCCATCATTGGTTACGCCGAAATGATCGCCGAAGAGCTGGCCGTTCCCAAAGAGCTGGCCGGCCCTGAAGGGGTGCAACGCGACTTGGGGCGTATCGGCCAATCCGCCCGGCACCTCTTGGCTTTGATCAACGACATCCTCGATTTTACCAAGTTAGAAGCCGGGCGGATGCGCGTGCATCGCGATAGTTTCACCGTGCGACATATGATTGACGAGGTGACGAACGTCATCGCTCCGTTGGTGGCAGCACACCACAACCAGCTGCGGGTGGATATCTCGCCGCACTTGCAGGAGGCGATTGGTGATGCCCTCAAGATTCGTCAAATCCTCATCAATCTTCTCAGCAATGCCTGCAAATTCACTCAGGATGGACACATTCATCTCGAGGTCGAGAGCAGCGACAGCCGGGTCAGCCCGCAACTGATTATGCGTGTGACC
>JAYVTR010000349.1:0-5220 GCA_043788625.1 Planctomycetota bacterium
ATCGGCGCGCCGAGTTCGAGCATCACGAAATTGGTGACGTCAACGAGCAGGCCGAGGGGGCGGATTTTGCATGCTTCCAGGGCGGCGCGTAGCCACGCCGGGCTCTCGCTGTTATGCACGCCTTCGACCACGGCCCCGCAATAGGTCGAACAACCGTCGTCGGCGATGGTTGCCGACCAGGCGCCGGCAGACGTCGCCCATGCCGTCGAGGGCGTACGCGGCGTCGGCAGATCGAGGGCAGCGGCGATTTCCCGCGCCCAGCCGAGCTGGCCCCACAAGTCAGGGCGGTTGGTCAGGGCATGGTTTTCAATGACAAAGACCGCGTCGCCGATATTCAAAGCCTGCTGCAATGGCGTGCCGGCAACCAACGTATCGGCTAAGATCATGATCCCTTCATGGCTGGTGCCCAGGCCGATTTCGTCTTCGGCGCAGATCATGCCCTCGCTGGGTTCGCCACGCAGCTTGGCGGCCTTGATGGTGAATTCTTTGCCGTCAGCGCTCAGTTTGCAGCCCACCGTGGCGACGGCGACGGTCTGCCCGGCGGCGACATTGGCTGCACCGCAGACGATGGGGACGATGCGACCATGGCCCAGATCGACAGTGGTACAGCGCAGTTTGTCGGCATTGGGGTGCTGAGCACAGGTCAGCACCTTGCCGACCACGATGCCATCCAAGCGTGGGCCACTGGTTTCAATCTCGTTCTCGATCTCGGCCACACGGGTGGACAGGCGCGCCTGCAACTCGCTCGGCGCGATGTCTAACGCCTTACGGCCGAGCAGACGAGTGATCCAAGACAGACTGACGCGCATGACGGGCTCCGGTGACGGGGGACTATGCTAGTCCTGGCTTGCGGATGGCTATTGGTGGTTGGGGGTGGGGTTGGCTGGTCGCTGGTCGCTGGTCGCTGGCTGCTCGAAGCTCGAAGCTCACAGCTTGAAGCTCACAGCTTGAAGCCTCCAACCCCAGCCCCCAGCCCAGCTGGGGCCCAGACGTGCTGGCCTATCGTTGGGCGCCGCCTATGGTGGCCGCCCCGTGGCTGATCCCGTCCTTACTGGTTCTCGCTCGTTGTGGTCGTCGTCGCGTTTCGCGCTCGCCGTCGAGTCGTTTGCGACGGTTGATGGTGCGGTAGAGCGCCCGGTCATCCATCATCCGGGGGCGGTGGCTATCCTCGCCCAGCCGGATTCGATGCATGTGGTGCTGGTGCGGCAGTTCCGCTATCCGGTTCGTCGTTGGACGCTTGAGATTCCCGCCGGTACGCGCGTTACCGGCGAACCGCCGCAGGTCACTGCTGGCCGTGAATTGCGCGAAGAGGCCGGCTTTGCCGCCGCCCGCATGGTTGAGTTCACCCGCTTTTTCGCGGCGATCGGCGTCTCAGACGAAGAAGTCATCCTCTATCGCGCTTATGGCTTGGTAGATGTCCCGCCGGCACCTGAGCATGGCGAGCTGGTGGCGCGTGAACTCGTAGCCCTCACGGATCTTCCACAGTTGCGTCGCCAGGGCCTGATCTGTGACGCGAAAACCCTGCTGGCGTGCGCCCTTTTGGGGATGGATTTGGCATGAACCGAAAAACTACTATTTTTCAAGGCATTGACCATGCGGCGGGGGTCAAAGTCGTCGAAGGCTTTGGCCGTTCGGCGATGGAACGCGCCAGTGTTGGTGGGCGTGCCGTGCTGCTGTTCATGGATACCATGCATCAGCTGTCACAGACCGGACGCGTCCTACCGCAGCTGTTTCGCCAAATCGAAATCTGCGGCATCGGCAGTATGTTCGTGTTGGCCCTGATCGCTTTTCTTACCGGCATGATCATGGCCCTGCAGACCGGTTCTGAATTGCAGAAATTCGGCGCCCAGGCCAATCTGGGCGCCATCATCGGCGCGACATTCGTCCGTGAGTTCGGGCCGATCTGGGCGGCGATCATCATGTTGTCGCGCGTCGGTGCAGCGATGGCGGCCGAATTGGGCACCATGGCCGTCAACGAGGAGATTGACGCTCTGCGCGTGATGAATATCAATCCGGTGCGTTACCTGGTCTTGCCGCGGGTGCTGGCGCTGATCGTCGCCATGCCTTTGCTCACCGTCATCGCCGATTATGTCGGGATGTTCGGCGGCGGCCTGGTGGCGGCACAGGTCTTCAACCGGCCGGCAGAAGAATTTCTCGAGTCCGCCCGCGGGATTCTCGGTAATGTCGATTTCTATTCGGGTTTGTTTAAGTCGATGGTCTTTGGCGCGGTGATCGCAACCATTGCTTGCGACCGTGGCCTGCACACCACCGATGGTGCCGAAGGCGTCGGCCGTTCGACCAACCAGACCGTGGTGGCCTCGGTGGTCTGCGTCTTGATTGCCAACCTCATGATGACCGGATTCGTGCAGCAGGTCCTCAAGCCGGTGGTCGAATGAGCTCGATGTCCCGCGAACAGATGGAAGCCTCGGCGCCGTTGGATGCGGTTCCAGCGGGCAAAGAAGCCCTTTTTCAAATCCGTGAGTTGACCAAGAGTTTCGCCCGACGACACATCTTGCGCGGCATCGATCTTGATGTCCTGCGCGGCGAGACGCTGGTGATCATCGGCGGGTCAGGATCGGGCAAGACCACTTTGCTGCGTCACTTGATGGGCATGCTGCTCCCTGACGAAGGTTCGATTCAGGTTAATTTCACCGGCAGCAGCGTGCGTCTCGATCGCGCCACCGAGGCTCAACTCGAATCCTATCGCAACCATCTCGGCGTGGTCTTCCAGGGCGCGGCTCTGCTGAATTCGCTGACCGTGTTGGAAAATGTCGGCCTGCCCTTGGTCGAAGTGCATCGGCTGCCCGCCCAGGAAATCTACAACAAGGTCGTCGTCGCCTTGCAGAAGGTTTATCTGCCAGCCGGCGAGATCCTGCATCTGAAGCCCGCCGCCTTATCGGGTGGCATGCGCAAGCGCGTCGGTATTGCGCGCGCCATCGTGCAAGAACCTGAATTGATTTTGTACGACGAGCCAACCACCGGTCTCGACCCGGTGACGGTCAGTGGTGTGAACGAGTTGACCTTGGATCTGCAGCGCCGTTTGGGAGTCACCAGCGTGGTCATCACCCATGACATTGAGGCTGCCTTCAAGATCGCTGATCGCATCGCCATGCTGTACAAAGGTCGCATTATCGCCATCGGCTCGAAAGAAGCTTTTCGCGCCAATCAGAATCCGGTGGTGCAACAGTTGCTCACCGGCTCGACGCAAGGCCCCCTTACTGAAGCCTTTCTACAGGGGCAAGCGTCATGACCTCGGAGCTGAAAGTCGGCATGCTGTTCATGGTGGTGATCGCCCTGATCCTCACCTTCACCGTTTTTATCACGCCATCTTTGCGCAAACGCGGCGCCTACACCGTAACTTTCCCACGCGTCCAGCGTTTGAAGGCCGGCGATCCGGTGACCTACAACGGCGTGCGCGTTGGCTCGGTGTCGGCGGTCGACCCGGTCCTCAAGACCGATGGCTCGGCGGCGGTGTCGGTGGTCTTCTCAGTCGAAGACGCACGTAGACGTTCGGTGCTGGTCGGTGACGAGACGCAATACCTCATTCGCCAGGGGATCCTTGGCGGAGCCGAGCTCGAAATCCAATCGAGCACCGGCAAGCCGATCACTCCAGAGAGTACCAAAGTGGCTGCCGGCGCCGAGCCGGTGGGCGTCGATGAAGCGGTGGCCTCGGTGCATAAGCTGGTCGAAGAAAACCGCGTTGAAATCCAGAAGGCGATCGTCGCCTTGCGTGAGGGCATGGAGGCTTTTGGCGAGATGTCGACGCAGGTTCGTGATGCGGTGAAGGAAAACCGCGATCAGTTGAAGGTGACGATCAAGAGTATCGGTGACGCAGCCGGCACTATCGACGGCACCGTTTCTGAAAATCGTGACAACATCCGTACCGCCATTCTCAACGTGCGCACGGTGGCCGAACGCATCAGTGCCGTGGTGGGTGAAAATCGCGAGCAGATCCGCATCATGGTCGAGACCTTCACCCGCGCCGGCAGCAAGGTCGAAGACGCGGCGACGCAGGTCGCCGGCGCGATGGCCGAAAACCGTCCGAACCTGAAGAAGACCATCGACAATACCGGGATCATCAGCCAGCAGATCGCCAGCGGTCAGGGCACGCTCGGCAAACTGGTCTTCGCAGACACCTTGCATACCAAGGCCGAGACCATGCTCGATAATGCCAACCAGCGCCTGGAAGAAGTGAAGCCGCTGACGCAGGGATTCTCTGAGCTCAAGTTCATCGGCGGCATCACTGCCGGCAATAATCTCCGCTCTGGGGTGACCATCGGCGAAGCCTATATGCGTCTTGAGCCACGGCCGTGGAAATTTTATGAGGTTGGAGTGGTGTATCGTACCGCCGGCGACCGCCGCGATATCCAGACTGATGACCCGGATAAATTGAACGTCGACTTCAATCTCCAGGTCGGCTATCGCTGGTTCCGCGACGATGAACGGCAATTTTATCGTTTCGGCCTGTCGGCGGGCCTGCTCGAAAGCCGCTTCGGCGGGCGCGTGTGGTGGAATTTCACCAAGAACCTGGCGCTCAATACGCAGATCCGGCAAAAGCAGTATACCCGTGATCCCATCGACCGGCGCTATGAGCCAGGCGATGTGCGCCTGCGCGCTACACTCGACTATACCATTTGGGAACGCGTCAGCTTTTCGGTAGGGGTGGATGACATCTCCTTCAAACCGGGCGGCTGGATCGGCGTACGTGGCGAGCTGCAGGACAACGACCTCAAGTATCTGTTCTTGGCTGCGACTCTCGCGCGCTGATGCAGCCGCGACAACTCGCTCACAAGGCGCTGACCGTCAGCGCCTGGACCCTGACCAGCCGCATTCTCGGGCTGGTCAGAGACCGCCTGTGGGCGGGCATCGCCGGCGGCTCACCGTTGCTCGATGCATTTCTGACCGCTTTTCAGCTGCCCAACCTCTTGCGTAACCTGTTTGGCGAGGGGGCGCTCAGTACCGCCTTCATCCCGCGTTACGCGCGGCTGAAGGAAACCGATCCACTCGCCGCTGAGCAGTTTGCTGGCCTGGTGCTGGGTCGTCTGACTTTATTGCTGTCGTTGATCGCTCTGCTCGGGCTGGCTGGCTGCAGTGCCCTGTTGGCCTGGGGTGATGTGCATTCGCGTGTGGTACTGGTGGCGTCGATGACGGCGCCGATGGTGCCGTTTGTGATCTTCATCTGCGTCACAGCACTGGCCGGGGGCATGTTGAATGTGCGCC
>JAYVTR010000350.1:0-18943 GCA_043788625.1 Planctomycetota bacterium
CCGAGAACAGCAGCACCTGCCGCTGCGGTGGCGTGTGCGACATGATGTACGTGACATCCGGCCAGAAGCCGATGTCGAGCATCTGATCGGCCTCGTCGAGGACGATGGTGGCCAGGTTCGACAGGTCGAGCGTCTTGCGCTTCATGTGATCGATCACGCGACCGGGAGTTCCGATGACGACGTGCGGCTTGCGCTCCAGGGCGCGGTACTGCTCGTTCATGTCGACGCCGCCATAGATCAGGGCGGCGCGCGCCGCTGAAGTGCCAGCCATCTTGATGAATTCGTTGTAGACCTGCTTGGCCAATTCGCGCGTTGGGCACATCATCAATGCCACCGGGCCTTCGCCTTCGAGGGCGTAGAGCTTCTGCAAGGTCGGCAGGACGAAGCCGGCCGTCTTGCCGGTGCCGGTCTGCGCCTGGCCGATCAGATCCTTGCCTGACAAGGCGACCGGGATGGCCGAGGCCTGGATGGCCGATGGCTCATTCCAGCCCATGGCCGCCAAGTCAGCAAGGATCTGATCATTCAGACCCAAGGCGCGGAAGCCTTCGGCTTTCGGCTTGGCTGCCAGCTCATCGGTGGCGAGGTGCGTCAGCGGCAAGGGCTGCGCCATTACCGCCGATTCACGCGGATGGGTACGCTCGGGATTGCGGCCCGGCGAAGGCACCGGCACGCGCAGCGGCGCTGACGCCACGTCAGCGCCGACCTCGGCCACTACCAGCGGGGTCGCCGTGTTGTCAGGGGATTCACCAGCCAGTGAGCTGTCGGCCACCGGCGCCGAAGCCTCGCCGAGCACTTCCGGCTCGTCGCCGGGGGCTGCCGCTTCAACTGGGGCTTCGCGACGATCACCACGCCGGCCGCCGCGTTCGCGGCGAGGACGTTCTTGATAAACCGATGGCGGCAGGCCGTCGGCATTGACCTCAACGGCGGCTTCAGCCGAGGTTTCAACTCCTACAAATGCTTCGCTGCCTGTCGCCTCTACCGGCACGACTTCGACCGGCGTGCCTTGCGGCACCACCACATCGAGACGGGCTTCGGGAGTCGTCTGCACCACGCGCACCGGCGCTGGAGCTGACACACGCGGGGCACCTTCTTCGGTACGCGTACCGGCGATGCGCACATCGGCCTTGCGCAAACAGAAGAGATCACCGCGATCGCCACGCAGGGCAAAACCCTGGGCGGTGATTTCACAAATCTGCCCGGCAGGAGTCGCCGTCGTCGCCAGGGTGCCGACGATACGGTGGTATTCACTATGCGGTGCGCCGGTGGCGGGCATCGGCACGACCCCGGCTTCGGCGAGCAATTCGGCCAAACGTGGCTGAGCCCAGGATGGAGTCGACGGATCGCACAGCTCTAGGATGCCGCGTGTGAATACCGACAGACGATCGAGAACACTGGAGACCGCACGCTGGGCACCATCGAGGCGCGGGCGCGGGGCGCGCTCGCCGGCCGCTGCCGCGGCGGGGCGCTCAACTTGCGGTTGTGAGCGGCTGTCGCGGCCGCCTTGATCACGACTGCTTTGATCACGACCGCTTTGATCGCGGCCACTTTGATCGCGGCCACTCTGGTCGCGGCTGCCTTGATCACGGCCGCCTTGCTCGCGGTTCCCCTGCTCACGGCCACTTTGGTCCCGGCCACTCTGGTCCCGTCCACGATCAGCGCCGCGACGATCTCCTGAACGGCGCTCGCCCTGGGCGGGACGCGCTTCTCCGGCAGCTTGACCGGGAGCAGCGGCAGGGCTTTCGGGACGACGAGCCAAACGCTCGCCGAATGGCTGACGAACGACGGGCGCCGCTTCGCCGGCCACGGGCTCAGCTACTGGCGTCTCGCCGCCTGGAGCTTCGGCCGTCGCAGCGACCGCCGCCGTGCGCGCAGGGGCTGCCGGGGTCTTTGAAACCGCGTCCGCCGCAGCGTCCTCGCCGTCGGTATCGTCGCCGTCATCGGCGCCGTCGGCCTGATTGTCGGCTCCATCACGCTCACCACTGCGGCCACGGCCGCGACGACGACGACGGCGACGGCGGCGTGGCTCGCCTTCGCCGGGGGCACCCTCACCGACGGCGGCGTCACCGGCCTCGCCTTCTTCCCCGGCCACAGCGGTCGTCGACGGAACATCCGAAAAGGCCGAAACGGCAGCGGCGTCAAGTTCTTCCGGCTCATCGGAGGCGGCGGCGGCCGAGCCACCCATCGTCGCCACACTTTCGGGGCTGATGACCTCGGGTTCGATGGCCGCTGATTCTATGACCACAGCTTGGACCGCTGGCGCCAGGGCGGCGGCGGCGCCATCACCACTGATGATGGTCGGCTCAGACGCGGCTTCCGTAGCGCGCGAGGCCAGCACGCCGTTGAGCACGCCGATCAGCTTCTCTTTGCCCATGCGACTGGCGTTGTGAATCGAGTGCGTCCCGGCCATCAGACGTAAGTCCTTGATGGTCAGGCTAGCGAGATCGGGGGTATCAGACATGTCAGCAGCCGTTCAGACGGGTACGGCACGCTCTCCGTCAGGGACGCGCTACCGAAGCGCATCCGAAGCCGACGGGGTTCCGGCCATACGTGGGCATCGCCAGGCCACCGCTTCCGGGGCACACACTGCGTTGCGAAGGTGAGCAGTAGACTGCAAGTGGCACCAATGGCAAGCCCAGTCGGGCGATAGTGGGCGAGTAACAGTGGCTGGGCAGGCGGCCCAGCCGTATATCGTATGCCGGCATGAGCCAGGCGCCGTTTACGACTTCCACCAGCCACCCCGCGACCACCGCGGCGGTCACCCAGGCACGTGCTGATTTCCCACATACGATAAGTCTCCTCAAGGACTTGGTACGAATTCCCTCATGCTCGTTCGCAGGTTTCGATACAGCCCACGTCGAGGCATCGGCGCAGGCTACCGCCGATTGGCTGCGTGCTGCCGGCTATCCCGAGGTGCGCGTCAGCACCCTGCCAGGGGTATTACCCTATGTTATTGCCAAAGATCACCGCGCCGGTCCCGGCAAGCCGACGGTGCTGCTGTATGCCCACCATGATGTGCAGCCACCGCTGCGCGCCGCCGTGTGGACGACCCCACCGCACGAGCCGGTCGAGCGCGATGGACGGCTCTATGGCCGTGGCGCGGCCGACGACAAGGCCGGCATCGCCCTGCACTGCGCCGCCGCCGCCGCGTGGAATCGCACTGCCGGCCAACCGCCACTCAACCTGACGGTGATCATCGAGGGTGAAGAGGAAATCGGTTCGCCGCACTTTTCGCAATTTCTCGAAACCCACGCCGGCGAACTGCAAGCCGACTGTGTGGTGATCGCCGATCTTGCCAACGTCGACACCGGCCTGCCGTCGTTGACCACCAGCCTGCGTGGCAACGTCTCCCTCGAAATCGAGCTGCGGGCCTTGAAGAGCCCCCTGCATTCGGGCATGTGGGGCGGCCCGGTGCTGGATGTGACCATGGCCCTATGTCGCTTGTTGGCGACCTGCACCCATGCCGATGGCAGTCTTGCGATTGCCGGCATGAGTAATCCGGTGCGCACGCCGACCGCCGCTGAACACGCTGATTTTGCACGCATCCCCTTCACCCGCGAACGTTTCGCCGCGCAGGCCGGCCTGCTGCATGGCGCTGACTTGCTGGGCGACGCGGTCACCGTGCACTCGCAATTATGGCGCCAGCCAGCCCTGGCGGTGAATGCCATGCAGGCCGGCGAGCGCGGCAAGACCGGCAACGTCTTGATGGACGCAGCCTGGGCGCGCATCGGTATCCGCATCGTGCCGGACATGCATGGGGCGACGGTGCTGCGACTGCTGACCGAGCATCTGCAGCAGCACTGCCCGCCGTGGGCCAACCTGCACCTGAGCGAAGCCCGCGCCGGCGAACCGTGGAGCACCGCCACCGAGCATCCGGCCTTTTCTGCCGCTCGCGCCGCCCTGGAGCTGGGCTATGGCGTGGCGCCCATCGCCATCGGTTGTGGCGCGTCGATTCCCTTCGTCGGCGAGATCACCGCCCGCCTCGGCGGCATCCCAGCGCTGTTGATCGGCGTGGAGGATCCGGCGTGCGCGGCGCATGCCGAAAATGAGAGCGTGCACCTAGGCGACCTGGCTTCAGCCATAGCCGCTGAAACCGCCCTGTTCGGCTTGCTGGCCGCAGCGCTCTCAACCGCTAACAAGCCTTCATGACCCGCGCCCCCGTCAATGTCGCCGCCAGCCACCAGGGGAAGGCCGCCGCCTTGCACCTGCTTTTGCGTATGATGCGCGTGATTCCGCCGCCGTTGGCGTGGTGGGCCGGTGGCGTGCTCGGCCGCACCATCAGTTACCTGCCGCTGCGCGATATGAAACGCTGCGCTCAGCACCTGAGCCTGGCCTTTCCTGAGAAAAGCCCGGCGTGGGTCGCGCGCACCCGCAGCCGATGCTTCGGCCACTTTGGTGCCACCGCCCTGTGGACCCTCACCACCTGGACCCTGCCGGCGCGCAGCTTTCGCCGCAATCTGATCATCGAGGGCGCCGACAATCTGCGCGACCTGCTCAATGCTTCCAAAGCCGGCCAGGGGACAGTGGTCTTTTCCGGCCATTTCGGCAATTGGGAACTACTCGGACGGGTCTTCGGCGACATCGTCCCCACCGCCCTCATCGGCCGGCGGCTGCGTGATCCGGGCATCAATGCCCTGGTCGAGAAATTGCGCACCTCGGGCGGGTCGCAGGTCATCTACCAAGATGATGATATCCGCGATATCGTCCGCCTGCTGCGCGACGGAACCATCGTCGCTACCCTCGCCGACCAGGATATTCCGCACCTCGCCGGGTGTTTCGTGCCGTGGTTCGGCCGGGCGGCATGGACGCCGGTGGCGCCGGCGGCCCTCGCCCTGCTAGCGCGGGTGCCGGTGCAAACCTTGCTGCTGTATCGCCGCGCTGGCCGCTGGGTGCTCTACATCGGCCCGCGGGCGACATTTTCGCGGGCCGGCGACCGCACCCAGACCCAGCAGCTCATCACCGCCTGGGCCACCGCTCATGAAGAGCAGATAGTACGGCGCCAGCCCGAACAGTACGTGTGGTGGCATAAACGTTGGCGCACCCGGCCACCTGGCGAAGCCACCGCCTCCTGAGGCTTGGCGTCGGCCGTGGGGCGGCCTATCCTGGCGGCGATGCACGTCGCCCAGCTCGCCCCCCGCCCACGCCTTCGCAGCGTAGGCAACGTCCTCGCCCTGCCCGAGGCGCGGTGGCAGAGCCATTTCCTGCGCGCCTGCCGTGGCGAGCCGACCACCCGCACGCCGGTGTGGCTGATGCGCCAAGCCGGGCGTTATATGCAACACTACCGGGGCATCCGCGCCGGCGGGACATTTCTGGATCTGTGCAAGAATCCCGCCCTGGCCGCGGAGGTCACCCTGTATGCCCGCGAATGGCTGGGTGTCGATGCGGCGATCATCTTCAGCGACATCCTCATCGTCCTCGAAGCCCTCGGCATGCCCTTGGAATTCACTGCCGGTGACGGTCCGCGCCTAACACCGCTGACCGGGCCGGCCAGCGTGGCCGCCCTCCGCGATCCCCTCGCCGCCGCCGCCGATCTCGGCTACGTGCATGAAGCCCTGCGCCTGACCGTTGCCGGCCTGCCCGCCGACATCCCGTGCATCGGTTTCTGCGGCGCGCCGTTCACCCTTGCCGCCTACGCCATCGAAGGCGGCTCATCGCGGCAGTTCGCGCGCACCCGTGCCTTCATGTACCGCGAGCCTGCCGCCTGGCATCAGTTGATGGGCATCCTGGTGGCGACTCTTGCCCCATACCTCAATCAGCAGATTGCCGCCGGCGCTTCCTGCATCCAGATCTTCGACTCGTGGGTGGGCACCCTCACCCGCGCTGACTTCAGCGAATTCGTCCAACCGCACCTGACGCGGTTGGTCGATCAGGTCACCCCCGGCGTGCCGGTCATCCTCTTCGGCACCGGTACCGGCCATATGCTCGATCTGCTGGCTGCCTGCGGCGCCGACGTGATCGGCCTGGATGCGGCGGTCGATCTCGACCGCGCCTGGCGCGATCTGGGTGGTCCGCAGCAGATCTCGATCCAGGGCAATCTCGATCCGGCCCTGCTGCTGGCACCGCCCGCCCGCCTGACCCAAGCGGCACGTGCGGTATTGGCCCAGGTCGCCGGCCGGCCCGGGCACATCTTCAACCTGGGCCATGGCGTGTTCAAGGAAACTGATCCACAACAAGCCAAGCTCCTAGTGCAGGTCATCCACGGTGACTGAGCCGACGGCCGGCTCAGCAACAGCCGGCCAACGCCGCATTGTCATCATCGGCGGTGGCATCGGTGGCTTAGCGTGTGCTTTTCGTCTCCGCCAACGCCTGCCGCACGCCACCATCACCGTCATCGATGCCGCCCCACGTCTCGGCGGGACGCTGCAAACCTTCTCCGAAAATGGATTAGTGCTCGAACTGGGGCCGGACTCGATTCTGCGCACCAAGCCTGCAGCCCTGCAGCTGATCACGGATCTCGGCCTGGCCGACGAGGTGCAGGCAACTGCCCCAGCCGCCCGCAGCAGTTTGATCGCGCGCGGCAATCGCCTGGTGCCAGTACCTGAAGGTCTATACCTCATGGCCCCCGGCAAGCTGTGGCCCTTCGCGTGGTCGCGGCTGATGTCGTGGCGTGGCAAGCTGCGCATGCTGCAAGACCTCATCATTCCTCCACGTGTCAGTGATGAGGATGAATCTTTGGCATCATTCGTCCGTCGGCGACTGGGCCGCGAGGCGCTTGAGCGCATCGCCCAGCCGCTGATCAGCGGCATCTATACCGCTGATCCCGAGCACCTCAGTCTTGCCGCAACCATGCCGCAATTTTTGGCCATGGAGCGCACCCACGGCAGCCTGTTGCTGGCGATGCGCGCGCGCATGCACGATCAGCCCACGGCCCAAGCTTCCGGCCCGCGCTATGGCCTGTTCGCGAGTCTGCGCGGTGGCCTTGGACGCTTGACCGATACCTTGGTCGAGCGCCTCAGCGCAGCCGACGTCAACCTGCGCTGTGCCTGCCAGGCCACCGGCATCCGCCCGGCTGGCGATGGTACCTGGCAGGTTAAATTGGGTAACGATCTGCCACCGTTGAGTGCCGATGCCGTAGTCGTTGCTGGCCCGGCGTGGGCCGCTGGGGCTTTGCTGCGCGATGCCGATGCCGGACTATCGGCGCAACTGGCCGGTATTCCCTATGCCGGCGTGGCGACGGTAAATCTGGTTTTCCGCCGCGACTGCATGCCACCATTGCCGGTGGCCGCCGGCTTCGTGGTGCCGGCCATCGAAGGTCGCAGCCTGATCGCCTGTACATTTTCCAGCCACAAATGGGCCGACCGCACCCCAGACGACCTAGTCGTACTGCGTGCTTTTGTCGGCGGTGCACTGCACGCCCATCATCTGGACCGTGATGACGCGACCTTAGTCAGCGCCGTCATGCGTGATTTGCAGGACCTGCTTAAAATCCATACCGCACCGTTACGCACAGTGGTGACTCGCTGGCCGCGGGCGATGGCGCAATATCACCTGGGCCACCTCGCACGTGTGGTGGCGGTTCGCGCTGCCGAAGCCCAGTTGCCCGGCCTGGCGCTGATCGGCAACGGCTACGAAGGCGTCGGCATTCCCGATATCATCGCCCAAGCCGATGCGGCAGCCGCGCGCCTCGTTTAACGTCGTCTCAGGTTTAACGCCGTAAGCCACGACCGATCACCCACACCACGCCGCAAATCACCGCCAACATCACCACATATTTTCCACCGGCGACCGCCACGCGAATTTTGAAGACCATAAGCACCAGCACCACGGCGATCACGGCCAGGGCCATGGTGGTGCCAGTCAAAAAAGTTCGTCGCTGCATACCATTAAGCCAACCGGGGGGTCATCTTCGTCAAGCGCTGAATTACCCGCGTTCCGCTTGGTTGATCTTTATTATTTCACTACGAGTTTATTGAGCTCATGTCAGTCTAGCTTAACACTTAGTGATTGTACGGACCCCGAATCCTACGCACTATTTCTCTTCGACCCCCTGCATAACGGCCATTACTCATGTCAACGCAACCTGCCATCCTCCTCATTGAAGACGATGCCATCGCCTTACGCGTAATGACTGCCATTTTACGCAATAGTTATCACGTGGTGCCACTATCTGATCCACGGCAGTTGGCGCAGACCCTGGCAGCACACCACATCGACGTGGTGCTGCTGGACCTGAATCTGCCACATGTCTCCGGCGAGAGCCTGTTGCCGATGCTGGCTCATGACCATCCAGAGCTGCCGGTCATCGTCGTCACCGGTACCGGCGATGCGACCGTCGCCGTGCGCCTAGTGCGCCAGGGCGCTTTTGATTACTTGGTTAAACCAGTCGACCCGAAGGCTTTGCAGGCCGCGGTCAGCCGTGCAGTCCAATTCCGCACCGCCAATCAAGACATGGTTGAACACGGCACGCTTCGTGAAACCTTAGAAAAACCAGAAATATTCACCAAGTTTGCCACCGCCAGCCGCACCATGTACCGTATTTTCCAATACGTTGAAGCGGTCGGCCAGTCAGCGAATCCGGTGTTGATCACCGGTGAAACCGGCACCGGCAAAGAGCTCATCGCCCACGCCATCCACGCCGCCAGCAGCCGCAAAGGCGAATTCGTCGCCTGCAACATCGGTGGTCTGGATGATAATTTATTCACCGACACCTTGTTCGGCCACAAAAAGGGTTCGTACACCGGCGCCGCCTACGATCGTGCCGGCCTGGTCGAGAAAGCCGCCGGGGGTACTTTGTTTCTTGATGAAGTCGGCGACCTGCCGATTGCGTCACAGGTGAAACTGCTGCGCCTGCTGCAGGAAGGTGAATACAGCGCCGTTGGCTCTGATCAGGTCGAACATGCGACTATTCGCGTAGTTGCAGCTACCAGTCTCGACCTGGAAGCACGCATCACCGATGGACGTTTCCGCCGCGACTTGTACTACCGCTTGTGTGGTCACCGTATTCATCTGCCGCCACTGCGCGAACGGCCTGAAGACATCCCGGTTTTGATTGCCCATTTTTCAGAGCAGTCGGCGCGCACTTTGAACCTCGGCCAGGTAAAGGTGCCACCTGCCGTTCTCGACCTAGTATCCACATATCCCTTCCCCGGCAATGTTCGCGAGCTGCAGGCCCTGGTCCATGATTCGGTCAGTCGAGCACGCCTGGGCACTCTCTCGGTCGAACCATATCGACGCCTGAGCGCTCAGGCCGGTACGGCAGGTTTGCCACCACCGGTCTTATCCTTCCCAGCTCGCTTGCCGACGATTGAAGAGGCTGTCGATCAATTGGTTAACGAGTCTCTACGACGTACCACCAACAATCAGGCAGCTGCCGCCCGCCTCCTCAACATCACTCGCCAGGCGATGAGCCAACGATTGAAGAATCGGAAAAACCGTCAGCAGGCCCGGACGGTAGCTGACGACGCCCCTGAGAGCGCTGACAAGTGAAGTTTACCTGTTTAGTTTTGTTTACATGGCATTCAAACCCTTTCAGAACAATGTGTTAAATTGTTGCAATAAACATACGTCCAAATTGGTTTACAATCGTACGGATCTCCCCGTGTTACGCAACCCGTTGCAGGAACATTACTAACGATAGCCATGGGAATTGGCACGAGATGTGCCAGGAGAAGGGAGTCTTTAACTCACCAGTATCCAAGGATACATACCATGCCTACTCCAACCTCTCCTTTCGATCCCATCGGCCCATTGCAGCTGCGCGTCATGAACCACCTGTGGAAGGTCAATGCCGCCACCGTTCAAGACGTTATGACCGCTGTGAACGGCCAGCCTGATGCCAAGCCATTGGCTTATACCACCTTCCTGACGGTGATGCGTAACTTGGCTAAGCGTCGCCTGCTCGACCAGCGCAAAACCGCCACCAAGCGCCACCAGTTTGTGGTCCTGGTTGACGAAGAATCCTACAAGTCGGGTGTCGTACGTCAGATCTTCAAGGATTACTGCAACAACAGCCCTGAAAATCTCCTGCGCTTCCTCGGCCTGCAGAACAAGATGGCAAGCTGAACCAGCCACCGCAGTCGAAACCGCTGATAGGCAAAGCAGCTAACTGAACAAGTTCGCTGCCTTGCTTGAATCAGAATGCGGGCCGCTCCTTGAATGGAGCGGCCCGCATTTTTTTCCTACTCTTTACCGATTAGGGTAACCACGCCGCACCAGATGGCTCAGGCCAATGGGCCTCGACCATTTGGCCAGTGATCGACCACCAACCGCCATTAGGCAGGGTATCGAACTCGACACCGGCGGCACGCGCTTCGGCAAGGGTAGTCGGCCAGCGGCCGTCGCGCTTGGCGACTTCGGCCAGGCGATTGGTCATCAATGCCGCCTGCTTGGATTTGCGCACCTGTTGCCAACCCACGCTCAGCGGATGACCTCCCAGCAACTGATACGGGTACCCAAATGGATCCGCGTTGAACGTGAAGAAAGGCAACTGGTAACGCAGCGGGCTCAACGCCGGCAGACCATGCGGGAAGGCCTTGATCACCACTTCGGGCCGCAGGAGATCGTCAAGCGTGACCGGTGGAATCCAGTACAGCGCCCGGAAGGAATCGACCAACATCTGCAGGCGGCTTTCACCGAAGCGCGCCATCTGCTCACGCAGGGTGCGCAAGACAAACTCATATGTCGGGGTGCCCGGCGCCGCATGGTTGAATTGTTCCAGCCAGTACGGCAGCTGCTCCAATTCATTGAAACGGCGCTGACCCATGGCTTTCTTCCAATCCCACACCATCTGGCGCCCCTCAGGAGTCGTCTCGCTGTCAGACCAAGCGGTTAAGAAATCATCCATGGCGCCAGCGGCAGCACTCTCACTTTTAATGGTCACCGATAACTCGGCAGCAATCATCCGCCACAATTGCGTTTCGTGCGGCAATTCGAGCAGGCCGCCCTCGAGAAAACCCAAGGCCGTCGCATGTCGATTAAGCACCCCACCCAAGTCAAGCGAGGCATGCTCATAATAAGGCATGAATTTCGGATCCAAGGCCAACACCATCCGATATAAACGCTCATAAGCGCTCTCACCGGTGCTGACGATGGTGTCGTCTTTGACGTCCAGCTGTTTTTCAAAATAAGCGAAACTGTCGATCCACCGCAATTTGGCAAAGCTGTTCGTGTGCCCCAGACAAAGGATTTTCGCCATGCTTGGCGACGGCAGAAAAGTCAGATCCTTGGTGCGGATACGAGCCTGGGCATTGACGAAACGGCTGCCGTTCCATGCCAACAAGATCAGCCCAGCGACGACCGCCACCAGCGTACTGCGCACCGGCAAATGCATGCGAATCACAACTGCTTTCGCCGCACGACGCTCACCGTGATAGCCACCAGCAGGGCGATCCACAGTCCGCCATAGACGATGCTTTGCACCAGGTCGGCTAGCGGTAACGGCAGGGCATAGGTGGCCTGGTTGCGATAGGTGAACATACCAAAATTGGGCACCAGGCAGGCCAACGAGGAGATGACCAGGCGCTGTCCTCCGGACACATGGTTGATCAGATCCGGCAAGGCCGCCACCGCATGGCCCAAGGCATAGGTCGCCAGACCCAGCACCGCCGCCAACAGCGGACTCGACAATGCCGTCCAGCACAGGCTCACAGCGGCCATTACCAGCACCTCGATGATCGTCAAACACCCAGCCACGGCCAACCACCCATGCACCGGTGCACCGGTGAGCAATAAATAAAGCAGACCAATCGCCAGCATCACGCCTTGCCCCAAGGCCAAGCCGGCGGTCAAGCCGATGAATTTCCCGACCACGAACTGCCACCGTGCCACCGGTCGTGAGAGGATTGTGTACAAGGTTTTCTGCTGAATTTCCGACTGCACTAAAGCGGTACCGGTGGCGACAGCGACCAACACGCCGATCACGCTCTGCAACGAAAGGACCAAATCGGTGGTAACTAGGTCGCCATCAGTGGAGCTCACCCAGCCGACAATACGGGACAGCAGCACGCCGATAGTGTAAATCACAATCAGCAAGAGAAAGGTGCGTGAGCGCACGGCTTCACGGAACGTGGCCCCGGCAATGATGGTAATCATGTTAGTTGTCCCCCAGCTTGTGGCCGGCGCCATGGAAAGCGCGGATGCGTGAGACGAAGTAGTCTTCCAAGGCGATACGCTGGCGTTCTAGACGCAGAATCCGCGCACCCGGCGGTAGGGCCGCCAGACGGACCTCGCGTTCGCTTTCAGGAAAAATCAGAGTCCACGTCTCGTCGGCCGCTAGCACGGCCCCTGTCGGTAAAGTGCCCGCGCCACTCAAGGCCAACGGCGCCTGCCCGAGCAAGTCAGCCAATCGACCTTGCTCCAGAATGCGCCCATGATCGATCATACCGTAGTGGTCGCAGAGGTCTTCGACGTCAGCCAAAATATGACTGCTGAAAAACAATGTCGCGCCGCGCTGACGCTCGAGATGCATGACCTCGCGAAAGCGTGCCCGCCACAGCGGGTCGAGGCCCGAAAAGGGCTCATCGAGCACCAGTAGATCCGGTTGATGGAAAATCGCCTGAGCCAGGCCAAAACGCTGACGCATGCCCTTAGAGAAACTGCGCAGCATGCGCGTGCGCAAGTCGCCCAGATCGAGCAGCTGATAGACGCGCTCGCAGGCCGCCCGAATCGCTACCGGCGTCATGCCGGACAAACGCCCAAGGTAGATCAGGTACTCTTCGACCTGCAAATTGTCATAAAAATAAGGCTGTTCCGGGAGATAGCCAAGGCGAGCACGCAATGCCGGCTTGCCGATCGGCTGACCAAACAAACGGATTTCACCATGATGACCGTGAAGGAGTCCCATCAGCAGCTTGATGCTGGTCGATTTTCCAGCGCCATTGGCCCCCAGAAAACCGTAGGCACAGCCCTCAGGTACCATCAGCGTTACATCGCTGAGCGCATGGATTTTTTGCAGCCAATCACCGCGGTAAGTAAACGCCACGGTCGAAAATGAGAGCATGGGCATAGACACAGGATACGGTAATCCGTGGTGATGATGGCGCAAAAAGCCGATGGTGGGAAAGAGACGACTGGTGACCGGTGAACTTACCGAACTCGCGTCATCGGCCAACCCCTCGGTTACGACTTCTTAGGGGCTTGCCGCAGACGGCGAATGACGCCGACTAAAACCGGTACAAAAGATACGGCAACGATGGCCAGTACGAGATAGTGTAGATTTGCCCGCATCACTTCGTTCTGCCCTAGTTTCCAACCCAGCAATAACATCGCCCACACCCACACCAGGGCGCCGGTGACGTTCCAAAACAAGAACTGGCGGTAGGGCATCCGCGCCATACCGGCCACAAACGGCACAAACGTGCGTACTATCGGTACAAAGCGCCCTCCGGCGATAGCCCATCCACCCCAACGGAGATAGAATTCCTCAGCCTCAACCAGGTAAGCGCGCTTGTAGAAGCGCCCGTCAGGGCGTTGCCAGATCAGTGCGCCGGTCCATTTTCCCAAGCCGAAATTCAGCCCATCACCGGCGATAGCGGCAAGGCTCAAGGCAATACCGGTGGTCAACAGATGAAGTACCGGTGGCCCGGGCACGGTGGTCGTCGGATCGAGGGCACAAAGCACACCCGCGGTCAGCAACAAGCTGTCTCCCGGCAAAAAGAAGCCCGCTAAGAGCCCGGTCTCGGCAAAAATGATTGCGATCAACAGCAGGAGTCCAGCTCCTTGCAATAAGGTACGCAAACCAGCCGGGTCGGTGAGTTGGTGCAGCCAGTCGAGCATGGCGCAACATACTATACACCGCCACTGATGAGGCCAGCACGTCCCTTGTGAGTAGCCTGCTTCTAATCGTCACCTAGGCTGGCTGGCGATGACCAAGAAATGGCGCATTCGCCTAACGGTAACGCTGGTGACTCTGGGTGTGCCTTTGGTGCTTGCCAGCTTGGCCGTCTATTACACCACCACCGGAAAACTTGGCCATCTGATCGCCCTGGAATATGCCAAGATCATGCCTGGTCGGTTAACAATCGGCAGTGTTCAATTCTCGGCAGCAGATCAAGTCCACCTGACAAATATCACCATTAGTGAAGGCTTTGGCGAACCGCTGGCGAACATTGCCGAGATTGATGCTAAGATCGATGTATTTAATGGTCACCTCACCGCCTTGCGCCTGCATGGGGTCAAGGTGTTCATGAATGAGGGGACCTTCGATCTGCTCAACCGCATCATTGATGCCGGCGATAAAATGCCGCCGTCGACACCGCCGCAAAGCTGGGATCTCGATGCCGATGGCGAAGTTCAATTTGCTTCAGGTCTGCGCCTGACCAACGCCTTTGCTAAGGGACATATCATCGGCTCGTTTTTTGAAATTGATGGCGGTACCATCATCGGCGTTGGCGGAAAAATGGCCAAGACGCACATTGCCGGACGGGCCCAGGGGCCGACGGCACCGGGAATACCGCAGAACAAACGCATCATCATCGATCTGCTTGAGGCCGAAGGTCCATTGCTTGAAGCACTCGATGCCGTCACTGCCATCGGCCTGCTGCCGAAGACGCCGTCGGGCCTGCGGCGCTGGCTGCCGACCCGGCTCGAAGCCAGCGGCAGCACGGTTATCCGCGATCTGGGCGTGCTGCATTATAATGCGGCGGTCAAGACCCGCTGGACCGATCCGTCTGGCCATGGCGGTAGTTTCACCGGCCAGCTTGATGCTGATGCCAATCGCATCGCCGTCGCCGTCGGTACCTATGAAGATCCTGATCTGGGACGAGTCAATGGCGGCAACCTGCTCATCGATCTGCGTGCAAACGTAGTGACGCTTGAGACCCCGCGTTGGGCGCCCGGTCCCGGCTTGGCATTACCGACGCGGCTGCCGATCGATGCTCTCATCAAGCAGACCCCGCGTCTCAAAGTCTCGTACGTCATCGCCGACGGCATCACACGTATCCAACTCGACAACGCTGAGCAAAACGCTTCGACCATCATCGCCGAATGGGGCACCGGCACGCCGCTGCGCATCAGCGGCACCAACCTGCCGTTGACCTTGGCCCAGTCGATCATGCCCGCCGGACTGGCTATTGGTGGCGGGCAAGCAACGCGCCTGAGCTTGGCGGTTGAGGCTGAGGCCGGTCTCGCTGCGCCCAACCTGCGCAGCCTGCAATTGGCGGTCGAACAAGGTCGGCTGACCTATGGCGGCTGGTCGATCGGCCCCATCACCGGCCAACTCACCGCTACCCCACAAGATGACGGCAATTTACGACTCGACATGTCGTTGCCGCTCAGCAGCAGCGAAAACATCGGTACCGTCAGCATCATCGGTAGTGCTGCCAGCGGCAGCGCGACCCTGCGCCTGCAAACCATCGACGCCTTGCTTGCCCGTCTGCATGGGCCAACCCGTCTACCAACCATCACCGGTGCATTAGAAGTCGATCTGCGCTATACCAAAGCCGCCGATGGTTCGCTTGCTTTGGATATCAGTCGCGCCCTGTTCAATAACAATGACGTCAGCTTCGATCGACGCGACCTGCTCGCCGGCGTGCGCACCCAACTCAAAGGCGTTTTGCACTGGCAGCCAGACCCACGCGGCGGGCTGCTGACGGCGAAAGTCGGCGGACAGCTCCTCAGCGGTCGTCTGCGTTTACCTGGCGACTGGCTTAACTTAGCTGTACACACCCCGATCTTCACCCTGGTCGCAGATGCTCGCGCCACCTCGGGTACGATTCCCGGAATGGTCACGCTGAGTGAACTGCTGGTGCGCGCCGCTGATCCCGCCGGCACTCCGGTTACCGATGGGTACAGCGCGCAATTCGATGGCACCATTAACGAACAGGGTGACGGCATGGTTCGTGGCTTGGTCGATCACGCCAATCTCGCGTGGGTCAACCAACAGATCGGTTTACCTGCTGGCGCCGTCATCGGTGACGGGGCGGTAACCTGCACCGCTACCTTACTGCTGGGCCAGATTGAACGCTTGTCAGGCCACTTCCTGCCACTGAATGCCGATGTTTCGTTAGGGCGTTCGTTTCGCGCCAGCGGCATCACCGGTGGTGTCGATTTTTCCGTGCAGCGCGATGCCCCTTCAGCCGCACCACCAAAACCGAAACCGAACCCATGATTCCGCTCACCACCCTCGACCAGGCCGAAGCCTTCCTCAATCAGCCCGGACTGGTGTGGATCTTCAAACATAGCTCGACCTGCCCAGTAAGCTCGGCGGCTTACGACGAGGTTGCTGCCTTTCTCGCCACCCGTGACCTGCCGTTGGGTCTGGTTGTGGTGCAAGAAGCCCGTCCCGTATCCAACTGGTTAGCGACGCGTTTGGCTTATGTTCATCAGAGCCCGCAAGCGTTCCTGGTGAAAAATGGCAAAGTGTTGTGGCATGCCAGCCATTGGGGTATTACCGCCAGCGCCATGACGGCAGCGCTACCTGCGTAGTCACACCAACGTACGCGTAAAAAAAAGCCGAGCTCATCGAGCTCGGCTTTTTTGGCGCATCACGACCAAGTTGCTCAGGGTGCTGGTGCCGGTGCCGGTGCCGGTGCGGCTACCGCTCCCTGCGGCTTTTTCTCGGCGGCTTTTTCAGCCGCTTTGTCCGGCGCCATCTCGGCCTTGGGTTCTAACGGAATATAGCCGAAGAAGCGGTAGGCGACGACCATACCATCGCCATCAATAGCGAAGATCGAACGGTTCAATTCCGTTGGATCGATATATTCAACGAGCTTCAACGGCGTTTTTGCATCACGTGCAGCGATCCCGGCCACGTGCCGTTCAGCTGCGCGTTCCAGAGCCACGTCCCAGGTCCATTCGACCGTACCCGAGCTACGCTCAACCGCCTGCACCAGCGATGACTCGCCCACGGTCATATAGAGATGGCCCGGCGTCGAACACACCAGCCGATCAACGGCGGGTAAGTGCCAGGCAGGGCCCATACGCACCACTTCTAACGGATGGCGACTGACATCCGAAAATGGCACCGTGTCATTCTGTGCCACAAAAGCATACAGACCGCTGCGTTCCCCCTGATCGGGGGCAACCCAGGTGTACACCCGCTCTCCGTCGCCGGAGGAGAAAGCAAAAGGCGAACGCGATATCGGCGCATTCAGATTCACCTGCCCCAGCTTTTCACCGGTCAAGCGGTTGACGGCATAGAGGATCCGATCGGCGGTACCGACAAAGAGTACGCGATCACGGATGGCTCCGGCCCCGTCCATGTGTCCGCCGGCCTTGAAATTCCATACGCTCTGCCCATCCAGTTTGAACGCATGCACCAAGCCGGCACTGTCATTGACATAGATGAGACCATCATGCTCGATCACCGGGGCAGTAATGGTGGCACTCATGTTCTGCTGCCAGGCGATAAATGGGAAACCTTTGCCCATCTCATAGGAAACGACCTTCAAGCGCCCGGCCCAATCACCGATGAAAATACGCAAACCGGAGTCGACCCCCACCGGCTTGGGCGAGGATGAGGGCGAGAATGGTAATTCGTACCGCCAGATCAGCTGACCCGTGGCCACATCAAAGGTGTACAGTACATCTTGTGCCACGAGGTAGAGGCGGTCATCATAGACGGCAACGTCTTTACGATCACTTGGCAGGCGGACATGGGCTACGCTCGGGGCGCGCGTGCAAGCTTCCGGCAGCGGCATCGACACCCAACGGGTATGGCCGCTGAGAGAATCGACCGCCACCAGCTCGTTGGTGTCTTTGAGCTGAAAGAAAATGGTATCTGGGAGCTCAGGCAGAATCCAGGCGTTGGCCACGGGCTTCTTCAGGTCGAGATCCCAAGTCCGCTCAAACGGCGTGTCTTTAAGCAGCCGCTGCGCGCCGGTGGTCTTCACCGCTTGCGGCGAAGCTGCGGCCAGCGTGGCGAGCGGATCCGTAGCGCGTGCGCCACAGCCGACGACGCCCAGCACCGAGGTGCCGAGAGCCAGGCTCAGAAGAAGAAAGGACAGGCCCATGCGACCAGAAGTGCGGCGGACAGGATTCACCGGGAGGTCTCCAAAGGCAGTGCAGCAAGAGCGAATGTTTCGCCGCGGGCGATCTCATAGTCCGCGAGGCGACGCAACCAACCGAGCTCGTCATCGAGCCCCAGTTGCAAACGATACAGATATGGCCGGCCGGCACGACGCCGACGGATGTCTTCGGCGCAATCATCCCACAAGCCACCGTATAGCGTGGCCACGGCGACGATCAGACGCTGCACCGCTGGCTCGAGCTGGGCGTAGACTTGGCCCGGAGCGAGCGCTGGATCAGGTTGCAGAGAGACATTCATAGCCGTCACGACTCAGGGGGCCGCTTTCGGGATAGCCTTGAGCTCGCCCTGGAAATCGGGCAATTTGTCGCCGACTTGCGTACGGCGTTCATTATACACCGGCCAGAATTCCTCTTCGAGCGGCTGGTTGATCGCATCGCCACTGGCAGCCGTGAGGTTATTCAACCAATAGCGTGAATAGGCGACCAGCTTGCGCTGCGTGTTGCGCTGAAAGGTCGGGATCCATTCCCAGCCTGCCCGCTTCAGCTCATAACGATCTTGGTCGCGATAATATTCATCACCGAGGTGGTCATAATGCAGTGTGAAGGTGCGCCGGTAAAAGCGCGCATCGAGATAATTCTCTACTTTGCCGGCCTCAACGGCGGGCCAACGTTCACGGAACTTGTTCGACAAGCCACGCACCTGGAAAGTCAGCTGCTTGCCATATTCCGAAAGATGATTGAAGACGAACACGCCATAGAGCTCGCCTTCGGCCCAGCCCTCGTCGGTGACCTTGGTCTGGTCATATGGCAGCAGCTTGCGGGCGCGAATCTCGTCGACAGTCAGCAATTTGCGGTGCAGGGCCTCTTCGACACGATCACGCACTTGTGCGATCGACGAGCCTTGCAACGGGTGACCAAGGTCAGGGAAATTAAAGCTATCCTGAGAGCCGCTACCAATCGGATCATCAAGCAGACGGATGCGCGTGCCGTGTTCATCAAAGGCCAGCACGCTGAGATCCAGGGCCCGGGCTGAGGAGCGCGC
>JAYVTR010000351.1:0-17074 GCA_043788625.1 Planctomycetota bacterium
GAGGGTGTCCGCGGTCTCGGGCAAAACGTAGATGCTGCCCTTCACCGGGACTGCGCCGAGCGCGGCGAGCTTGCGCCAGATCTTCACGCGCAGGTAGGCAGGCTTCTGTGGAAGCTGGTGGAACAGCAAGAGCCAGGGCTGGCGGTCATGGTTCACATCAAACTCCGTTGCACTGGAATGATACACCTGTATCATTCCAGTGCAACCGGCGGTCACTCTCGTTCGATCGCCCGAGGAGACAGGCATGCAGTGGATCACGCCATGACAAGCGACAGACGAGTAGCATTGCTCTATCCTGGCGATAGGGCGGCACGTACGGCCATGAGTTCAGCGAACCATCGCTTCGCCCATGTAGCGGCGGCCCTGGCGCACGTGGGAATCAACGCCGAGCCTGCTGTCTATAGCGACGATTTCGCGGATGAAGTCCGGCTACAGTTACTCGCGGTACATGGGGTTCTTGTGTGGGTCAATCCGATTGAAGGTGATCGTGATCGAACCGTTCTGGACGCGATGCTCTGCGACGTGGCTGCCCGCGGTGTCTTCGTTAGCGCCCACCCCGAGGTGATCCTGCAGCTTGGCACCAAGGAGGTGTTGTACGCGACACGGCATTTGGGGTGGGGGTCGGATGTTCATCGCTACTTGTCGTCGGACGACTTGACACGTGATCTGCCCGCCCGCCTTGCGTCCGGTGCAGCCCGGGTCCTGAAACAGTATCGCGGAAACGGCGGCGACGGTGTGTGGAAGGTGGAAGTGGCCGGCCGAACCGCCAATGCATTCCCGGGAACGGACACCCCTGTGCGCATCCGCCATGCGAAGCGCGGCTCACTCGAGCAAACGATGACGCTGGGGACGTTCATCGACCAATGCCGTCACTACTTTTGCGGTCAGGGCCGCATGATCGACCAGGCGTACCAATCACGCCTCGTTGACGGAATGCTTCGTTGCTATCTCGTTCATGATCAGGTGGTGGGCTTCGGACACCAAGCGATCAACGCGCTCTATCCATCTCCTGACGGCGAGAGTCCCGAGTCCGCTCCACCACCCGGGCCGCGTCTCTATCACCCGCCTGACCGACCAGAGTTTCAAAACGCAAAAACTAAGCTCGAGACCGATTGGCTGCCAGCCGCGCAGACGTGTCTGGGAATCAGCCGCGACCAGCTTCCCGTTCTCTGGGACGTCGACTTGCTGCTCGGCCCCCGAGACCCATCCGGGCGGGACACCTATGTGCTCTGCGAAATCAACGTGAGCAGCGTCTCGCCCTTTCCCGAGTCAGCGCTCCCCGTGCTCGCCAGGGCAGTGGCTGTGCAACTGGGCTTGTCCTGAGATGGACGCGCCGACACGGCTAGCGCATCAGACCACGCTTCAGCGGGATTCGACCTACCGCTTGAAGTTGTCTAGGATCGCCTGCCAGCCGGCACGCCGCATCTCGACGGGGTTCTCCGCCTCCCCATCGAATGTGGTAGTCACCGTCGTCGCGCCGCCGCTCGATGAAGTCAGTGCTGGTGCGCCGGTCATCGAGGACCAGGCGAGCGTCCCACTGGTCCAGCAGTCAAAGGCTGCCGCCCAACATTGGCCGCTCCTCGGCCCACATTATCACCCGATCATGCGATAGCTTTCCAGTCTTTACGCGATGGGCGTAGCGGTCGGTTATTCCCAGTTCCCGAGCTAGCTCTTGAGAGGTCAGCGAGCTGACCGCAGCTATCCATTGCTCACAATCCACGCCATTCTGAGTGGGCGCGAAGGACCGGGGATTGACCAGTCTCCTGCCTTTTGAATCACGCCTAACCTCAATCGGGGCAAGGAAATCCAGCAGGTTCGCTCGCCTTCGTGATCCCTCCAGGATCGCCCACCCCTGGCTCGATAACACGGTTCCCTGCGTGTCGCGCATTGCTGACAGCGTTGCCGTCGAGCGTATGCTTTTTTACGGCGTCCACACGCGGGGACTTCTCGCGGGTAGGACACCTGTCTATGATACCTCCGAATGGACTACGCTCGCGGGTCCTGCGAGTACGTGGGATAAGGTCATGGGGACGCTCTCCCATTCTGCCCACTGGTTTCTCGCCCCAACCGACAATCTGTGGTATCTCCGCGGACTCATCGAATGCGAACGCTTGAACCGTGATGGCATGGAGATCCAGGAGCAGTGATCTTGGAAATTCACAACTTCCGCTGGCGAGTTCCGCTGACGGTCCTCACACTACCGAATCTAGCGGAATCTTGTAAAATTGGCGCACGCGCAGAATTGGATCAACGCCGTTACCGCCTTGCCGGCGCGCTTGTCCAGGTTTGGAATACGACGAAATCATTGCCCAATGCACTCAGCGAACTTGGCCCCCTCGCAGCGCAGCTGGCCAATACCCGCGCCGACCTCCCGGTGATCCACTACACTCGCAAAAGCCCAACCTGCTTCCTGCTCGATAGTGAACCGGCAACCCCGGGAACCCCACTCGTCCCGAGCGGTACGATAACAGCTGGGCCCATCATGAGCGGCCCCTTCCGCAGTGGACAGTGGTCATTGGAAATCGATCTCGAACGGGTCGCGAATGAGCAGCGAACAGTGACCAGCGACCACTTGCCGGCTTCTAACTTCTAGCTTAAGCGCTGACCGAGGCCCATCTACGTAAGCCTGCACACACCCTTGGTGCCGCAGCCCGCCTGCCCACACTGAGCATCCATGTCGATCGAGCGTCGTCCGCGAGGCATGCTTCGCGAGGGTCTCACGTTTGGCGTCCGTGAAGCCTTAGTCGTCGGTGGGATGTTTGCCGCCACCGAAACCTGGCTGGTGCCATTGCTGCAATCGCGCCTCGGCGCGGCGGCGGCGGCCATCGGTCTGCTCACCATCATCCCCCAAGTGGTCGGCATCGGCATGGGGCCGGTGACGCGAAAAATCATCGACTTACTCGGCGGCAACAAACGTGCGAGCGTGATCACTGCCGCCATCCAGTGCCTGGCCTTGGCCGCTTTGTCCGTGCCCCTGCATGCGCCGGGCGCGACCTGGGCCGTGCCGCTGGCGGTCAGCCTGATCGTCACCGTCGGCGCCGTCGGCACTATTGGGGGCCCCTCTTGGGTGGCATGGATGGGCGGTCTCATTCCACGCTCGGTCCAAGGGCGCTATACCGGGCGGCGCTTGCGTGTCTTTCATGCCAGCCGCCTGGCCTGCGCCGGAGCCTATGCCGGCATCCTGCATTTCCTGCCCCTGACGGATGGCCCGTGGGGGCTGCAGGTGGTCCTGGTCACCGCCGTCCTCAGTCGTTTGGCGAGCATGGCCATGCTGTGGCGCCAAGGCGATCCGCCGAAGCGGCCGGATCTCATCGGCAATGCCTCGAGCCGCTTGCTGCCCGAATACGGCGGCTTCTGGCATTTCGTCAAAACCATGCCGCAGGCGCCTCTAGGCCGCTGGACCCTGGTATGGTCGTTGCTGCACTTCGGGGTGATGATCGCCGGGCCTTTCTTCGCCTCGTACATGTTGGCCAGCAAGGAGCATGGCGGGCTCGGACTCGCCCAGGAACCCTTCACCTTCACCCTGCTGATCTACACCTCGACCATCGCCCGTCTGGTGACTTATCCAGCCGCCGGAAAGCTGGTCGATCTGCATGGGCCGGCCGCCGTTTTGCGCGTTGCCGTGGTGATGATCATGCTGATTCCCATCGGCTGGATCCTCAGCAGCAGCTTGTGGGTGATCGTGCTGTTCGAGATCCTCAGCGGCATCGCCTGGTGCTTGGCTGAAATCGCCGTCGGCCCGCTGCTGTTCTCGTGCCATCGTGATCCGCAGCAGCGGGCGCAGCTGATCGGCTGGCATCAGAGCGTGGTCATGACCTGCATCGTCCTCGGCAGCGGTTTGGGCACCGTGCTTCTCGGCTCGACGTGGCTGCCGGTCATCACCGGTAGCGTCTTCCATACCTTGTTCCTGGTGAGCATGCTGTGCCGCTTGCCGGCCGTGATCATGGCCATCCGGCTCCTGCCGGCCCTGCGCGAGCTACCGCATGACAAGGAAGGCCACGGCGAACTCTGGCGCCTGATCCCCGGAGCCGGCATCACCACCACCGTCGGCCGTGGGTTGGGCGGCTTCTTCCGGCGCACGGAAGGCGAATAACCAAGACGCTAACAGCATGGAGGTAGTCCCAGTCACCAGCTTCCCCCGCCGCAAGCCATGACTACCATTAGCAAGCCATGTCCGATCCGCTACCAGCTGCTACCTGCACCGCCTTACGTCACCTGCGTTCCGATATCCGCGCCATGGCCGCTTATACGCCGGGCGAGCAGGTGCGCGACTGCATCAAGCTCAACACCAATGAGTGCGCCACCGGTCCTTCGCCCGCAGTATGGGCGGCCCTCAGCAACCTGCCGAAAGGCAGCGACAGCCTGCGTCTGTACCCGGATCCCACCGCCCACGCCTTGCGTGCAGCAGCAGCCGCATGCTTCGACGTATCACCCGAGCAGGTACTGGCCGGCAATGGCTCGGATGATTGCCTGACGGTGATTTACCGGGCCTTTCTCAAACCTGGCGAGCGCGTGGCATATCCCTGGCCGACCTATGGCCTGTACGACACCTTGGCTGCCCTGCAGGGTATTGAAGCCGTACACGTCGATTACCGCATCACCGCCAAGACCTGGGAGCTGCCCGAGGCCCTGGCGCGACAGGGCGCCAAGCTCCTCATTGTTGCCAATCCCAACAATCCCTCGGCGACCTTGACGCCGGTCGATGAGCTACGCCGCTTGGCCGAGCGTCACGACGGCATCGTGGTCATCGACGAGGCCTATGTCGATTTCGCGCCGGCAGGTTCATCGCTGCTGCCACACCTCGACAGTCACCCCAACCTGATCGTGCTGCGCACTTTTTCGAAAAGCTATTCGTTGGCCGGCGCGCGTCTGGGTCTGTTGTTCGCCCATCCGCAGATGGTCAGCGAACTGACCAAGGTCAAAGACAGCTACAACGTGAACTACATGACCCAGCAGGTCGGTATCGCCGCGCTGCAAGATCGCGAACACCACCGCCACCTGGTACGTACCACCGTTGCCGAACGCCAACGCCTCGAACAAGGCCTGGGGCGTTTCGGCTGGACGTGGCCGCAGAGCGCTGGCAACTTTTTGCTGTGCGAAGTCGGCCCGCGCGCCGAGGAATTGTACTTAGGCTTGAAGGCCCGTGGCGTGCTGGTGCGTTTCTGGAACAAGCCCGGCCTGAACAGCAAACTGCGCATCACGGTCGGCCTGACCGAACACACCGACTTGCTGCTCAAGCACCTCGCCGAACTGATTGGTAGTGTCTGATGTTGACCATCCTCGGCGCCACTGGTTCGATCGGAGTTAATACTCTGCATGTCGCCGAACACCTCGGCCTGCCGGTGTATGCCATTACCGGCCATGCCAAGGTCGCTGAACTCGCGGCGCAAGCGGTGCGTTATCGGCCGAAAATAGTCGTCATCGCCGATACCGCGCGGGCAGCAGAACTACGTGCGCTGGTGCCCGCGGACATCCGCGTCGAGGCCGGGGTCGAGGCCCTTTCCGCCGTCGCCGAGGCGCGTGAGGTCACTGCCGTGATGACGGCAATCGTCGGCGCCGCCGGACTGCCTGCGACGCTGGCAGCTGTGCGCGCCGGCAAGCGTGTATGCATCGCCAACAAAGAGCCGTTGGTGATGGCCGGCGATCTGATCATGGCCGAAGCCCGCCGCTGTGGGGCGCTGATCGTGCCGGTGGACAGCGAACATTCGGCGATGTTCCAATGCCTCGAAGGTCACTCGCCGGATGAAGTCGCCGAGCTGATCCTCACCTCATCGGGTGGCCCGTTTCGCACCGTTATGGATCTCTCGGGTGTCAGCCGCGAACAGGCCTTGACCCATCCGACATGGAAGATGGGGCCGAAGATCACCATTGATTCCGCGACCTTGATGAACAAGAGCCTGGAAATCATCGAAGCGCGCTGGCTGTTCAACATCGAAGCCAGCCGCATCCGCGTACTGGTGCATCCGCAGAGTGTGGTGCATTCCATGGTCGCTTATCGTGATGGCTCGGTGTTGGCGCAGCTTGGCCGGCCCGACATGCAGACGCCGATCCAATACGCCCTGACCTATCCCAAGCACGTGCCGGGCACCATTGCCGCACCGGACTTCGCCAGCATGGCCAACCTCACATTCGAGAATCCAGATCGCGCACGCTTTCCGAGCCTCGATATCGGTTATCATGCAGCGCGCTGCGGCGGCATCGTGCCGGCGGTGATGAATGCAGCCAACGAGATGGCGGTGGCCGCTTACTTGGCGGGCAAAGGCCATTTCATCGACATCTTTCGCATCGTTGGTCAGGCCGTTGAACATGCCGCGACAGTCGCCACGCCCAGCCTGGCCGACATTCTCGCTGCCGACGCTGACATCCGCGCCCGCTTGGCCTGTTAGAACTGACTGTTGGTCACTAGCTACTGGCCTTAACCATTGACCTCAACCACTGATCCCAACCTCTGAACCCAACCACTGAACCCAACCACTGACCACTGGGCTCACCAACACACTGGCCTCTTGGCGAAAGCCGGACAGCCGCGATTATAGGCGGCGATGACCGACGTCCTCCTCGTGAGCAAGACTCCCCTTGCCCGGCGCCTGGCGAGTGTGGATCGCGATCGTTTGACTGCCGGCGGCGTTCTCGATGAAGCCCGTCTAGAAGCTTCGGCTGATCGCCAAGCGGAAACCCTCGCCGCCGTGCGCGCCGCCCTCGGCGATCTGACGGTGCGCGAAATTCGCGTTGAAGACGTGCAGCCAGGCGATGCCGCTGGCGTGGCATTGGTGATCACCGTCGGCGGTGATGGTACGGTCTTCACTGCCAACACCCTGGTCACCACCGCCCCTTTCCTCACCGTCAATTCGGACCCCGAACGCTCGGTGGGGCATTTCACGCGCTTCACCGCTGCCACTGTTGCCGCCGGCGTCAGCGCCTGGCGCAGCGGCTTGGCCATTCGCGAGCCCTTGCACCGCTTGGCCATCACGGTCGGTGGTGCCACCCATCGCATCCTCAATGACGTGCTCTTTAGCCACACCAATCCGGCAGTGTTGGCGCGCTATGTCCTGGGCTGCGATGATCAGCGTGAATTCCAACGCTCATCCGGCGTATGGATTTCCACTGCCCACGGCAGCACCGGCGCCATTCATAGCGCTGGAGTTCAACCGGTTTTCGGACATTTGCCGGCGCTGTTGTTCAAAGTACGCGAACCATTCTTAGGTCGCGAAGCGATGTCGTTGTTGGAGGGCTCTCAATTACCGCCACGGGGGCTGACCCTGATTCCGGCCTTGCCGGGCATGGCGCTATACCTCGACGGCCCCAATCTGACCGTGCCAGTAGCTCCAGGTATGCTCATTGATATTCGTGCTGCGGCTGAGCCGCTGATGCTGATCACTGCCTGATTATATCGGCTGAATCATATCCATCAGTGATTGCTGCTGCTCTGATTGCCGTTTAAAGACCCCATACAGCACTTGGTTCACCGATGACTCGGCCTGCATGTTGACCAAGCCAGAGGTCAAATCGCTATCGCTACTAGGCGTATCAGAGCTTAAACTTTCTGCAGCACCGACCACATCTTGCGCCGCGGCATCGAAGCGCACCTGGGCTTTTTGAATAGCGGCGGCAGTGGCTTGAATACCACCTGCAGAACGAACTGAACTAATGTCCATGAGAACCTCGCTGCAGCTAATATACTCTGCCCGCAGCGAGTTCTCAAGCAGTCCTTCTACTCCTTCAAGCCCAGTGCTTTGCGCTGCAAAGCCTGAATTTCAACCAACGCCCCGCTGGCGGCATCCATCAATTCATCGAGCTGCGAGCGGTTAAAGACACCATGCTCGCCAGTACCCTGGACTTCAATGAAATCAGTACCGCGACCGACCACGTTCATGTCGACATCGGCTTGCGAATCCTTGACGTAATCGAGGTCGACTTCGACCTGACCCTTGACCACGCCCACCGAGATGGCGGCAACCTGGCCCAGCAGGTAATGCTCGGGGCCGGACTTCTTCTGCTGCACCGCCAGCATGCCCAAGGCATCGTACAACGCGACCCAGGCACCGGTGATCGAGGTGGTGCGTGTTCCGCCATCGGCCTGCAGCACATCGCAATCGATGGCCAAAGTAATCTCACCGAGCTTGTCGATATCCACCGCCGCGCGCAGGCTGCGGCCGATGAGACGTTGGATCTCGACGCTGCGGCCGTCCTGCTTGATACTGTCGCGGCGTTTGCGCGGGGTGGTCGAGCCGGGCAGCATGTTGTATTCCGCCGTCAGCCAGCCGAGGCCGGGCTTGCCCTGCGAACCCTTGCGATGCGGTGGCACCGAGTTCTCGATCGAGACCGTCACCAGCACGCGGGTATCACCGCACGACACCAGGCACGAGCCGGCCGGATGCTTGACGAAACCGCGTTGAAAAGTCATTGGACGAAGAGGCATGGTTATTTCCTAGAAAAAATTGACAGCCCTCCCACCGCCGCACGGAGGCGGGATGGGCGGCAGATGAAAACAAAACGTGCTTAACGGGCAGCTGCAATCACCTGTTCGGCATCATTGGCCATCAACAGGCGCAGTACCGCTTTCTGCGCATGCAGACGGTTTTCAGCCTGATCGAAAATGATCGAGCGCGGGTGTTCGACCGCCTCGTTGGTGATCTCTTCGTCGCGATGCGCTGGCAGGCAGTGCATAATGCGCGCCTCAGGACGGGCTTGGCTAATCAATGCAGCATTGATCTGGTAACCCTGGAAATCACGCACCCGCTTGGCTTGTTCGGCCTCTTGGCCCATGCTCGTCCACACGTCGGTGTACAGCACGTGCGCACCGGCCACGGCCTGCTGCACGTCGGCGACTTCGCTCACCGGCTGGCCGGCAAACTTCAAGCGATCGGCTTCAGACCAGCCATAACCGGCGGGGCATGCGAGGACGAATTCCGAACCGCCGAGGACGGTGGCGTTGGCGAGGCTGCGGGCGACGTTGTTGCCGTCACCGACGAAGACGATCTTCAGCCCGCTGGTCGTACCGACGTGCTCACGGATGGTCAGCAGATCGCCCAGCGCCTGACACGGATGGAAACGATCGCACAGGCCATTGACCACCGGCACGCTGCCGAATTGCGCCAAGCCGGCAATCGACTCGTGTTTGTACACGCGCGCCATGATGCCTTGCACATAGCGCGACAATACGCGGGCCACATCCTGGATCGGTTCGCGTTTACCCAGGCCGATCTCTTCGCCGCGGATATATAGCGAACGTCCACCGAGTTCGCTCATCGCCTGTTCAAAGGACAGACGTGTACGCAACGACGGCTTCTCGAACACCATGGCCAGGGTCTTGCCCGCCAGAGCATGTTCGGTGATGCCCTGCGCCCGGCGGCGCTTGAGGTACAAGGCCACTGACAAAAGTTCAAAGAACTCGCGTGGCGAGAAGGTATTGAGCGACAAAAAGTGCTTGAACATATCCGCTATTCCACCGCGCCTGGGCGCAGTCCATTCTTTTAATCCAGGGTGAGTTCCGTGCCGATGCCTTCGGAAGTGAAAATTTCGAGCAGCAGCGCATGCGGCTGATCAGCAGCGACAATATGAATCTTGGCCACGCCTGATTGCAGCGCACCGATGCAGCTCTCGACCTTGGGGATCATGCCGCCCTTGATGATGCCATCGGCGACCAGCTGCCGCACCTTGCTGACATTCAGCGACGAGAACAACGTCGATGGATCTTTCGGATCGGTCATGACCCCCGGCACCGATGAGCAGAACATCAGCTTGGCCGCACCGATCGCCGTCGCTACCGCCAAGGCGATATCATCGGCATTGGTATTCATCGCGCGCCCCTGGGCATCAACCGACAACGGCGGCACGATGGGGATCAGACCTCGCGTGGCATAACGCGCCAAGCGTTCGCGATCGACCTGCGTGGGCTGGCCGACGAGGCCCAAGGCCGGATCCATCACCATCCCATGTACCAGGTTGTGCCGCGGTGGGCACATGCCGATGGCGGCTCCACCAAGCTCGAAGACGCGGTTGACGATCAGGCTGTTGAGCTTTTCGACTTCCCGGCTGACGATCTCCATGGTCGGCCCATCGGTGATGCGCCTGCCATTATGGAAATTCGGCACCAAGCCGGCCTGCTCCATGGCGCGGCTGATCGATTTGCCACCGCCATGCACCAGGATCGGACTGACTCCCACCTGTTCGAGGAAGACCAGATCGGTTAGCAGGCGATCGAGGACTTCAGGCTGCTCAACTGCCTCGCCACCGACTTTCACCACCATGAACTGATGATGGAAACGTTTGAGATACGGCAGCGCCTCGATCAGGACTTTGGCCTTATTTTGTGCCAGAGCTTGGATGTTGGCAGCAACAGCATCGACCACGATTGGGCTCCGGGAAAACAGGGAGAGACAGAAAAAGACGGAAAAAAACAGACCAACCGGGCGCTGGCGGGTGCCGGCGTCGGAAGTAAGGGGCCTACGGTATGGAAAAAGTCCGCCTGTCGAGGCCGAAACGCACCTATCTGAAGGCAGACTAAATAAGCCCGGCAAACAACAGCCGATGCAGCCACCCGCCGAGCACCAGGGCCAGCAGGGCGCCCACCGCCAGATAGGGTCCAAATGGTACGACACGGGTACTACGCAGGATCAACATCGGTATACCGATGATGGTGCCGATGATTGCCGCAGCGAAAAAAGCGTACAAAACCCCAACCGGTCCAAGAAATGCGCCGATCGGTGCCAAGAATTTCACATCGCCGAAGCCCATGGCGTTCTTACGGAAAGCGATGGTGCCAAAAAAACCGACCAGGTAGAGGCTGAACCAACCAGCCATGCTGCCAAGAATGGCCTGCGCCAACAGCAGTGATGCCAGCAGCCACCAGCCGGGCTGGATCAACAGCAAGGCCGCCAACGCCACCAGATGCACGCTGGTACAGGCCATAAACCACCACACGCCGGTGCGGAATCCGCGATGATCGTCTTCCGTCCACGGAGCTTCCTTGGTGAAGGCCGAATAGATGACCCGCGCCACTGGTACTGAGATCGCCAACAGCAACAGCCCCACGCCACCGATGCCGCCCATCCACTTCAACAAATGCATGGGCGTCTGCGTCACCACTCCAAAAGCATCGATTGAAATGACCCACGATTCCGGCAAGGGCGATTCTATCCCCAGGCCGGTACCGGCCAACACCGCCAAAAACGGGGCGATCAATTGAAAACCTTTGGTCAATTCATCGGGAATGATGTAGTGGTCAAAATCGATCACGGATGAGACGTACAGATTCCACACCAACACCAGCAACGCGCCAAAAGCGACGCCGAAAGCGATCGTTTCGGACACATACCCAAAATGATGCCACACCAGGTCGGTCGACTGCAACCACACCGCCGTGGCGGAAGTCAGAACCCCGACCGCGATTTCTGCAATCAGGTAACGACTGCTGAAGCTGGTGCCGCAGGCACGGCAGCGTCCCCATAACATCAACCAGCCGATAATCGGTAGATTGTCATACCACGACAGATGCGTGCCGCAGGCATAGCAGCGGCTCGGTGGCTGCACCACGCTCTCATTGCGCGGCAGACGATGCACGCAGACGTTCAGAAATGAGCCGATGAACGTGCCCAACAGGAAGGTAGTGATGATCAGGGTAAGCACGTCGGCATCCTGCGTACCCTGCGGCATATCACAACGAAACTCATCACAACGAGGCGCGTACGCGGGCAATCAGCGCCCGCGCCTGAGCATGCTGGCCAGTCAGATCGCTACTCAGACCTAAATCTGGGAATTCCTTCACCGCCGTCGCCAGCTCAGTGGTCAAACGCTGGCGTCGTTCGGCAACGGCGATGCGTGGTGTCAGGCGGCTGGCCTCGATCAGCTCCTGACGGGTTTCTGCAATGCGATCACGGGCACCGCCCAGTTGCCGGGCGAGCTCCTCAAGGCCGAGGCGCAAGCGCATTTCCGCCGCCTGCGCGGCGTGGCCCTCGACCAAGGCCGCCACGCATTCATGCAAGCAGCCACATAGCCCGCGCACCGTGCGCGTCAGGCCGAGGGCCTGCAACAGGCGCGGGGCATCGCTGCCGAGGGCGTCGTCCCAGGCGGTAAAGAGCCCTTGGATACGGTCGCTGATGCGCGCATCGGGGCGCGTCGAGCCTTCCATCCGTTTGGCCTGCGCCGCCAATAGCATGTCTAGGCGGCGCAGCGCTGACCACGGCAAGCGCGTGGCGAAACCGGGAGCCAACAGACGATCAACCACCAATGCTACGCTCAGTGAGGCCTGGGCTGCGACGAGGGTCTTGGTGCCTTGGCGGCGGCGCTGGGCCAGCGACTCGGCCTGGGTGGCGATACGCTCGGGCAGGGTCTGCAGCTCATTGCCAACCGTCACCAGCAGCGCCCCGCTGCGCTTGACCAGGTCCTGCCATTCCTCGGCGGTGCGGATGGCACTGCGTTCGACTTCCAACATTGCCGCCACCGCTGCGTGGCGGCGGAAAGCCCCGACGCGACTAGTGAATAATTTTTCCCAGCGGGCCGCAAGGGTCACCGCCGTTGGCGTCAATGCGATCTTGGCCAGGGCTTCGCCATGCACCGCTTCAAGGCCGGCATCGATGCCATCCGCGTGCCAGGCGATGGCGGCTTCGCGGCTGCCATAGACGGTGCGACGGAAAGCGATGGCGCCATCGGCCGAGCGGGCGCGGCCAAGGGCCACCCAGCCGCCGACGCCCATGTTGCCGACCTGACCGCCATTACCGGGGATGTCCCCCGGCCATGCTGCTGCCGGCTCGGTCTCCCATTCGGCTTTCAGCAGACGCAGGCGATCGGTGCCACCGGCCTGTGCGGCAAGGAAGAGCGGATCGCGGCCTTCATAGACCACCGCCTTGTCGGGCCCGCGGATGACGAAGCGTGGACGCAAATAAGGCGGCAGGCCGTTGGCATCCAAGGCCGCAAAACGCACATTGAATTGCGTCCGCAGCACCTCGGTGAGGGCCGCAGCAAACGGACGGTGCGGAGCGAATGCGGCAACGCCGGCGACCAATTTGGGAATGTTCTCCGCCAGCGGGATCAGCGCCCGGCGCGCGTCTTTCGGCAGCTGTGCGACATAGGCCTCGATCAGCTCCGGCCACCACGCCGGCACCAGCCAGTCAAGGCGCAGGAGATCGATCAACGGGATCTGCGCTTCGCTGAGTTCGAGCGTCACGCCATCAGCAGCATCGCCGGGGATGAAGCGGTAGTGCAGTGGAAAATGCTGGCCACCCATCAGCACCGTGTCCGGTGCGCCGGCCTCGGCCTTGGCCGCCACCGCCGACGAGGTCAGGTCTGCCAATGACAGAGTCAGGGCGCCTTCGCCGTGGGCTTTCAGCCAACCGCGCAGCGCATCCAACGTCGAAATAGTGACCCCCTGCAAACGTTCGGCATACCACGCAGCGAGGTGCTCGGGCACCGCGTCGAGGGTCGGATCGCGCAAGCGGTGACGCAGGCCGATGGCCAGGGTCAGCACCTGGCGGTTGCGCACGATTACCGGCAGTTCATGGATGCCGTCGTCATCGACCAGCGCCTGGCTGATGAACACGCGATGAGCGGCGGTGGCATCGATGCGCTCATAGGGCACCAGGCGGCCATCGCGGATCGGTAGGCCCTTCCAGGTGATGGTCTCGATGCACACCACCTGCTTGCGACCGGGGTGCCACTGCGGATCGCGATGGCGGCGTTTGACGCGATCACCGGCAAGGTCGATGATCCACAGCGGATCGATCGGCGCCGCCAGGCGCGCGAACAAGCGCGTGGTTTCGACCACTTCGCAGGCCACCAACCACGGCGGCATGGGTGGTGCCTTCTTGCTGTCCTCGGCCTTGCCGCCGCGCAGGGCCGAGCCCGGATGCAGGTGCAGCTGCCGTTCGCCCGCGCCACGATAGCAGCGCTGCTCTGGGTCGTACATCAGTACATTGCCCAGCATGCCTGCCAACACCGCGCGATGGACGCGTTCCAGCGACCATTCACCCGGTGCCGCACCATGCGGTGGTAGCTGGAAACCGCGAATGCCACGCAACGCCGCCCACAACTGATGGCGGACGTCGGCCCACTCGCGCATGCGCCGAAAGCCGAGGTACAGCTGTTCGCACATCCGCCCCTTGGCCGAGGTGCTGCCGGCGGCCATCCAGGTATCCCACAGATTCAACAGCGTCGCCAGATCACCGGCGGTATGCTGCAATGTTTTCTGCGCGGCGTCGGCCTTGGCTTCCTGGCCGAGCGGGCGCACGCGTGGATCCTGCACTGACAAGAAAGCGGCGATGGTGCACGCCTCATGCAGACAACCTTCGGTCAGACCGGCCACCAGGATGCGGCCGACTTGCGGATCCGCGGGAATCGTTGCCAGGGTACGGCCCAAAGGCGACAACTGTGGTGTACGTATCTGACTCTCTGTGTCGCTGGCGGTAAGCGCTCCCAGTTCATCCAACAGCAGGCGCGCCTGATCCCAGGCACTGGTCGCCGGTGCATCCAACCACGGAAAAGCCTGCGGATCGCCAAGGTCCATCCCCAGGCATGTCAGCATCACTCCGGCGAGGTTTGAGCGCAAGATTTCCGGGGCGGTATAGGCGTCACGCGCCTGCAAATCTTCTTCGCTGTAGAGGCGGATGCACACGCCCGCCGAGACGCGCCCGGCACGCCCGGCACGCTGCGTCGCACTGGCCTGGCTGATGGCCTCGATCGGCAGACGCTCCGTACGCGATGACGCCTGATAGCGTTTGAAGCGCGCCAGACCGGCATCGACGACGAAGCGGATACCGGGAATGGTCAACGAGGTCTCGGCGATGTTGGTCGACAACACCACCTTGCGTACCAAGCGTCCGGCGGGCGGCTGGAAGACGCGCTGCTGTTCGGCCGGGGTCAGGCGTGAAAACAGCGGCAGGATGGCGGTGCCCGGCAGGTCGTGCAGCTTGCGTTGGGCTTCGATGATGTCGCGCTCAGTCGGCAGAAAGGCAAGAATGTCGCCCTCTTCGCCGGCATCGACCAGGGCGCGGATGGTGGCGATGGCCGCCTGTTGATAGCCGATCTCGTCACCGTCAGCCGGTGGCGCATAACGAATCTCGACCGGGTATAGGCGGCCTTCGACGGCAATGGTCGGAGCGGTGAAATAGCGCGCAAAGCGGTCGGCCTCGATGGAGGCCGAGGCGATCACCACGCACAGCTCTGGGCGCCGCCGGCGTAAGAGGTGCACCAGGCCGAGCAGCAGATCGATATTGAGGCTGCGTTCGTGGGCCTCATCAATGATGATTGCGTCATAGCGCGACAAGTCGCGGTCTTTAGAAGCCTCGGCCAACAGCAGGCCGTCGGTCATGACGCGGATCAGCGTGTCAGGGCCGGCGTGGTCATCGAAACGCACCGAGTGTTCGATCAGACCGCTGCCGGCCGAACACTCTTCACGGATACGCGCCGCCATCGCCACCGCCGCCAAGCGCCGCGGCTGGGTCAAGGCGATCAGGCCGCGCCGGCCATAGCCGGCATCGAGCAACATCTTCGGCAACTGAGTTGTCTTGCCCGAACCCGTCTCGCCCGTCAGCACCAGCACCGGATGGGCGTGCAAGGCGGCAATGATTTCTGCGCGGCGCTGGCTAACCGGCAGATGCTCTGGATAGGCGATGGTCAGTGGCAAGGCCAGGCGCCGTTCGGCCTCGACGACGCTGGCCGTTAAACGCTCGCTGATCTCGCTGAGAATGCGATCGGATGGCTGGCTGCGCGCCAAGCGCGCCTCGACCGCGGCAAAGCGGCCTTCGGCCCAACGCTGATCAGCGGCCATGGCGCGGGCGGCAAGCATACGGAGCTGGGAGATCATCGCGGGGACGGGTGATACCAACGCAATCGGGCCAATGAAGCGAGATGAGCCGTTGCCCTGGCGAAGCCACTACTACCGTTTGCCGCCCATGAACCTCTATGATGTCTTGGCCGAGCGCGGCTTCATTGCCCAAACCACCGATGTCGCCATCGCCAAGCGTTTTGAGCAGTCGATCGTCGCCTATTGCGGCTTCGACCCTACCGCCGATAGCCTGCATGTCGGCAGCCTGGTGCCGATTATGGGCCTGCGTTGGCTGCAACAGTGCGGCCACAAGCCGTTGGTGCTGGTCGGCGGCGCCACCGGCCTGATCGGCGACCCCTCGGGCAAGACCGAGGCGCGCAAGATGCTGAGCCTTGAAGACATCGCGCATAATGCGCGGTGCATCGCCGCTCAGATCGGCCGCGTGGTGCGCTTTGGCGACGACGCCACCGACGCCAAGCTGGTCAACAATGCCGATTGGTTGGCGAACCTGACGTGGATCGACCTGCTGCGAGCGGTCGGCCCGCATTTCAGCATCAACCGCATGCTCAGCATGGACTCGGTCAAAGGACGGATGGAGAACGGCATCACCTTCCTCGAATTCAACTACATGGTCATGCAGGGCTATGATTTCTGGCACCTCGCCAAGGCCGAAAAATGCACCATCCAGCTCGGCGGCCAAGACCAATGGGGCAACATCATCCAGGGCATAGAATTAGGGCGGCGCAAAGACGACCTCGACCTCGCCGGCCTGACCTTTCCCTTGGTCACCAAGTCCGATGGCGGCAAGTTTGGCAAGTCGGAAAAGGGCAACATCTGGCTGTCGGCCGAGCGCACGCCGGTGTTCGAGTTCTTCCAGTTCTGGCGCAACGTTTCCGACGCCGACGTCAAGAAATTCCTGGGATTTTTTACGGTCTTGCCGATGAGCGAGGTCAACGCCCTCACCGTCAGCGGCGGCGCTGAACTCAACCACGCCAAGGAAGTATTGGCCTATGAAGTCACCCGCCTCATCCACGGCCAAAACGCCGCCGATGAAGCCCGCGACAGCGCCCGCAAGGCGTTCAGCTCGGCGCATGACGTCACCGGCGACCAGATCCCGCACAGCGATTTACCGGTCGCAGAAATCACCGCCGGCATCGGCCTGATCGCCTTGCTGGTGCGCGCCAAACTGGCGGCTTCCAACGGCGAGGCGCGGCGCCTGATCGAAGGCGGCGGCGTCAGCTTGCACGATGAAAAGATCACCGACGTCAAACGCCTGGTGACCGCCGCCGACGTCCACTCGGGACGGGTAGTGGT
>JAYVTR010000352.1:0-9426 GCA_043788625.1 Planctomycetota bacterium
CCGCCCTGGCTGCGCGAGAGAGCTTCGGCGTCGCCGCCGCGCATCAACTCTTGGGCCATGTACAGGGTCCCATCGGCTTCGCCCAGGTCGCTGCAGCCCACCACCTGTGGGTGTTTGAGCTGCGCCAGTTGGCGGGCTTCGCGAATGAAGCGCGCCCGCCAGGTGGAATCAGCGGCAATGGTTGGCGAAAGGATCTTGAGCGCTACTTCGAGGTTGCTGACGCTGTGCTGAGCGCGGTACACCAATCCATTGCCGCCACTGCCCAACACTTCGAACACGCGGTAGGGACCGACCACCAGCGCGGCATTGCCTTGCCATGTCGTCGCGGCAAATGGTCGTACGTCAGACATCGTCCTTAAGATTACATCAAGAATCACCTGACGCTAGTCCGAGTCGATTAGATTGAACGCCCATACCCCTGAGGCCCATAGCCGCCGGGTCGATAAGCAGCAAAGCGCTGTTCACTTAACTTCTTGGCCCAGCTGTCAGTAGGGCGTGCGAACTGGACATAGGGCCAAATCGCAATCGAGCCACGCGAATCGAAATGCCCCATTACCTCGAGGTAGCGTGGCTTCATCAACGCTGCCAGATCATTACAAATAATACGAATGCAATCTTCGTGGAAGTCGCCGTGATTGCGGAACGAACCGAGGTATTCCTTAAGGCTTTTACTTTCAACCAAGTACTTCTCTGGCACATAGCTGAGGCAAAGTTCAGCCCAGTCGGGTTGACCCGTCACCGGGCACAGGCTGGTGAAGCGCAGGCAGTTGTTGGTCACCCACATCGGCGAGTCACCGGCGGCGCGCTTCTCGATAGCGACGGCCTCGAGCAGGCTCGGGGTATAGACGAATGGGGTGCTGCGGCGGGTGCCCAGGGTGGCCTGCGGCAACTGGCTGCGACCGGCGGTGACCGCCTGCGTGGATGAAGCTTTTGTGGCGCTGCGTGGCATGGCCGTGTTCTAAGAGCGTATCGGAAATAGTCGACCGAGGATGACAGACATCATGTCAGGCGGTGGTAATTCTTCCGACACGGCCCTATTAATTGCCGCACACAACAGCGACACACACAACAATTCAGCTCTTTTGCGGCGTCACGTTGTTGGCGATACGCTCAAGACCTTGGCTGCCGACAAGGCGGAAACCGGTGCCCGGTTCGAGAAGTATCCGGTACATGCGCTCGGCGATCAGCGGATGGCCGAGGCTCTCGGCGAGGTAGGCACTGACGGCGATCAGCGGCATGGCCACCACATTGCCGATGATGGTGCGCAGGCCGTCTTCGACCAATTCCCATGGCAGGTAGCCCAGCCCAAAGCAACCGAGGCGGGCACAGAACAGAATCACCAGGCTCGTGCGTTCGGTCTCAAGGATATCGGTCAAGCGAAAGCACCATTCGAGGTCGGCATCTGCTTCGTCGATTTCGCCAAAGGCACGATTAAGGCAGGTGCGCAGCAAGTGTTCAACCGGCGTCAGATCGTCACCGGGGGTGTCGACGAGGGCGTTCAATAGCTGGACGCCGCAGCCGAGGTGCATCAAGGTCAGCGTGCCACGCACGTAGTCGCACAAAGCGCTGGGATTGTCTTCGCCACGGCCAAGGCAGAGGACGGTTTCCGAGGGATCATCGATCTTGATCAGGTGGTGCGCCAGTTCCTCGTAATCAGGCAGCAGGCGTTGTTCACGGAAGGACAGTTTGAAGCCTAGCTGCGTCACCCGGATGATACGGTCGCGCTGATCGGCGATGCTGTTGGCATCATCGCTGTCGACGATGCGATTGAGGTGCAGACGCAGCGAACTCGAGATGACCTGGCTGAGGGTCGAGATGATGGTCGCCTCTTCGTTCGACCCTTTCAGCATGCTCTTGATCAGCCGCAGATCGAATTCTAGATCGTCGGTGAGGCCGCCCTGCAAGACGCCATTCATCAAGTGCGGAATCATCCATAGGCAGAAGCGCGTACGCACCACATCGCCCGATTCCTGATAAGACAAGATTTCCTGTACCGCTTTGCGGATGCCACCCTGCGGATTACGCAGACGCAGACAGGCGAGCTGAAAAATCGCATCCTGGGCCAGACGGTGATCCAGATGATCGCTGAGAAATTCGCGGATCTCGCTTTCGGCTTCGCTGTTGCGGGCGCAGGTCACCAACGCCATGCACAGCATGAAGCGGCCTTCGATGCTATCGGCGGCCTCGCCATGATTTTCAAGGAAGCTGCGATAGAAAGCGATGGCCTGATCGTGCAGCCCCTGGCGCAGCAGTTCATTTCCGACGGTAAGGATCGGCACCATCAGCGGGCTGCGTCGACGCTGGACCATCAAGGTGCGGATCAGCGCCTGGCTGCCCGAGGTGGCCAGGGCCAATTGCGTTTTGCTGGGGTCGGCGTCAACCGCCAGGGGACTGACATCATGGACTTCGAGTGGCTCGTGGTTGTCGAGGGTCAGGGTCAGACGGGCGCCAACCGCCTCGACGGTGAGACGCAGGCTCAAGCGATCCTGCAGCTGGTGCGTGGTAGCGATGCCCGAGCGCAGGGGGCGCATGGTCAGCAGCACCGGTGTCTGCAGATCGGTACCGTCAGCACGGCAGACGGTGAGCCAGCGACCGCCATGCGCGCCGATGCGGATCTGGTAGCACGGCCGAGGTGGCGCACCGCGCAGGCAGATCCACAGCTCGCCGCCGCGCAGCAGGTCGAGCTGCAAAGTAATACGCACGTCTTCGCCGGGACGTAGCGACAGTGGATAGCACTGCACGCCATAGCCGCCCAGCAGCAGGCCGCCAAGCTCGGGATGGTGCACCTGTCCGACCTGTTCGGCATTGAATGCCAACGACGGCATGAACGGGCCCTGGTCGCGGCTGGCACCAAAATCCCACATGCCCACCGGCAGCCAGGCGGCTTCGCGTTCTTTAGCGAGGCGCTGACGTTCGAGTTCCGAAAACGAAGCCGACAGCTGCGATAACAAGGTACGCAGTTCCTGGGCGAAGATCTCGCACGATGGATAGCGGTCTTGCGCTTGGAAAGCCAAAGCCCATTCGCTGATCACCGACAGCGCTTTGGGCGCGTCAGGCCAGTGATCGACCAGGCGCTTGCGCTTGCCGTCACGCACCCGACTGAGCAGCGACACCAGCGAATCTCCACTGACCGCTTCTACCGGCGTGTGCAGTGACAGCATTTCAACCAGGATCGATCCCAGCGAGTAGATGTCGGTGCGCTGATCGGCGTCGGCGGCGCCGCCGCGTGCCTGCTCAGGCGACATGTACGCCGGTGAGCCCAGCACCTGTCCATGTTGCGTCGATCGAGCGATGCGCTGGCTATGGGTACGAGCCTCGACGGCGCGTAAGCGGTCGCTGCGCTGCTGCTGGGCAAAGCGTCCCGATTGAGGGCGCAGGCGTTGCGAAGTCTGGGTGTGCGCCCGCTCGTGCGAGCCGGTCGTCGGCGTCCGCGAGATGGCGTCGGTGAGCTTGGTTTCGCCAGCTAATTGACGTTGATGGCGGGTGGAGGCGTCGGTGTTGGGTTGCTGGTTGCTGGGCGTCAGACGCAGGTCGGTAGTCGGCTGTTGATGGTGGGTCGCGGTTGAAGGCATGCGCCCTGAACCCGAGGGCGTTTCGACCGTCGGGGACAAGCCATCGTGGTCATTGGTGCCGAGATTGTTAAGCGGGTCATCAACTGTGCTGACGATGGTGATCGGCGCCAAATCAGCGGTGCTGCGGTGGGTCTCTGAGTGGGGGCGCCGGGGAGACACCTGCGCCGTCATGGCACCGGCCATGATCACCGTCGCGGCTTCGATGCCCGGGCCGGCCAGTTCCAGGGCGGTGTGCGGGGTAGGTAAGATGCCAGGCGCTTGCAGATCATCAGCAGCGAGGTTCTCGTCGTCATCGACGTCGATGCCCTCGCCATGGATGTCGGCCATTTTCGGCGGCTCATCGCGCACATTGCGCGCCAGGCCCCAGTCGAGAATCCACACCTCGCCGAAGGTCCCGATGACGATGTTGGCCGGCTTCACATCGCGGTGGACGATGCCTTGGCTGTGGGCATAGGCCATCACCTCGAGGATTTTCAAAAACAGGGTCAGGCGCTCGATCAGCGACATCTCGCGCCAATGGTCGTTGCTGGCGCGCAGACGATCGAGGTGGTCATCGAGGGTCTTGCCACGTGCCAAGGTCATCACATAGCACGGGCATTCGTCGGGCCCCAGAGCCGATTCGAAAACACTGACGATGCCCGGATGTTGCAGCTTGGCGGTGTAGCCGACCTCATGATCGAAACGTGCCACCATGTGCTTGTCGCTGAGATAGCGCTTATCGAGAATCTTGATCGCCACCGGACGATCGAGATGCAGATCGAGGGCCTGCCACACCCGGCCAGTGGTGCCGCGACCTATCTCCATTTGGAGTTGGTAACGATCGGCTATTACGACAGGTGTCGTTGAAGAATCGCTGGGGCCTGACATGGGCGAGAGAGAGCGTACCCGTGCCGGGCCGCCATCGCAACGCCTGACAATGGTCGGGCTTGCGGTCGGGTGCCGTGCGGGTTCAGGTCCGTTGGTCAGCGGGATGCCGTTCGCCGCAGGGTGGCAATTTGAGGTGGGGCGTGAGACTAGTGCCCCATGCCTTTTGCCCGTATCTCAGCTCATCCCGTTGCCAGCCTGGGCGTCACGCTCGAGACCTGGCAACATCCCTGCGGCATGGTGCATTACCACCTGGCGTGCGCCGATGAGCATCGTGCCTTCACCATCGCGTTCCGCACGCCACCCGCCGATTCGACGGGACTGCCGCATATTCTCGAACACACGACGTTGTGCGGTTCGCGTAAATATCCGGTGCGTGACCCGTTCTTCAACATGCTACGACGTTCGTTGCAGACCTTCATGAACGCGATGACGTTTCCCGACCTCACGGCATATCCATTTGCAACGCAGGTGGCCAAAGATTGGCGCAACCTCCTCGACGTGTACCTCGATGCCGTTTTCGCTCCACGTCTGGACCCACTCGACTTCGCACAGGAGGGCCATCGTTTGAGCCCGGTGCCGGCTGCCTCAACGGATAAGAGCAGCGGCGGTTGGGAGCGGCAAGGCGTGGTCTTCAATGAAATGAAGGGGGCCATGGATTCCAGCGACGCCCAGCTTGAGGCGGCGGCGGCAGCGGCATTGCTGCCCGACACCATCTATGCTCATAATTCCGGCGGCGACCCGGCCGAGATTCCGCGTCTGACCCATGCCGACCTGGTGGCCTTTCACCAAAAATGCTATCGCCCGGCAAACGCCGTGGTCTTAACCTATGGCGATGGCGATCCGGCCGAGATCCATCGCGCTCTGCAGCCCTATCTGGGTGAACCGGGCGTGACCTTGCCGCCGCCGACGGTGCAGGCACCGCTGACCACCGCCCAGACCTGCGACGTGACGGTGCCATGGGCCGAAGGTCAGGATGAACTCGATGTCGCGACCACCGGCGTGACGTGGGTATGGGGCGACGCCGCCGACCTCGATGAAGTCCTCACTGGTGAGCTGATCGAACGCCTGCTGCTCGGGCACGCCGGTGCGCCATTGCGCCAGGCTTTGGAAAGTTCGGGACTCGGCCGCAGTGTCGGCTCCAGCGGCTACAGCGCCAACTACCGCAATGGCCAGTTCGCTATCGAACTCGACGGCATTGCCCCTGCGGATTATGCCAAGCTGCCGGTGCTGGCTGAGACCGTGCTGACGCGCATCATCAAAGATGGCCTGCCTGCCGCTGATCTCGACGCCGCCCTGCATCAGGTCGAGTTGAGCCGCCGCGAGATCCATGGCGACCATTATCCGTATGGCCTGGAATTGTGTTTCCGCCTGCTGACGCCATGGAACCTCGGCACCGAACCATTGGCTTTCCTGGATCAAAATCCGGCCATCGCCCGCTTGGCGGAGCACGCTCGCCAGCCGGGCTGGTTGGCCGGTGAACTGACGCAACGATTTTTGCAAAACCCGCATCGACTATGGGCGCGGGCGATTCCAGATCACGGCTGGCATGCCCGCCGCCAACAGCAGGAGGACGCGCAGACCGCCGCCGCTATTAGCGCCATGCCGCCAGCGCAGATCGCTGCTTTGCACGGCGCCGCCACTGACTTGGCGCAGCGCCAAGCAACCAAGGACGATTCGACCATCTTGCCCGATCTGGAATTGACCGACGTGCCCTTGCAGCGGCGTTGGGTCAGTGGGACCTGTATCAATGATTCACTAGCGGGCCCGACGACGGTGTTCAAGGCTGGCACCAATGGCGTGCTGCACCTCATGGCGGCATTGCCCCTGCCCGAACTGAGCGCACGCGAATTCGACCTGTTGCCGCTGGCCACCCAGTGTCTGGCCGGTACCGGAGTCGGCGACCGCACCTATGGCGATTTCGCCGCCTACCTCACCGCGGTCAGCGGTGGTGTGTGGGCATGGACGGATGTGTCGGCGGACCCCGATGATGCCGGTCGGGCGCGCGGCTGGTTGTTTGCCGAGGTCAAAGGCCTGGCGACGCGTCACGCTGAATTCATGCCGCTGCTGCGCGACGTATTTGCGCGCAGCCGTTTTGACGAGCATGAGCGCATCGCCGAACTGATCGATCAAAGTCTGAGTCGTTTGCAAGACCGCGTCACCAGCGGCGGCAGCCAATTGGCGGCGCGTGCCGCGCAGCGTGGCTTTGCCGGGGCTGCTGGGCTTAGCCACCGCAGCGGGGGACTTGGCCGTTTGGCGTGGCTGAAAACCACCGCCGCCCAGCTCGAAGCTGATCCCCAGGCGATCGTCGGGCTGGCCGGCGAACTGCAGACATTGGTGCGCCGCCTGGCGGAGCTACCGGCGCACACCGCCTTGATTGGCGACGCTGCAGAACAGGCCGACATCATTGCCGCGGCGCGGGCGACATGGCCGCTGTCGACGGTCGGCAGCAATTTCAGTGCGCCGCTTGGTGAGCTGGTCAAGCCGACCGCTTTCACCACGGCGACGGCCGTCAACTACTGCGCTCTGGCTTTTCCAGTGGCACCGCTGGGCCACGCGGATGCGGCGGCATTGTCGATCACCGGCCGCTTGCTGACCCATCAGGTGCTGCATTCAAAGCTGCGTGAACAGGGCGGTGCTTATGGCGGTAGCGCCAGTTATCAGGGCGGTTCGGCAAGCTTTGTTCTGACCAGTTACCGCGATCCACGTTTGGAAGCGACCTACAGCGACATGCGTGATGGCCTGCGCTGGCTGCGAACCTGTCCCAACGACGCACAGATGATGAAGGAAGCCATCCTCGGCGTGCTCGCCTCACTGGATGCACCGGGCAGTCCGGCCGGCGAATGCCGTTCGCGCTTCAGCGGCGACCTGAAAGGCACCGGTCCGGCGCGTCTCGACGCCTATCGGGCGGCGATCCTGCGCACCACCGCTGCTGATGTGCGCGCCGTGGCCACCCGTCATCTCGATCCCGAGGGTGGCACCCAGGCGGTGATCTGTAGTCCGGAAGCGGCGACGCGTCTGGGCTGGGATACGGTCTCGGTTTAAGCTTACGAGCATACTGCGGTGCCACTCGCGCGTTTTTCAGCAGCTATTTTAGCCCCCGTCGGAGCCGTCGACCTGGTGCCACCGCCACGTTTCCGCGATAAGAATTTCTCCAGCTTCCGCATCGATCCGATGGTCATCGGCCAAGCCGAGGCGGTGGCCCGGGTACAGGCTTTCGCGCAGCAGCGCAGCGGCTTATTCAAGCGCCTGCTGAGCAGGAGATCCAAGCCGGGCATGTACCTCGACGGTGGCTTTGGCGTCGGCAAGACGCATTTACTGGCGGCCAGTTTCAATGCCGCGCCCGGCAGCACCCGCTATCTGTCATTCGCCGAGGCGATGAGTCTGCTCATCGTGCGTGGGCGTGAGGCGGCGATCGATTTGCTGACCGCCGACCTGGTGTGCATCGACGAGTTCGAGTTGGATGACCCGACTAATACCCGTTTGGCGGATCTGCTGGTGAGCGGCTTGATGGCGCGCCACTCGCGCGTCATCACCACTAGCAATACGGTACCCGGTGAACTCGGCCACGGGCGCATGGCCATTGATCTGTTCCGCATCCAGCTGGCGCGCATCGAAGAATCATTCGCCAACATCCACGTGCCCGGCAGCGATTGGCGGCAAAAAAATGCCCATCCCGGCGCCAATCTCGCGCACTGGCATGCCTTGGTCGAGCCATTGGACGGCCCTGAGTGCGTGACCTTGACCGCGCAGCAGCTGGATCAGTGGCTGAGCAACATTCCGGTGATCAATCTGCGCCGCTTGGCGGCGATGCTCAAAGGTTTGACGGTGACCGACGTGTTGCCGTTTGAGAATCAATTGGCGGCATTGCGCTTCGTGCACCTCATCGACAAGCTCTACGATTACGGCGTCGCCTTGCGCGTGCGCAGTGACATCGTCATCTCGGCATTGTTCCCGTCTGAACACTGCGTGGCGGCCTTTGCCAAGAAATACCGCCGTTGCGAATCGCGGTTGATGGAATTGTGCGGCTGAAAATCATCTGATGTGGTGAAGGGCATCGGCGCCGAGACAGCGCTTGGTCAGCGATGATTCGCCTTAGGCTATTCCCAACGCCGTCAGACGACCGCGGCTGTTGTCGTCGCAAGACGGTGACAGGCGAGGAAAGTCCGGGCTCCGCAAGGTACGGTGGCTGTCAAATGCAGCCGTCTTCTGTGATGGGAAGATAGGGATAGTACAACAGAAAGTATACCGCCTCGATGACGCAAGTCATCGCGGTAAGGGTGAAATGGTGGAGTAAGAGCCCACCGGGCGAGCCGCGAGGTGAGCCGCATTGAAAACCCCACCGGGAGCAAGCCCAGATGTCCGGGATGCGCGCAAGCGCCGGGTGCGACCCGCACCCGAGACCGGCGAATCGGGCGCTAGAGGGCTGGTGGCAACGCCAGCTCGTAGAGAAATGGTCGTCCACGACAGGACCCGGCTTATCGACGGCCCCCATCACCACGCACCCCAGCCATTCATTTGGTTGGGGTGCGTGCTTTGAAGACGGCGGCAGCCGCGCATCTGCGACACTTTGCAGGGGCTCCACGACTCTGGTCATTTTTAATTAAAGATAATTGGCTCTGCGTCATTTCGGGTGGGTACAAAGGTTGGCTGTCGATACAGATCTCGAAAGGGTGGCCTATGACTTGCTACCCCCGGATTGGATTGGCGTGAATATCAATGCCGGAGGTGCTCACAGTGACGAGCTGAGCAATGGCACGATAATCGAAGGACCTGCTTTTCTGGCCATGCTCAATTGCGCCGCTCAAGTTGGCAGCTTTCGGCGCCACGAATCCTAGGTGGCCGATGCGCGCGGTTAGATCGGACTTGGATTTATTTATAAGGTGGTGTGCCAATGCTGTTCGGCTAAGGTGATGATTTCCCGGTAGAAATTGATTGACATTCCTGCCAGAAATTTTTGGTATGCATGCCCTCACAGCAGCTGCCACTC
>JAYVTR010000353.1:0-3216 GCA_043788625.1 Planctomycetota bacterium
GCAGCCTGGCGGCCACCGGCAAGGGGCATGGCACCGATCGCGTGTTGCAGCAGGCTTTCACCGGTCTCGCCCTGCGTCTGATCTGGCGTCCGGAAGAGGTCCATCCGTTTCATCCCAATGGCCTTTTATTGCGGGCATTCGACGCCGATCTGGTCGAGCTTGGCCAATGGCTGGTGTTCAGTGTCGGGGGCGGCGCTTTGCAGACCCCCGGCGAACCGTCACCGACGCAGGTGTATGTGCAACGCAACATGGCTGAGGTGCTGGCGTGGTGCGCGACCGAGGCGGCACCGTGGTCGCAGCTGGTGCGTAAGTGCGAAGGTCCTGATTTCGACGCCTTTCTCGCGGATATCTGGCGCGCTATGCGCACCTGCGTCGGGCGCGGGCTGATCACCGAAGGTGAATTGCCCGGGGGCTTGGGTCTACAACGTAAAGCTGCCGCGTTTGCCGCCCGCGCGCGGGTCGACCAGCGGCGTGGGACGTGGTTGGCTGCCTATGCCTTGGCGGCCATGGAGGAAAACGCCGTCGGCGGCGAGGTCGTCACCGCCCCTACCTGCGGTGCCTGTGGCGTTTTGCCAGCGGTACTGTGCTGGTTGCAGGATTCCCATCACGTCTCCGATGCTGGCATCTATGAGGCTTTGGCTACGGCGGGCCTGGTTGGCAATCTGGTCAAACAAAACGGCTCGATCTCGGGAGCCGAAGTCGGCTGCCAGGGTGAGGTTGGTACCGCCTGTGCCATGGCCGCCGCCGCTGCGTGTGCGGTGTTGGGCGGGACACCGCAACAGTGCGAATATGCCGCTGAGATGGCCCTGGAACATCATTTGGGCCTGACCTGCGACCCAATTTTGGGGCTGGTGCAGGCGCCGTGCATCGAGCGCAATGCCTTCGCCGCCACGCGGGCGGTCGATTGCGCCGATTACGCGCTGGCCGGCGATGGCCGACACCGCATCAGTTTCGATGAAGTCGTCGAAGCCCTGGTGCAAACCGGCCATGACCTGGGCGCGCCCTACCGCGAAACCGCTACCGGTGGTCTGGCGCGGGTGCACCGCCTACCGCAGCCCGGCACCGGCGATTGGCGGCGGGGGTCCTAGTTTCTCGTGGCGGCACTCTCGACTGTATGATGTCGATCGGTTGTTTTCAGTGCATAGGTCAGCAGCATGCCCGCCCTCAACCAATAACCTCGCGCAGCAACGGAGCGCCCACATGTTCATTGATGATATCAAAGCCCGCCAAATCCTCGACTCGCGTGGCAATCCCACCGTCGAAGTCGACGTCGTCCTCGACGACGGCTCATTTGGCCGCGCGGCGGTACCATCGGGTGCCTCGACCGGCGCCTACGAAGCCTGCGAACTGCGTGATGGCGATAAGGCCAAGTACTTCGGCAAGGGCGTGCTGCAGGCGGTTGCCAACGTCAATGACAAGATCGGCCCCGAATTGGTCGGCCTCGATGCCACCGAGCAGCGCCAGATCGACTCGCTGATGCTCGAGCTCGATGGCACCGAGAACAAATCGAAGCTGGGCGCCAACGCCATCCTCGGCGTGTCGATGGCCGTGGCCAAGGCCGCCGCCGACGCGCGCGGCTTGTCGCTGTGGCGCTACCTCGGCGGCACCAACGCCAAGCAGCTGCCGGTGCCGATGGCCAATATCATCAACGGCGGCAAGCACGCCGACAACAAGATCGACTTTCAAGAGTTCATGGTCATGCCGGTGGGCGCCAAGTCCTTCTCGGAAGGCATCCGCCAGGTCGCCGAAGTCTTCCACACCCTCAAGGGCGTGCTGAAGAAGGCCGGCCACAACACTGCCGTCGGTGATGAAGGTGGTTTCGCGCCGAATCTCGACAACGAAGAAGCGCTGAAGTTCATCATGGAAGCCATCGTCAAAGCCGGCTACCAGCCAGGCCGCGACAAGGATTTCGCCATCGCTCTCGACTGCGCCAGCTCCGAGCTCTTCGATGAGGGCGGCAAGAAGGGCTACAAGTTCTGGAAATCCAACCCCGACAAATTGTTCTCCACCGACGACATGATCTCGTTGTTCAGTGGCTGGTGCGACAAGTATCCCATCGTCTCGATCGAAGACGCACTCGATCAGGATGACTGGGCCGGCTACAAGAAGTTCACCGACGTGCTCGGTAAAAAGGTGCAGATCGTCGGCGACGATTTCTTCGTCACCAACCCCAAGCGCCTTGCCGAAGGCATCACCAAGGGCTGCTGCAACTCGATCCTGGTCAAGGTCAATCAGATCGGCACCTTGTCGGAAACCTTCGATGCCGTGCAGATGGCGCAAAAGGCTGGCTACACCGCCATCCTTTCGCACCGCTCGGGCGAAACCGAAGATACCACCATCGCCGACATCGCCGTGGCCACCAATTGCGGTCAGATCAAAACCGGCTCGGCCTCGCGCACCGACCGCGTCGCCAAGTACAACCAGTTGATCCGCATCGAAGAAGAGCTGGGCAAGGAAGCATCCTACCTCGGCCTCAAGACGTTCTACAATCTCTATCGTTGAGCTTGTTGACGTTGTCGTGCTAGCGGAAGAACCCGGGGCCCTGCCCCGGGTTCTTCCGTTTTTTTTTGACGGCTGACAATTCCCGACGTCAACGCCTTTTTGCCGGATGAGCTCATGACCGATCTGCTGCTGCACCTCGCCCACGAAACTAAACGCATCGCCGATCTCGGATTCATGGCCTGCACCGCCGGCAACAGCAGCGTGCTGCTGCAGCGTGAGCCTTTGCAGATCGCCATGAGTCCCTCAGGCGTAGATAAAACAGCACTGACACCTGAATCATTCATCCGCGTTGGCGTCGATGGCAAGCCATCGGCTGGTGATGGGCGCAAGCCCTCAGACGAGACCATGCTGCACGTCGCACTCTATCAACATACCGGATGCGGTGCTGTGTTGCATGGCCACCCCGTGCATGCGGTGGCCTTGAGTCTGGACGCTGAAGCGATGGTGGCTTTTCGCGGTATCGAAATGCAGAAGGCCTTCACCGGTACTGTCACGCACGACTGTACAACGCGCTTAGCGGTGATCGACAACAGCCAAGATATGGCCGAGCTCGCCGCCCGCGCCATTGCCGCCGTGGCCGTCGCCAAAGCCGATGATGCGTGGGCGCCGGCGATCATGGTGCGAGGCCATGGCGTCTATGCCTGGGGAGGTACGCCAGCCGCCGCTGGTCGACACCTGGAAGCCGTCGAATGGCTGAGTCGGGTATGGTTGCTG
>JAYVTR010000354.1:0-14558 GCA_043788625.1 Planctomycetota bacterium
CCGGCCTACCACCGCGCGCCGCTGAAATAATCCGTCTAGCGGGTATGGCGGTAAACGAAGCGATGGCGCCGTTGGTTGAGCTTATTGGCGTGAATTCCCTGCCCACGTGGTGCGCTTGGCCCGAGCATGAAACGCAGGTGGCCCTCGACATTAATCGCCTGGCGAATTCGCTGAGCGTTCAGGTCGGGGGGAAGATTGCCGTATGGGGGAATTACCGCGGACGGGCTGGAGCAATCGAGGCTCTGCGGGCGGCACAGCAGAGCCTTACCGGCGGTGCACCGTTTGCCGTGGTGGTGGGTACGGACTCGTTTCTTCACCAATACATCCTCGGCACGTTGCTGCAGGCGCAGCGTATCAAGACCGGGGCTCAAGCAGATGGCCTGGTTCCAGGCATGGGTGCCGGTGCGGTTTTGTTGGCGCGGGCTGATGTCGCACAACGTATGTCCTATTCCGTCCTCGCGCGCGTGAGCGGGATCGGCACGCATGCTGAAGCCGGTCATTTCGGCAATGACGGCAACTGGCAAGGTGATGCGTTGGCGACGGCAGCACAGATGGCGCTGGCGGGTGACGCTGCACCAGTTGCGGAAATGTGGTCGGGCATGACCGGCGAGCGCTGCTGGGCCGGCGAGCTGGGCGTGACCCAGGTGCGTTGCCAGCCGCAGGTGCCGGCAAACGTTACGGTGCGCCATCCGGCAGAATTTTGGGGCGATTTGGGAGCCGCCACGGCAGTCGCCTTGCTCGCCGTAGCCATCGCTGGTCACCAACGCGGGTGGGTGCGTCTGCCGGTCTTGCTCTTGGCCTCGTCAGATTTCGGTCAGCGCGGCGCAGTCGTATTGGCGGCCCCATGACTGAGGTAAATGAATCCGTGCTGTTGGCGATGCTGCTCGAGGATCCTGATCATGATTCAGCGACCTGCTGTTTTTGTCATAAGAGCGAGCCGACTAAGCGCACCAATGTCTTCGAGTGTACGGCCAATGAAGACGACCAGGGGCATTTGAATCCACTCACATGGGTGACCTTCAAGAACGATGCTCACACCGTGGGCAACCATATCGGACGTGACCTGCTACCGGTGGAGGGCTATTGGATGGTGGCAACCGCTACGCAGGCTTTTCGCCCGGCGAAGGCCAGCGAGCGAGGGGCGCATGCCGTCGGGATCGCTGCGCATCATCTGATTCCAGGCAATGCCGCCTTGGCTCGCAGCCGTCTTTATTGCCAGAACTACCTCGGCAAACCAGGCACCGCTGTCACCCATATAGGCTATGACATCAATCGCGCCGAAAATGGTATGTGGACGCCGGGAAACTACGCGATCCGCCCGTGGGGGCCGCAGGGTGTTGCCTTTCACGAAGCCTATGCCGAGGCCGCCATTGCCACCGTTCAGGCGCAGTTCCACGATGCTCATCCGCAGTATTCTGAACGGGTCTTGGCGGCGCTCGAACTGATCGCCGATAAAGTCGACCATCAACAGCAGATCTGTCCGCTTGCCGCCCACCAGGATCCGGCCTCGCGGGTTTTGATCACGCTCGTCGCCCGTCTCGACGGTGTCTCGCAACGCTGTCGGCGTCTGCTGACTTTCCCCACCAGCAGTTGGAAGAAGACCATGTTCCTTTCACGTTTTTCGCTCGCATTTATGAATAAAAATAATCCCGGAGGGCATTGAGCATGTATCAGACTATGGCATGGAATTACCTCGATTTCCCAGCTCGTTTCATGGGTGGATGGCCGTGGCAGCGCTGTTCGGCAAAGTTCGCCAAGGGCGTGCGCCTAACGACCACCGAGGTGCCCGATCCGTTGGAGATTGATATCGATCCATTGGAGTCCTATGCCACGGAGATGGGACCGTTGCTGCCCGATGTGTTCACTATTTCTGGTTTGGTGCTCAGTCAGCGACTCTATCGCACGATTGTCGATTTCGGCGTCGACAACTTAGACGTTTATCCAGCGGTGATGATCGACTCACAGACCAAACAACGTTTTACCGATTTTTATGCAGTGAATGTAGTGGGTCTGATTGCGGCCGCCGATATGGAGCAGTCAACGGCGACCATCCTACCCGGGGGCCCAGTCATTGATGTGGCCTTCGACACCCTGGTCATCAATGCTGCCAAGGCCCGCGGCGCATTGATGTTTCGCTTGGCCGAAAGCACCATGAACGTATGGCTGCACCCGGCCTTGGTGCAGCACATCAAGTCGGCGGGATTCCCCGGCATAGAGTTCTTCGATCCGGCGGAAGTATTTGGATGAGCCAAACTACCTTCGCCAATGGTCGGGGCATTGCCCATGGAGGCAGCGGCGGCATCAGTCTGGTGTTTCCCGACGTATGCAAAACACCGGTGGCACTGGCGGTGGTGCCGCTGCCGTATGCCAATCTGGGTAAGGCCGCTGACACCAGCGGTGGCCCGACCACCGTCATCATCGATGGCAAGATGCCGATGACCAAAGGTGCGACCTATGCGGTTTCCAGTGGCGATGAGGCTGGCACCGCAGGTGGCGGCATCATCAGCAATCGCATAAAAGGTCCGTGTGAATTCCTGATGTATTCATTCGACGTGAAATTTGAAGGCCGCAATGTCTGCCGGCTGGGCGACCCGTTGTTTCACAATAACAAGAATTGCCTGGGATAAAGCCATGTCGATTACGGTTACAAGCGAACGCTCGGTGGGCATCTGCACGGTGGTCGAACTGGGGTCGCCGTTGCGCATCGTGCGGCCCGATGGCCAGCCCACGCTTGCCGAATGCCTTTCGGGGATCCCCGTCTTGCGCGTCGGTGATCGGGTGCTGGTGCACCTGGACAGCGTGCCGGCTGTGGTCATCGGCCGCCTCGGAGGCATTCCCGACGATCTCACTATCGAGGCTGGTAAAACGCTGACCATCCGCTGTGGCGGCGGCACCATCCGCATCCGCGCCGATGGCCGCATCGTCATCGACGGCCTCGACATCATCAGCCGCGCACGTCGTGCGCAGCGGGTCAGCGGTGCTCAGGTTATTATTAATTGATGCCACCATGCCCATTTCCTTTATCGAACCTTTGCTGGACACCCTCGGCCCGTTGCTGCGGCGCCGTGAAGATGAAGACGTCGCTGCCGACGCCACCAATGCGAGCATCGCACGTTTGGATGAACGCATTGCTGCGCAGATCGATGCCTTGTCCTTGAATGATGGGGTGCGATTGGCGGCATATAGCGATGAGCACGACCTGGCCGTGGTCGCCACGTGGGTGGGATCGGCGGCGGCGGCGGACCACCGGCGTGCTTGGCAGCTCCTGGTTACTGCCGATGTGATGAGTGCAACGGTGCTGATCAATGTCGCTCTGCGTCATGGCGGCCCCGCCTGGCGACAGTTCTCAGGTATGCACGATCACATCTTGGGGGTGATCTGCGGTGAGCTGGCTCCACGGATGACCTGGCTTCATCACCCGGCGCCAGTGGTGCGTCAATGGACGTGGCGGCATGTGGCACCCGAGTGGTCGATCAGCGATGCTCAGCTGGACCAGGCGCTTGTTGATTCCTCGACCGAGGCTCTGTGCATCGCCGCCTTATGCCAGCGGCGTGATCCACGTTTGCCGGCCGTGCTGCACGGCAATGTGGGCTGGGCTGCGCGCTTGGCGACTGCCGAGGATGCGGCGGCAGTCGCTGAACAGCTGTGGGCTACGCCGGGTATGTTCGCTGGACTGGGGTGGTTGGGTCGGCCGTTGGATGTGACACCATTGATTGCTTATCTGACGCATGCCGATGCGCTGATCGCGGTTGCCGCTGGAACTGCATTCACCTATCTGACCGGTGTCGATATCGCGGGCTCGCGGCGCGTCACGTTGCCAGTTGCCGAGGAGGATGATGCGAGCATGGCGGTTGGCGTGCGGCTGCCTGATGCCCAGCATGCGCAACGCGTCTGGCAGGCCATGCAGCCGCAACTTGCCGACGCTCCACGTATTGTACGCGGCTTAGAAGTAATTGACCCTCTCCATCCACACCTGCCACGGGCAGCCCGGCGCGATTTGCTGCTGCGTCGTTGCCGTGCCGGGTAAGAGAGCGCATACTTCTACATGCCTGTTCCTAAGCCTTCACCTCAGCCATGGACGGTCCTCTCGCGGCGGACCTTGATCGCGGACCCTTGGCTGCGCTTGCATGCTGAGCGCATCCGCACCGGCAGCGGTGCCGAAATCGAGCCGTGGTATGTCGTCGAGGCCGCCGATTGGGTGACCATGGTGCCGGTGCTTCCCGATGGGCGAATCGTTTTGGTCCAGCAATACCGCCATGGTCTGGGTCGGGTGTGTCGCGAACTCCCGGCCGGCAATATCGATGCCGGCGAGGATCCGCTGGTGGCCGCGATGCGTGAGCTTACCGAGGAAACCGGTTATCGCGCTGCAGCACCGCCGACTCCTCTGGGAACATTATACCCCGAGCCAGCCCGTAGCCGGGTGTCGGCCACCGGTTTTCTTATTCACTGCGAAGCCGAGCAAGGCGCACAAGATCTTGATCCGGCCGAAGACATTGCGGTGCTGGCGGTCACCCCAGAAGAGCTTTTTGGGCCCAGCAACGGCGGCCTCGTGCACGGCTGCCAGATTGCTTTTGTACAACTCGCCCGGCGTCTGTTGCTGTGATCTGACGCCAAGCTCACACTTTTTAGTTAGCGGCTCAAGTCTCGTCGAACTTCAGCAGCCGGCCGGCATTGGCCATTACTGCCAAGGTGCCGAGGTTGTGCAGCATGGCGGCACCGATGGGAGTGATGAAGCCCAGTGAGGCGGCAGCGATGATCAGCACCGTCCAGCCCAGGCCGATGGCGACGTTGAGGTTGATGGTGCGCCGACAGCGCCGTGACAGGCGGATGCAGGTGCCGAGCCGCGCCAGGTTGCTGCTCATCAGCACCAGATCGCTTGAAGCCAACGCCACATCGGTGCCGTGCGCACCCATGGCCACGCCGACGGCGCCGGCCTTCAAAGCCAGCGCGTCATTGATGCCGTCGCCTACCACCAACGGCCGGCGGCCGGCGGCGGTTTCGGCCAAGACGCGGGCGAGCTTCTGCTGCGGCAAGACCTCGGCTTCGACCTCGGTGATGCCGAGCCGGGCGGCCATGGCCAGCGCTACTGAGCGCCGATCACCAGTGAGCAAAATCTGCCGCTTGAGACCGAGGTTGCGCAGATCTTCGAGGGCGCTGCGGGCTTCGGCACGTGGCTCGTCGGCCAGCAGCAGCCAACCCTGGAAGTGCCCGGCCTGGGCGACGCCCACTACCGGCCCGTCATGGGCAGGGATCTCGGGAACGCTGGCGAGGTCACGCAGGAATGCAGCGCGGCCCATTGCCACCGGCAGGCCATCGAGAAGGCCTTTGACACCCAGGCCGCCCATTTCGCTGATGTCGCTCAGGTTGAGACGCTGATCGACCGCCACGCCCGTAGCCACCGCCCGGCTGACTGGATGGCTGCTGGCTGCACCCAGGCTGGCGGCTAAGCGGTGTAGGTAATCGTCGCCGACCCCCGGCGCGGCCACCAGGCCGACCAGCGACAGCTGGCCGACGGTGACGGTGCCGGTCTTATCGAGAATGACGGTATCGACATCGGCCAGCTCTTCGAGGAAGGCCGTGCCTTTGACGAGGATGCCGTGCCGGCTAGCGACGGCGAGCGAGGCGATGGCGGTGGCCGGCGCTGCCAGCACCAGGGCGCACGGACAACTGGCGACCAGCACCGCCATCATGGCGTCGACGCGACCGGTGTAGAACAGCACGCAGGCCGCCGCCAGCAGCACCAACAGGAGGTAGCTGCCGGCATAACGTTCGAGCAGGCGGGTCACCGGCGGTTTGGCGCCTTCGGCGGTGCGCATCAACTGCACGACGCGGCCGAGGGTGGTGTCGCCGCCGGTGGCGGTGACGTCGACTTCGATGCGTCCGCCGAGGTTGATGGTGCCGGCGGCGACGGTTGCCCCGGGAGCGACTTCCACCGGCATCGATTCGCCGGTGATTGGCGCGGTGTCGATGGTCGACACACCACTGCGCACCAAGCCATCGGCGGCGATGCGATCACCGGGACGGATCTCGATACGGTCACCGATCATCAGGCGATCAGCGGCAATCTCGCTCATCACGCCGTTGGCGTCGAGACGGCGGGCGCCAACCTTGGTCAACTTGCCCAAGGCCTCGATGGCTTCGCGCGAGCCCAGTAAGCTGCGCTCTTCCAGAACGTGGCCGATGACCATCGCCAACGGCACCAGAGCGGCAGTTTCCAGATCGCCCACCACCCAGGCGGCGATCAGGGCGGTGGCCACCAGCAAGTCGGTGACGCCATGCAGGGTGGGATTCTTCAATGCCCCGAACGCTTCGACGAAAATCGGCACCGAGACAATCAGCGCCGCGGCGCCGGCGACCAGCTGCGCCAGCTCTTGCTGTGCCGGCAGCAGCAGATGGATACCGAGGGCCATCAATAGCAGGCCGGCACAGAGTACCGCTAAACTGAGGCGGACGGCCAAGGCCCGGCGTTCGCCCGACAACAGCAAGCCATCATCGGCGACCTTGAGGATGCCGAGATGGTCATGGTTGCAGCACCCGCCCTCGTCCTGGTGGACGTGGGCCTTCAATTGCTGGGGTGACGAGTGGACGGCATTAGAGTGGACGGCATTAGAGTGGGTGGAATTAGAGCGGACGGCATTCATGTGATCAGCGTCCAGGGACGAAAAGCTTGGCAGACTGGCCATCGGGAACAGTGACCGTGCCGCCGGCATTCTTGATGATCGTCTCCATGCGTTCGCGATAGAGGCGGGTGATCAGCAGTTGGCGGCGTTCAGGACTGTCTTCGGCCAAGACTGAATTGATGCGATTGGTGGCGACGCGCGCAGCCGTGATGGTCTCTTGGGCTTTGGCGGTGGCGGCCGAAATGATCGCTGAACGCGCGGCATCGGTCTCCTGCAGCAGCTTAGTGGCGGCGGTGCGGGCTTCAGCGATCTCCTTGGCGGCGCTGCTCTCGGCGGCGATCACCGCATCAAAGCTGGGCTTGGCGCGATCGGGCAGGTAGGCGGTCAGATCAACGCGCGACACCGCCACGCCCAGGCCCAAGGTTGCCAGGCGGCGGTTCATGTCGGTGACGATGTCGCCACGCAGGCGCTCGCGGCTTTGCGCCACCGATTCATTCTGCGCCTGGTTGAGCGAGTCGGGACTGGCGACCATCACCCCGTCGAGGCCGCGTTGGGCGCAGGCGGCGATGGTGGCAGCGAGAAACACCCGCGTCAGGGCGCTTGGTACCCGCTCGCGCGCCAAGACATACGTGCGCGCATCGTCGACGACATAGGCCAGGCTGCCGCGCAGGTGCACCACCCCGGCATCACCGGTCAGGGCAAATCCGCCATCTTTACGCGGGTCGAGGCCGATGCCCACGGGCGTGATGGTGCCGCCGCTGCTGTCGCGTTCGAGCAGGTCGAGGCGGGTCACCTCCAAGCTCAGCTGACGGTCGGCACCGGGGACGAACACCACTTCTTCAAATGGACGCGGCCAAGCCAAGGCCAAGCCTGAGGTGACCACCCGCTCGATGGCGCCTAGGCGATAGACCACTGCTTGCGTACCTGGATCGACCGAGCGGATGCCCGATGCCAGCCACACCACGGCCAACACCGCCACCACCAGGTACAACAGGCGGAAGGCGCTGTGCAGCGCCGCTGACAGCGGGGATTCGACCACGGCTTGCACCGGTGGGGTACGAGCTGCGTCGACCGTCGTCGCTGAAAACAGCGGCTTGATGGTGGATGGGTCAAGCGTTGATGGCTTGAAGACCGGCGGCTGATCGCTCACGGCTTGGCTGCCTCAGGATGCGTGGTCTCGGTTTTTGCCGGTGGGACCGTCGACGGGGAGGCAGTGAACGTTGGGATTTCGACCAAGGCGCGGAACGGCGCAGCATCGGTGCGCAACACCAGGCGCGTGGTCGGGCCGACGATTTGTTCGAGTGTGTCCAGCGAGCGCAAGAAAGCATACAGCTGCGGATCGGCCTGATGCGAGGCGCCATAGATGCGCGCGGCTTCGGTACGGGAGGTGGCTTCGATGGTGCTGGCTTCCTCATTGGCCTTGGCCTTGGCGATGCGTGCGTCGCGTTCTGAAGCTGAGCGTATTTCGCCAGCGATGCGCCTGCCGTTGGCTTTCTTTTCTTCGGCCACGGTGTCACGCTCGGCGGCCATGCGGTTGATAGTCGCGCCGACGGTGGTTTCGGGCAGCATCAAGCGTTCGATGCCGACGCCGGTGATCTCGATGCCGAATTGGGTTTGCCCCTGCACGCTGATACGTTCGCGCAAGGCCTGCTCATAGGCTTCCAGCTGCACCCGGCTGGCGTCGGTGTTCACTAGTTGTGCCAACTCAAAACGGCTGGTAACGGTTTCCAAGGACGAGCCGAGGAAGGTACGCAATTTGTTGGCAGCCTCGTCAGGGTTGTTCTGTACCGCGCGCAAGAAGTGGCGGATGGTCTCGTCATTGCCAGGAACCTTCCACGCCACCCACGCCTGCACCACCACCGACAGGCCGTCCTTGGTGAGCACGCCATGGATGCCGCTAGCAGTCGTATGCAGACGCAGATCGACTTCCACGGCACGTTCAATTGGAGCGGGGAATTTCCACGCCAGGCCGGGCTCGGTGATCACGCGTACCGGATTGCCGAAGCGGGTGATCACTGCTGCTGAGCCGGCGCGCACCAGCTGCATCGTCGCCGCCGCCAGGGCGAGGACGATAAGCACGCCAGCAGCGAAGTAGCGCCAACCGGCTCCAGGCGCGGCGGGTCCGCCGTGACTGTGGCCGTGGTTACCATGGCTGTGTTCATGGTCATGGTCGTGATCGTGGTCACCGGACATTGCAGTATCTCTCAATCATTTCCGGGGGCTGTTTTACGCAGATCGATCACCGGTCCGCCATCGATCGGCAGGCGGTGGTCGACGACGGTGATCTGGGCTTTGCTGAGCGAACGGCCAATCGCCTGCAGCCAGCGCTCGAGACGCAGCGCGGCGGGGGCGGCGGCAAAGGCGAGGTGATCGGCGTTGAAGCGCACGATATCGGCGTGTGCGCCGCTGATGGTCTCGCTGGCACTGGCACTGCCGCGCGCCAAGCGTTCGCTGGCGTCGCGCTGGGCATCCGCCAATACGCTGGCGGCTTGGCCGTGGGCGCGGGCGATGTCGGTGACAGCGCCGATTTCGGCGGCCTGCACGCCATGATAGGCCGGCACTGCTGCCATCGGTGGATGGATAGCGTCGATGACGATGGCGGTGATCTCGATGCCGGTATGGATCAGATCGAGACGGGCCTGCAGAGATGCCTGCACCGTGGCAGTGATCGAATCGCGATCCTCACCGATCAATCCGGCCAGCGAACGCGTGGCGAACATGCGCTGCATCAGGCGCATGGCTTCGCTGCGCACCAGGGCCTCGGGGGCGACCACGTGATAGACGGCATCATAGGCGGCGGCATCGTTCAGCGCGACGCGCCATAACACCCGCACATCGCTGTTGAGCAGCTGATAGCCGATCTTCGAGGTATCCGCGACGGCACTGCCGATAGCGACACCGGGGACGAGGTAGGTCGCATCCGAGGGATGACGTTTATCCCAGAGACGATCGAATTCGGCAGGCGTTTCGGCATCGGCGCTGACCTGCGGCATAATGGTTTCAGTGACACCGTCGGTGACGGTCATGTCGCCAGCCAGAGGCAATTCATGGACCTGGCCGAATTCAACGCGGTAGACCCGGCCGAATGGCCACGGCAGATGCGCGTGCAGACCAGGTTGCAGAATGGCCACCGGTGCGCCCAGGCGTTCGTAAACGCCACGTTCACCGACTCCCAGGGTGGTCAGTCCCGATACCAGCCAGCCGATCACCAGCAGGATCGCCAACAGTGGCACAGCCGCCCGCTTGAGGAAACGGATCGCCCAACTCTGGGTCAGGTCGATGCCGAAGCGCTCTTTCAAGCCGTGGCCGAACACCGTACCGTCACCGCGGGTGAAGAGCAGGGCTATGATCAGGCTGTCGCCCAGGCCACGCGCTTCAGCGGCGCGCGTCACCGGCATGAACGGGGCAGCCAAGGCGCGCAGCGCAAGCTCGCCGGCAATGCCCATGACCAGGCACAACCACACCCATTGCACGATGACGGCGGATTCGACATCCAGCGCACGACAGGCAGTGGCGGCGCCACCGATCACCAGGGTCCACACGCCCAGGCGCAGCAGCCGCGCCACGTGTTGACCTTCGGCAAAGCGCTCGACCGGCACTGTGTGCAGCCGGCGTTCGATGATGAGCAGCGGAAAAGCGCTGATCACCGCCACAACCGCCAACGCTAGTTCATTGCTGTTATCGCTGGCTGCCAATGGCCGCAGTAACCACAGCACGGCCACCGCCAGACCGGTTGTCGGCACCATCAGCAGCGCTTGGCCCCACGTCGCCAGCCATGCCAGACGCGAGGTTTCACCGGCGACACGCAGATCGTGATCAGTACCGGCGCCGGACAGCAGACCGCTGGCCACGGCAGGGGCAGTGCTCTCAGCCTGGGTCCGCACTTGATAGGCTTCGGCGAGGTGGCTGCGTCCACCGTCGATCAGGCGCACAGCAGAGAGGACACCACTGCTCAAAAACGCCACCGCGCTGATGAGACCAAAAAATGAACTCACCTCAGCGGTGCGCCAAACGGCGCCGGCGGCCACCGCCAGGATGGCGATGACCAAGGCGACGGCGATGCCCACCGACAACAATGGCAGTCGGCGATCAGCCGCGGCAAGTGAAGTAATTTCGATATCGGGTTGGCTGGCCATAGTCTACTGGTTGGGCACTGTCCACAGCCAATTGCCTTGGCGCAAGTCCCGCTCAGTCCTTCAATCGAGTGACGTTGACACCCAACCAAGCTTTCATGGCTCTTATGCGTGCTTCAAGACGCTATTGATTCGGTTACCAGCTCGGCCACTTCGAGGGGAATAGTGGTTGCCACCGATTGGCCTAATACCTGGAGATTGACGATCAGTTGCAGGTGAGACTTGCATCGTAGGACCACGCCGCTGCAGCCAGCGAACATGCCGCTTTTGATGAGCACGGTTTTGCCGGCAACGATTTGTGGAATGATGATCACCGGCCTATCGAGAATTGCGGTGAGCAGCTTGTTGAGTGCTGTCAGATCTTGCGCCAATTGGTACGCATCGACGACATCGATAATCCTTACTAAGCGTCCGGTATCATAGGCATCGGTGCGCTGCTCACGGCTGATATTGGCAAAGATATAGCCGCCCAAGAGCGGTACCTGAAAATTTTGCCGACCATTTTTATAGGTCCGTTCGCGGTTTTCATAAAATGCTACGCCAGCGAGTCCGCGACGCCGCAGATCGCACATCAATTTTTTGTCTTGGCGCGGCAATGCGTGCAGCACTTGCCAATGATTGGTGGGTAAGGACTCGCCGAAGCCCAACGGCCAACAGTGCATCACGGCCGAAGGAATCTTCAACATACAGCGGCCCAAAACATACCTCGACCGGGTACGGGTCAATCAACGTGCCTTGTCGAGTTGTAGAGCGGTGCGAGAAGCTCACGGAAAAGATGTTATTCCTTTGGGAGTGAAAGCTTTTTCCACACCCGTAAGGCCTCAGTGACGCCCCACGCTTGGGCATCGCAACCGCGCGCCTGATGCGGACTGTCGCCATCGAGGATTTCTGGCAGGTGACCGATGCAGCCACCGTCGATGAGCATATCAACCGAGCCGAGCAAACTGCGCGCGGTGACCACTGCCAGGGGCGTGTGATCCCAGGCGATGGCGATCGCCTCACAGACGCTGGGGAATGGCCAAGTCCATGCCGTGCCATTATGATAGGCCGGCTTACGGTGGCTGTCTTCGTCACCGCGATAGATGCCCCAATACGGATTAAGTGGATCGTTGAGCGGCTCACCGACTGCCGAGAACAAGGGCAGGGGTACATTGACCGGTAATGGCGCCAAGGTGCGTACCGCACCAGGTACCACCAGATGGCGGACCATGGCGGCGACGCAGCGCCGGGCGAGGTCACCACTGATGATTCCCAGGCTTATGGCAAAGACCTGATTCGGTCGCAGAGCATCGTCACGCCAGGCATCAGCGGCACTGATGCCTGGCGCAGCCAATAATAGGTCGGCGAGGTAGCCACGTTCTTCCATCCAGAAATAATGCAGCAGCGAAGCCAGAGCGGTTTCGGCCAAGGCCGCCCAGCCCGGCTGGTCGGGCGCTGCTGGTAATTGGAGCTGGGCCAATTGACGCAGCAGGCGCAGCCACATGACCTGGATTTCAATCGGATAGCCTTGGCGCGGCGTGCATGCCGGATAATTGGTATCCATCCACGTGAAATGCGCCGGGCTCCACACCAGGGCGCTGGCCGGATCGACGCGGATGCCATTGGCGGTGCCGGCGAGATAACCGCAGGCAATCGAGCGCACGACATCGGCCAGGGTGCGCGTGGCATCGACCTTGGTGCGGTACAAGGCGCGGCCCTTGGCGGTGGCAGCAAGCTCTTCGAGGACTACGGCAAACCACAGCGGTGCATCGGACGTGTCGCGATTTTCTGCGCGGTCGCCATTGAGCAGGTTGGGCAGAGTGCCGCCTTGTTCAAAGCGGCCGAAAGTAGTCAACAGATGCTGCACCTCATCCAGCCTGCCGGCGGCGATCAGCCCACGGGCACTGATGAAGGTATCGCGTCCCCAGTCGAGGAACCACGGATAGCCGGCGATCACTGTGCGTCCGCTATCGCGACGTACGAGGTAGGCCTGGGTGGCCAGCGCCAGCTGGCGACCAAAACGGTCATTAGCAGGAAGATCAGCGGCTTTCAGGACTTCAGCATTAGCAGCGGCACGATGAGTGGCGAAGTTGCGGATGTCGCTGGTGGCAGGCTCGTCGAGATCGGCGGAGATGACCAGGTGGACGTCGCTTCCGGGAGACAGGGGAACATCGAACCAGCCTGGCGACCACGCGTCACCCGTGGCACTCATACCGCGTCCGGCCTCAATGGGATGCGGAATATCGGTACACCATTCCTCTTCGTTTCGATAGCGCCCACTATCGGCCCACACGGTGAGCACGCGGTCAGTGGCAGGGGCAAAACGGAAGCCGGAGCGTTGGCTGAGTGCCGTAGTGTGGCTAGTGAAATGCGTCTCGCTGGCTGGACTGCGCGTAGTTTCGCTGTGGAAGCTGCGATCTTCGATATCGACACGCAACACCACTTTTACCATCGCTTGCGGTGGCAAAGCGGTGCCCCAAACCGGCACTACGTCAGGTCGCGTCACGCGTACGACGGTGGTGTTGCGGCCATCGAGCATGTCGATGTCGAGTTCGATGGTTACCATGCGTCCATCGCCGGCATTGGCGACAAACCGCCACTTGGCGACTGGCCCCGGTTCGAAGCCGACGAGGTTGTGCCGATCCAGTGGAGTGACAAAGCCATCGGCATTGAGCCACGCGCGTAGCCGCTTGGCGAGCACATGCCGATCGCTGGGGGAGGTGGGATGCAGATTGGCGCCGAGCAGGCAATCGTATTTGGATTGGATGCGACCGAGGTCGATGCCGATGCGCGCCATGCCGCCGCGGCCATTGGTCAGCAGGACAATGCCGTTCGGGTCTACATCATTGTGCTTGTGGTTCACCGGTACCGGCCGCAGGCGGACGATGCGGCCGGTCACCGGTAGTTGTTCACCGCGAACCAGCTCGATCTGTTGCCATAGCGCATCGCTGGTCGGCGGCAAAACGGCGACATAGCCCTCGTCGACCGCGACGCAGTCGAAATGGCGGGGGATGCCGGCCTCGGTGCTGAGGTTAATGCGGAAAGGACGCGGATCGCGGACCAGGATCCATACCCCGGGGGGCACAGGCAGATCACGATTGGCGTCCCCAGCTGACCAACGCGTCACGGGCGGTAAATCAGTGCTGGTCGCCGCCGCCTGCAGGGCTCGCAGCAGGTCGACCGCTGATTGACTGCGATCGAGATGTGAAGCCGCCGCCAGGAAGCGCACCGGATCAGCGGCAAACCACGTTGCTAAAGCGCGCCAATCAGCCGGCCCCAGATCTTCGTTGGAGCAGATATGGCTCAAAGCCGAATAGGTCGCCGCCGCCTGTGCACGGCGCAGGCGGTATTCATCGCCGGTGCCGGGTGCGGCCACGGTTGTTGCCAGGCACCATGCCGTCAGCGGCGGTACGCGGATGATGACGTGGCTCTCACCTGGTGTGGCTGGTTCAGCTGCCGGCAGCTCCTGGCCCAGCAGTTCAACGTGCAGGTTTCGCCACAGCTCGGCAGGCAAGCGGACGCTGCTGGTCAGTTCTCGATCCGGATTGATCAAGACGATCACCTGTCGGTGGTCTGCCTGGTTGGCGTTGGCGATGCGGCTGAGGGCGATGACCCCGTCAGCGGGATTGGCGATGGGGCTGATCACCGCCGCATCAAAAAAAACCGGATCATTAGCGAGGAGACGGTTAAGCGCCGCCAGCTCATCCACCATGTGCTGCTCCGCGCCCCAATTGAGGCCGCGGCTTTGGTGCACCTCCAGTTTTTCGCTGGCCAGCCATTCGACTCCGGCGGTGAAGCCATAAGCGCCAGCATCGCTGGTCAGGGC
>JAYVTR010000355.1:0-4802 GCA_043788625.1 Planctomycetota bacterium
ACCGGACAGGACCGGTGGCACGATCCAATAATCAGGACCGCTGAAGAGCAGCGGTAGCACTCCCAGATGGCGCCGCCCTGGTGGACCGCCGCGATAGGCCAGCGGGAAGAGCAGCTGCATGTCCTTGTTCTGGATCCAGTTGAGCACGTGCAGGTTGCTGACGCTGCCGTCGGGGTCGTGGCTGACATGTGCCAGGGGGGTGATCCAGGTGGTGTCCGTGCCATCCTTGAAGCGGCGCTGCCACGATAGCAGCAGCGGGGCGGTCCATCCGTCGCGATTGGAGAGCCACAATGGGATGATGCTGGTGGTGCGCGCTTCGCCGACGCCGGTGGTGCAATAGAACGGCAGCAGCATGCGCGTGTCCCCGGACTCGAACCAGGTCAGGGCATGCATGCCGATGCGCTGCCCGTCGGCATTGCGGGTAAGATGGAATAGCGGGGTGATCCAGGTTGATGTGGCCCCATCGCTACCGCGTTGCCACCACGACAAGAGTGGAGGTATCACCACTTGATCAGGTCCTGAATACCACAGCGGCAGCAACGTGGTGTGACGTCGGCTTACGCCATCGGTGGTACGGTCGCTCTGCCAATAGAGCGGGAACAATACGCGCAGGTCGTGACTGTCCGCTGCCTTTTTTTCAGCATCCTCAGGCTTGGCGGCCTCGACTTGATGATCCTCGTACCACAGTCCGGCGTGCAGATTCTTGAGCGTGCCGTCGGCATTGGCGGTGCGATGGAACAGGGGCGTGACCCAGGTGCTGGTGGCGCCATCGTCGCTATGCCAGCGGCCGCTGAGCAGTGGCGGGATAACGGTGAAATTCGGCCCGCCGAGCCACAGGGGAATCACCGCCGTATGACTGAGCGGCTGGCCGTCAACGTTGCTGTCGTCGTGATACCACAGCGGGAAAAGACATTGGTACGAGCTGGTTTCCGGGCCGTGGTCGGCGCCGGCGAACCAGGTCAGTGCGTGGTAGTTATGACGTTGTCCATCACTGCTGGTGTGCTGGTGGTACAATGGCGTTAGCCACAGCGAGCGGCTGCCGTCGATCGACTTGACGCCGCCGGACAAGAGCGGGGGAGCGATCCACCACGTGCCACCGCCGAACCACAAGGGGAAAACCGTGCCGGTGGTGTGATTGGCATCATGCTCGAGCCACACCAGGGGAAAGACCATGTCGCTATCGGGTTGGTGCAGCCAGTTCACCACATGCAGCGACTCGACCCCGCCGGCATGATCGGTACTGCTATGGAACAACGGCGTGATCCAGGTGGTGCGGCCGCCGATAGAATTTTTCCACGTGCCGCTCAACAAGGCGGGCAGGCCCCAATAGCCGGGGCCATCGACCCACAACGGCACCAAGGCATGGTGGCGGGCGACGGCTTCCCCGCTGCTCCAATACAACGGGAAGACGATATCGCGATCCTGGTTGTGGTACCAGTTCAGCAGGTGCATGCCGTCGGCTTTGCCGAGATGGTCGTGGTCGAGGTGGAACAGCGGCGTGATCCAGGTGCTGTCTCCGCCGTCATGGCGCTGCCAGCCGGCGCTCAAGGCCAGCGGTGCGGTCCAATAATCGGGTCCAGAAAACCACAGCGGCACTACGCCAAGGTGCTTGAGTCCTGGCTCACCGCCGCGATAGAAGAACGGTAAGAGCCACTGATAATGTTCGCCTTGAAACCAGGTCAGCAGGTGCGTGTCTTCCAACGTGCCGGCGACGTTGCGTTCGACATGGAACAGTGGCGTAATCCATAGCGAGGTACCGCCATCCTGACGCCGCCAGCCACCCGACAGCGCCAAGGGCGCCAGGCCATAACCCGGTCCCTGGAACCACAACGGCACCAGCATCGAGTGCATATGATTCGCATCGCCGACCTGGTACCACAACGGCAGTACAGCGACGAACTCTGGCGCGTTGATGTAGGTGAGGTAGTGGCTCGAATAGAGCGAGCCGTCGGGATTGGTCGTGCGATGATAAAGAAATAACGCCGAGGTGCGGTGCTTGCCGTCATCCAGCTTGGTGTTCTCGACGATCCAGAAATGGATGTCGGGGCCTTCGTCGGCAGCTTCCAGAGCGTGGATGGTAAGGCTCAGCGTTACCAAGGTGAGTAGGCGAGGAATCGTACGAAGACTGGCCGACATGCCGAGAAGTTTGGCGATGCCGAGTAGGGCACAAGGGCAGGTATGTTTAAAGTGGCGTTAGTTATCTATGCTCGTGTCGGTCGAAAGACCGGTAAAATGCATTCCATCGGCTTGAATCACCGTCGCCCCCAGCTCACTGGCCTCGACGAGGATCGCGAAGCGGTCGCTGGCGGGCAAACGTTCGCCGTTCACCGCCACATGGTCAAAGCGTCCGCGACGGTCGGTATAGCCGTCCTTGAGAAAACTCACCGACTCGCCCTGTCGGCGCATGACTTTGACATAGGCGGCGGGCACCGGTTTGCCGGTTGAGCGCTGGATGACGGTGAGGCTGCCACTGGCAGCGGCGACACGTACATCAAGATCATTGGCTTGCAGAATAATAACTGCGTGCGCACTACCACATACCGCCTCGATCACCGCCGTGCGGTTACGCCACGCTGGCGGCAGGGCCAGTATGCGCCTTTCATTGATTGCGGCGATGGTCAGCGTTTGAGTGAGGCTGGCGGTAACTGCGCACAGACGCTGCACCTGGCCATCAAGGTCCGCAAAGGGAGCCTTATCGAAGAGAATTTCCAGATCGAGCGGGCGGAAGCCCACCACCACCGTGGCGGCCGCATGCGCCGTCAGCATCACACTTCCGCTTGCCTCATTTCCCCTGGCCTCGCGTTCGAGGCGCAGAGTGGGCTCGGCGGCGGCCTGGGCTGCCAAATCTGCCGCGGGCCCTTGACCATGAGCCGGCGGCTGGCCATCAATCTCAGCCAGCTGCGCGCGCAGGTCATTCCAGCGTTGTTTCCAACGTGGTATGGGCTGCTGGCGGTAAGCGTCGGCAAGGCGCTGCGCCATGGCGAGATCGCCGCGTGCCAGGGCCAGCCAAGCTTGGCACCAGTCGTATTGGATGCGAGCCGTGATCGCCGCCGAATCGATGCCGGCAAAGAGCGGCATGGCCTCTTCGACACGGTCTTGCGCCAACAGCAGACACGTCAGCAACAGTCGATCACGCGCATCAGGGGCGGTTTTGTGCGCAACATAGCGTAAGGCGTTGCTCCAGGCCTGGCGTACGTCTTCCTGTATTTCGTAATCGCTGCCGTGCACACGATGTCGGCGCGGATTCACCAGCGGACTGATCTCAACCAGGGTCAGGTCCTGCTCGGAGAGGGCATCGCAGGTGATCAGCGGGCTGTGCAGCCAGGGACCAGCGGCGGTGCGGAATCCGACATTGTCGCTCAACCATTCGCCAGCGGCGCGCGTGTCGTGATGGCGCAGCGACCAGGCCCACATATCCGCTGACCAGGCACCGCGGGTACGCAAGGCCGCCACGGCTTGACTGAAGAACGCCGGATCGACGCACCGCGCGGCCACCGGTGTGAGGTCGACTAGGTCAAGCCGTTGTTGCGCCAAGCCGGCCACTACCACCGCTGCTGCGCTGGCGCTGGTCCACGGCGGGGTGAGCGGGATGGCGGTGGTTAGCCACTCGCGCTGAGGAGCCACGGCGACCACCGTTCCGGCGACGGTAACGCTGGCGGCGGCTTGCGTGGTAGCACCAAGGTGCGGCAAGTACCAGCGCACGGCGAGAGTGGTCGAGGCATAGCCGGCGAGGCGCGCCTGCTGCACGGCGGTGGCGGCGTCACCGCCGAGAGTAGTTGCGCCGCGCGGAATCTGCATCAGCAAGCTGACATCAACCGGCAGTGGGCTGAGATTGACCGCCACCACTTCATCGACGTAGGCTTCGCCGGGCGTGAGGTGATCGTTTACCGCCACCGCCGCGGCTGGCTGATCGCGCCATTCGCTCAAGCGGCAGGTGCGGCGATACAACGACACCGTGCCTGCGGCGCGCGGTAAGGGTTGCACCAAGCGGTGCGCCACCAACAGCGGACTGGCGGCGGTCAGGTGCTGTCCACGGGCGTCGGTTTGCCACGGCGTGTGGGGTGCCACAAACGGCAGATCCGTGAGTGCCAAGAGTAGGCGCAGCTCCGTCGCGGTATGCAGATGTTCAATCCCGATCACGGGCAAGAACGGCGTATGTGGGGCATGATCGGCATAAGCGGCCCACAAGGGGCCGTCGGCGATGTGGGGCGGTTGCTGGCATTGCCACCAACGAGCCTCGATCCACGTCTTCGGTTCACCTTCAGCTTGGCGCAACACCGGCCCAACGCCCTCCAATACGACATCCTGAATCTGCTCAATGTCGCTCTTGGGATGGGCATGGTCAGCGGATAAGGCCCCCGCCAAACAGGCCTCGATAACGGCGGTGCGTCGGCTTGGATCGGGCGTCACCCCAGCTGCCGCATCGACCACCTGGCGTAAAAAAGGCGCGGCCTGGGCTGGCGGCAAGCGCTGCGCCAACAGCAGGCGTTCGAGCGGATTCAGCATGACGCCGGCACGCAGCCACGGCTGCACATTGCCATCGCACAAGGCGGTGAGCATGGCATCCGGCACCAGCATCTGCCGGCGGTACGGCGTCAGCACCTCGGCTGCGAAAAGCGGATCGTGACGTTGCAGGAAAAGGTGCAGTTCATGCGAGGCGGCGCTTTCCCACAGGCGGTATTTGGCCGCCGTATCGAGAGTCGCCCAAGCACCGAGCTGCGCGAATGGGCCGAGGTCGAGGTCCGGCCAGCCGGCTTGCACAAATTCGATGAAGGTGGCCACCGAATCAATCACCCGCACTC
>JAYVTR010000356.1:0-6970 GCA_043788625.1 Planctomycetota bacterium
ACCGCCGAGCAGGGCTGGAGCACCCGCCAGATGGAACGTCAGATCCTGACCAGCACCTATCGTCGCCTGGTGAAGAAGCCCAAGCCTCGTGGGCTGGCAGCCAGCAAGGGCAAAACTGCTGTTCCAGATCCCAAGACCTTTCTCAAGGATCCCCTCATCCTCGAATTCCTCGGCATCCCCGAGCCGATCGAGCGCAGCGAACGCGATCTGGAATCAGCCATCATCAGCCGCCTGCAGCAATTCCTGATGGAGCTGGGCAAAGGATTCTCCTTCGTCGGCCGCCAGATGCGCATCAGCAGCGAGACCAGTCATTTCTACCTCGACTTGGTGTTCTATAATTACCTGCTGAAATGCTTCGTCTTGATCGACCTGAAGACGGGCAAGCTGACTCATCAGGACATCGGGCAGATGGACATGTACGTTCGCTTGTTCGATGATTTAAAACGAGGCGAGGGCGATAATCCCACCTTGGGAATTATTTTGTGTGCAGATAAGGATGACACGGTGGTGAAGTATTCCGTGTTAAGCGAGCGACCGCAGTTGTTCGCCTCCAAGTATCGTACGGTGTTGCCGAGCGAAGAGGAGTTGGCGGCGGAGTTGGAGCGGCGGCATGTGTTAGATGCAGCAAAAGACAATTCTCATGAGTAAAGTGACAACATTCCAGCAACTAATCGATTTTGGCCTATTAGAAATTGGCGATGGATATAGGGCACAAAATAATGAATTGGGTGGGACAGGACCTATTTTTTTACGGGCTGGTCACGTTACAGATAGTCATATCGATTTTACAGGCGTTGAGTGTTTCCATTCGCACCTTACTGAAAAGGTTGGAACAAAAATGTCTCGCATTGGCGATACCATTATTACAACAAAGGGAAATAGCACTGGGCGTACCTCCTTTGTCACAGATGGACTTCCCCCCTTCGTCTATTCACCGCATTTGAGCTACTGGCGGACACTCGACTCAACAAAACTGCATGAAGGTTTTCTTCGTTACTGGTCGCGGGGAGAAGAATTCATCAATCAATTGTTGGGCATGAAGGCATCGACTGATATGGCTCCATACCTGAGCTTGACAGATCAGCGGCGCCTTAAATTAACTCTTCCGTCAATCGCCAATCAAAAGATCATTGCGGAGGTACTTGGGTCATTAGATGATAAAATCGGATTGAACCGACAGATGAACGCGACGCTGGAGTCGATGGCGCGGGCGCTGTTCCAAAGCTGGTTCGTGGATTTCGACCCCGTCCGCGCCAAACTCAACGGCCGCACCCCAACCGGACTCGACCCCGCAACTGCCGCCCTTTTTCCTAATGCCTTCCAAGACTCCTCCCTCGGCTCGATCCCGAAAGGCTGGAGCGCAAAACCGCTGCCCGAAGCCATCGAAGTGAATCCGCGCCGCATCTTGAGGGCCGGAACCATCTCGCCCTACCTTGACATGAAGAACCTCCCCACGCGAGGCCACAGTGCAGATGAAGTCATTAATCGCGAGTTCAGCTCCGGCACCAAATTTCAAAATGGCGACACCCTCCTTGCTCGTATCACGCCGTGCCTGGAGAACGGCAAAACTGGTTACGTTGATTTCCTTAAAGACAGTCAAGTTGGCTGGGGCTCTACCGAATACATCGTCCTCGCCCCAAAGCCACCGCTCCCGCCGCAGTTTGGCTACCTACTCGCCCGATCGGACGCACTTCGCACCCACGCCATCCAAAATATGACCGGGACCAGCGGGCGCCAACGTGTTCCCTCCGAGTGCTTCAGAAACTTCCAACTCGCCGTCCCCTCGTCCGCAATCGCCCGTCGATTCGATGAACTCACCGCGCCGCTGATGGCTAAGATCAAAGCCAACTCAACCGAGTCCCGTACACTCGCCACCCTCCGCGACACCCTGCTCCCAAAACTGCTGAGCGGCGAACTCCGAGCCACTGACGCCGAGCGCGAGGTGGCTCATGCCTGATCCACTGCCCCGTCCCGTCCTCAATCTCTACTGCGACGAATCGTGCCACCTCGAACACGATCCGTGCTCGGTGATGGTGCTCGGTGCCATCACCTGTCCGGCAGACAGGGCCAGCGCGATTGCGGCGGATCTACGGGCGATCAAGGCTCGCTTTGCCCCGCGTTCGCGATTGCATCCGGACCAGCCCTCAGCCTTCGAGGTGAAGTGGATCAAGGTCTCGCCCGCTCGACAGGCATTCTATCTCGCTCTGGTAAATTATTTCTTCGATCAGCCCGATCTGGCATTCCGGGCGGTGATCATTCCCGACCGGACGAAACTCCGGCATCAGGAATTCAGCCAGGATCACGACACCTTCTATTACAAGATGCAGTTCCGGCTCATCGAGTTTCTGTTGCGGCCCAAAACCGAACATCGCATCTATCTCGACATCAAAGATACGCGCAGCGCGGCCAAGATGGCGAAGCTGCACGACGTGCTGTGTTCGTCTCAGAATGACGCGATCCGTGAAGTCATCACTCGTGTCCAGACCGTGCGAAGTCACGAGGTGGAACAACTGCAACTGGCCGATTTGCTGATCGGAGCCGTGGCCTACACCAACCGTGGATTGACGGGCAATGCTGGCAAGTTGGCCATCATCCAGCGTATCCGTGAGCGCACTGGCGTCACCCTGATGGCATCAACGCTGATCCGCGAAGCCAAGTTCAATCTGTTCCGCTGGCAAGCTCAATGACTGCGGTCCCTACTGAGCCAACCGGTTGGCTACCGCCACTCCTCCTTCTCCAAGAACATGGAGGCGATTGGCCAAGTTACCTGGCGGCGGTGTATAATGCCTTCACACAGGACTTCATTGCCGACAAACCGAACTTTCCTGGCAAGCGAGTCGGCCTGAAGCGCTACCCGTTGCGGGAGGACAAGGAGGCGACGTTCTGGCATTTCGTCAGTGAAGGGTCGACTGAGGAAGAGCGTTTGCCTGACTTGCGCCGCTGTGAGCGAATCGCATGGCCACGACCGATCATCGATGAGCTGCATGCGCTCGTACGTGGCAATGCCCGAGTGTGCTGCTGGACCCAAAAACGGCGAGGGGCCAAACGCATCGTAATCGCCTTGGCGGATTTCAGCTATCTGGTGGTTCTGGATGATCGTGGTGATTTCGTGCTGCCGTGGACGGCCTACCTGGTCGAACACCACCACCAACGTGACAAGCTGCGTCGCGAGTGGAATGCTGCACAGTCCCGCCAAAAAGCTGGGGCCGCCCCTTGGGAGGACGGCCCCGTAACTCCTGCCACACCTGGTAGCTGAGCTGCATGCATCATGCCAATATCGCTCATCAGGCGCAAGCAAAAGGTCCGTTTAAACACCATCAACACTTGGCACAGGCTGCCTGAATTCCACGTAAACGGTTGCTGCGATAGAATCTCTACCACATGAATGTCACCGAATCCATCGTCGAAGACGCCGCCCTCACCTGGCTCAAAGACCTAGGCTACGGCATCGCCCACGGCCCCGCCCTTGCCCCAGGCGAACCCGCAGCCGAGCGCCAAACCTTCGCCGATGTGGTTCTCGTCGCCCGCCTCCGCGACGCCATCCACCGACTAAATCCCACCATCCCAGTCGAAACCCAAGACGAAGCCCTCTACAAAGTCCTGCGTCTCGACACACCGTCCCTCATCAGCGCTAATCGGACATTCCACGACTACCTGCGCGATGGCATCGAGGTCGAATACCAACGCGCAGATAACTCGATCGCTGGTGATCGGGTCCGGTTGATAGACTTTACCAACCCAGCCGCCAACGACTGGCTAGCCGTCAATCAATTCACGATCATCGAAGACAAGCATAACCGCCGTCCAGACATCATCGTCTTCATCAATGGCTTGCCCTTGGCCGTGCTGGAGCTGAAGAATGCCGCCGATGAGGACGCCACCATCTGGACAGCCTATGCCCAACTGCAGACCTATCGCGCCGAGATTCCGTCGCTGCTGCAATACAACGCCGTCGTCGTCATTTCCGATGGAGTGCAGGCCCGCCTCGGGTCGCTGACTGCCAGTCAGGAATGGTTCAAGGTCTGGCGCACCATCGAAGGCGAAAGCGATGCGCCGAAAACTGCCCTGGAACTGGAAGTACTGCTGCGTGGGGTCTTCAATCAGCGGCGCTTTCTCGACCTGCTGCAACATTTCATCGTCTTTGAAGAGGACGCCGAGCGCGGCACCCAACATAAGATCATTGCTGGCTATCATCAATTTCATGCCGTGAACGCGGCGGTGACCGAGACCGTGCGGGCCAGCGGCATGGATGTGCGCGGCTTCCGCGAAGCAGCGGGCACTTATTGGGCTGGGCGCATGCACAGCGGCAAGCCAGGCGATCGACGGGCGGGAGTGGTATGGCACACCCAGGGCAGCGGCAAAAGCTACTCGATGCTGTTCTACGCTGCGCGGATGGTGCGCCATCCAGCGATGCAGAACCCCACCTTGGTAGTACTGACTGATCGCAATGATCTCGACGATCAATTGTTCGGCCAGTTCCAACGCTGCCATGGCATCCTTGGCCAAATGCCGGTGCAGGCGCTTGACCGCGAGCACCTGCGCGGCTTATTACGTGTCGCCAGCGGAGGCGTGGTGTTCACCACCATCCAGAAATTCATGCCTCCAAAAAATGGGGAGAGCGGCGAACAGATGCCGGCACTGAGCGAGCGGCGAAACATCATCGTCATCGCCGATGAAGCCCATCGCAGCCAATACGACCTGATCGATGGCCTGGCCCGCCACCTGCGCGACGCCCTGCCCAATGCCTCGTTCATCGGCTTCACCGGTACACCTATCGATGCCAAGGATGCCAACACGCGGGTGATCTTCGGCGATTACATCAGCATCTATGACATCCAACGCGCGGTGGCCGATGAGGCGACCAAGCCGATCTACTACGAAAGCCGCATCGCCAAGCTGGCGCTGAACGCCGCCGCCGTGCCGACCTTGGACGCCGAGTTCGAAGAGATTACCGAAGGCGAGGAGCAAGTCAGTCGCGACAAGCTGATGTCCAAGTGGGCCGCCGTCGAAGCCATCGTCGGCGACCCCAAGCGCATCAGCCTGATCGCCGCCGATCTGGTGAACCACTTCGAGAAGCGTCTCGAAGCCATGGACGGCAAGGCCATGGTGGTGTGCATGAGCCGACGCATCTGCGTCGATCTCTACCAAACCCTCATCGCTCTGCGTCCTGACTGGGCCGGTGCCGCCGATGACGAGGCCGAAGTGGAAAAAGACCGAGCCTGCGTGGTGAAAGTGGTAATGACGGGTGCCGCCGACGACGGCCCGGCCTGGCAGCCGCACATCCGCAGCAAGGACAAGCGCAAGACGCTCGCCAGCCGCTTCAAGGACAGCACTGACCCCTTCCGCATCGTCATCGTCCGCGATATGTGGCTGACCGGTTTCGACGCCCCCTGCCTGCACACCATGTACGCCGACAAGCCCATGCAGGGCCACGGCCTGATGCAGGCCATCGCTCGCGTCAACCGCGTCTTTCGCGACAAGCCAGGCGGCTTGGTGGTGGACTACCTGGGCATCGCCGACCAGCTCAGGAAGGCCCTCGCCATCTACACCGAGAGCGGCGGCAAGGGCAGCCCGACCTACGACACCGAGCAGGCCATCGCCCTACTGATGGAAAAGCACGGTACCATATGCGACCTGTTGCATGACTTTTCATGGCAGTCGTGGACCACCGGCACCCCCATGCAGCGTCTGGCCCTGATCCCTGCGGGTCAGGAACACGTCCTGCAACAGGCCGACGGCAAAGAACGCTTCACCCAGGTGGTGACGGCCCTGTCCCAGGCTTTCGCCCTGTGCGCCGCCAGCGATGAGGCCACTGAGCTACGTGACGACGTGGCCTTCTTTCAGGCGATAAAAGCCGCGCTGGTCAAGCATGCCGGCACTTCGACCAAAACTCCGGATCAACTCGATGCGGCGGTACGCCAGCTGGTTTCCAAGGCCATTATCACCGATGGCCAGGTCATCGACGTCTTCACCGCCGCCGGCTTGCCCAAACCTGACATCAGCATCCTCTCCGAGCAGTTCCTGGCGGAGGTTCGCGGCCTGAAGCACAAGCATGTCGCCGCTGAGCTGTTGGAAAAACTGCTCAAGGACGAACTGAAGATCCGCGCCAAGCGCAACCTGACCCAGTCCCAGGTCTTCAGTGAGAAACTTCAGAAGACGCTGAATGCCTACCGCAATCGCGCCATCGCCACCCAGCAAGTGATCGACGAGTTGATCATCCTTGCCAAGCAGATGCACGCCGCCAATTCGCGCGGCGAGGCCCTGGGTCTGACTGACGATGAGGTCGCCTTCTATGACGCCCTGGCCACCAATGAGAGCGCTCTGCAAGCCATGGGCGACGCCAAACTGCGCGTCATCGCCAGCGAACTGGTAACACAGGTACGCAAAAGCGTCACCATCGACTGGACCTTACGCCAAAGTGCGCAAGCCAAGATCCGCGTGATGGTCAGGCGGATCCTCAACAAATACGGCTATCCGCCGGACTTACAGGACGCCGCCGTGCAGCAGGTGCTGGAACAGGCCAAGGCGTTGTGTGCTGCTTGGGCAGTGAGCTTGTGAATCTTGACCTTACTGCACGTCCCTTGAGTAGTTTAATTTCCCTTAGCTCCCTGTTACGATAGGCCTCGTCATCACCACCCACCTGGTGCCGTGGGGACTCATCCCCCCTGGCATGCACGCCTGAGTTGTCTACCTTCTGAGCCTTCATTAACGGCTGTTTCGTACCCCATCAGACTTTTATGCCTATCCTCGATACTGTTACGTCTGTCGCCCGCCGCATTTTGGGCACCACCAATGAGGCGATGTTGCGCCGCGTCTGGCCGCTTGTGCACCAGGTGCGGGCGCGTGAGGCCGAGCTGCAAGGACTCGACGATAGCATCCTGCGCCAGCGCTCGCAGGCCCTGCGCGATGCGGTAAAGGGTGGTAAATCACTTGAAGAAGTGCTGGTCGAGGCCCTGGCATTGGCACGTGA
>JAYVTR010000357.1:0-7805 GCA_043788625.1 Planctomycetota bacterium
CCCTGCATTGCCCGCTGACGCCAGCGACCCACAGCCTGGTCGGCCGTGACTTCCTCGCGGCTTTGAAACCGGGAGCCATCGTCGTCAATACTGGCCGCGGATCCCTAATTGACTACCGGGCGTTGATGGAGTCGCTGGCCAACGGCCGACTCGGTGGTGCCGCCCTCGACGTGCTGGCGGTCGAGCCGCCACCCGCTGATGACCCGCTGCTTGCCGCCTTGGCGAGCCGGCCTGCCTGGGCCCGGCGAGTGGTGATCACTCCGCATATCGCCTGGGGCACGGTTGAAGCGCGGGCGCGTCTGGTAGCCGAGGTCGAACGCAATCTAGCGGCTTTTTTGCACGGCGAAAAACGTAATCGGGTAGCCTGAGGTGACCTTGCCTGCAGCAGTGGCGCCCGTTGGTGAACCTGACTGATCGAGGAACGCAATACTTGCTGCGCAAAAAAAGTTCGCGACCGCTATTGGCCATGCAACGAGCGGGTGTTTATGTTCAGAAATGGGCGAATGAGTGTTGCAGACATTTTCGCTTGGCATCATGAGTCCTCCCCTGCTGTGGAGTATTCATGTCGAAGCCTGCTTTGCGTCTTGGTTCTGCCTGGTATCCGGAATTGTGGGACGAGGCGACCACGCTCATCGATCTGGCGCTGATGCAGAAGTTGGGTTTCAACGCCGCGCGTGTCGGCGACTTCGCCTGGGCGCATCTGGAGCCCGCCGAGGGCCGTTTTGAAACCGCCTGGCTTGGCCGTGCCCTTGATCTGGCGCATGCGCATGGGATAGGCGTGGTCTTGTGCACGCCCACTGCCGGCCCACCGGCATGGTTGCTGCATGCTCATCCCGAGCTGGGATGGGTCGAGCGTGACGGCTATCGTCACGGCGTTGGTGGGCGGCAGGCTGGCGATTATGCGCATCCTCTGTTTCAACAGTACAGTCGACGCATCACCGAGGTCATGGCCCGCGCCTTCGGTCGGCATCCGGCCGTGATTGGTTGGCAGACCGATAACGAGTTCGCCGGCCATCAGAAGGTGTCGCTGTCGGCGGCGGCACTCAGTGGTTGGCATGTCTGGCTGGCCAAGCACTACGGTACCATCGAGAACCTCAATGCTTGTTGGGGCACGGACGTGTGGAGCAATACCTATGCCTCGTTTGACGAGGTGCCGGGGCCGCACCCGCTGCCGACGTATTGCCACAACCACAGCCTGCACACCGCTTATCGCCGTTATATGTTGGACACGGTGTTGGTGTTTCAGCGTCAACAAGTCGATTTGATTCGTGCGCACAGCGCGGCACCCATCAGTCACAATTCCGAAGATTCACTCGATGAGTGGGATTTGAGCCGCGACCTGGATGTGGCCGGCATCGATTACTACACCAACCGCGCGACGCTCGATCAAATGGTCTACCGTCTGGATTGCCAGCGGGCGCTTAAGCCGGGTCGTCGGTTTTGGTTGTTGGAAACCAACTCGGAAGGCGAGCTCACCGATGGCCCCTTACCGGCGGGTTGGCTGGAAAATGTCGCCATGCTCGCCTACACGGCAGGCGCCGAAAGCATTTCTTATTGGCCGTGGCGTACCAACCGCAGCGGTGCTGAAATCTGCGGTCACGATGGGGTGATCCATTCGTGCGGCGTGCCCAATGCCGCCTGGGAACCAGCGCGGCGCACGGCCGCCTTGCGTCGTCAGCTGGAGCCGCTGTTGGCTGATTTTTCCCCGGCTCCGGCGCCGGTAGCGATGATGCGCGCTGAGCGCAACGGCAACGCTTACTATATTGAGCGCATCGCTGGTTTGAAACCAGGGTTCGATTTGCGTGCCCATCTTGAGGTCCACCACCTGGATCTCATCCGTTTGGGAATGTGGCGGGATGTGCTTTATGATCAAGCCGAAGTCACTGGTTATCGGCTGGTGATCACCCCGTATTTGCCGTACACCACGCCGGAATTCCTCGCCCGCATGCGCGCCCATCTGGCCAGCGGCGGCACCTGGGTGGTTGGTCCGTATACCGGTTATCTCACCGTCCATCATACCAATCCCCTTAATGGCTTATTGGGTGATCTGGGGGAAATGCTCGATCTCGATGTGGTGGCATGGGCACCGATCAAAGATCTGCCGGTGACGCTGCATGATGGCAGTCAGGCTCGGGCACAGATGCGTACGCACGCTTTTGCGCCAGCAGCGGGTGATGAGGTCTTGGGCGTGCTGGGCGGTGACCGCATCGCTGGTCTGGCTTGGGGCCTGTGTCGGAAAGTCGGCGCGGGCACGATTTACGTGCTCGGCAGTGAGCTGGATACCGAGGCCCGGCGACGGATCTATAGCACCATCTGTGCGCGGGCCGGGATCACCTGCTATCCATTGCCCGATCAGGTGGTGCGGACTCCGCAGGTGGATGCCCAAGGGCGCACGGCGTGGGCCTTGGTCAATAGCGGCCGTACAGCGGTGACGGTCACCTTGCCTGGCCCGGGTCGTGATCTGCTCAGCGGCGCACTGGTCGAGACCAGCTTGGTGATGCCGGCGAGCAGCAATGCCTTCGTCCTTTTTACGGCGTCTTTCCCCGGCTGAGTCGGGTGTATGCTTCATGCATGCACGCGTTCTTATCACGTCCTGCGCCGGTGGTGGCCCCTGAGTTGATCGGCTGGCAACTGCAGGCGCATGGCGTGCACGGTGTGATTGCCGAAACCGAAGCTTATTTCGGCGAAGACGATCTCGCCTGCCATGCCAGCAAAGGGCGGACGCCACGCACGGCGACGCTCTATGCCCAACCGGGTACGCTGTACGTCTATCTCTGTTATGGCATGCATCACTTGTTGAATGTGGTAACCGATCGCGATGGGGTGCCGTCGGCGGTGCTGATTCGCGGCCTGCTCATTGAGGGGGTCGATCCGCGGCGCACCAATGGGCCGGGGAAAGTCGCCAAGCTGTTGGGCCTCGATCGTCGGCATAACGGTCAAGTCCTGGGCGAGGTGCTGCGTTTGACGCCGCCACCAAAAGGTGGCGTGCCGCTTACCGTATGCTGTGGGCCCCGCGTTGGCGTCGACTATGCCGGTGACGTGTGGCGCGCAAAGCCGTGGCGGTGGTGGCTGGCTGGATTTCCAGCGGTAAAGTCAGAATTGGCTTCGTGAAGAAAAAAATCAGCCGATCGGCAGCCAGCCGCGGTCACGCAACGTCGCGAATACCGTGCGGGCGTAAATGAGCTCGCCGCCGGGCGACAGGTGGACCGCGTCCGGCCCGGCGAGCTCGGCGAGGGGCATGGTGGTTGCGGCGGTGGCGATCGCGTGCGCCGTATCCACGAAGGCGCCACCGGCCTGTAGGACCGCTGCATTGAGTAGGTCGTTATTGGACGGCAGATGGCGCCATGCGGCGTCCTCGTGCCCGGGCTGAACCAGCAGATGGTAGTTCAAGCCGAGCAAGCGCGCCCCGCTGGCGGTGATGGGCGCTAACAACAAAGCGAGATTCGCAGCCGTGGCGCTGCGCGGCACCTGCTGGCCGGCATCATTGCCGCCGGCCAGCAGGACCACGATGTCGGGACTTTCACACAGGACGTCATCGTCCAATCGCGCCAGCATCTGCGCCGTGGTGTTGCCGGCGACGCCACAATTGAGCACGCGGATCGATTCGCTTCCACAGGCTGCCTGGCACATGGCGTCGAGGATCTGCGGCCATTTGATAAAGCGGGCGAGGTCGCAGGCGCCGGTGATGCTGTCGCCGAGGCAGACGATGGTAAAAATTCGTTTCATACTCTTTTCAGTGAGCGTCAGCGGGCCTGCGCGGCGCGCTCGGCGTGAGCGCCAAGCAGCCACACCTGCCCGGCGGTGGCGCGCAGTGACCCGGCGGCGGCGGTCATGCCGCCGAGCAGCTCCACCGCCGGACCCTCGTGGTCGATGGCGATGTCGCTGATGACCCACACGGCAGTCCGCTTGCCGACCGCATCGCGCCACACCACATGCGTGCCACCCGCCACCAGTTCGGGACGGTGCATGGCGGGGAGCGCCCGGCGGTAGGCGTGGTTGACCGCGGCGTAGCGTTCGGCAAGGACTCCGCCCGGTTCAACGCCGGTCCAGGGACTCGCGGATAGCGACGGCAAGCAGCGGTGGGCCGCCAGCCAGAAGTAGCGCTCCGGCGAACAGCCATCGGCAGTGAACGGATCGCCGTCGGTGAAGAAGCCGGGAGCGGTGTCGATGAGGGCGAAGGCATGGTCGCCGCGCACCGCATCGTCCCACAGGCGCCGGCGGAATTTGTCATTGGCGAAGCCGAACATCGCGACGCTGGAGACGCCGAAGATGCTGACTACTTCCGGCCGCTGCGAGACGAATCCTGCGCGCTGTAGTTCAGCCTGCATGCGCCAAATCTCTTCCGCCTGCGGCGCTTTGTCCAGCGCACCCCAGTCGACGCCGGTGACGCCGAGATTCTGATAACTATCGAAGAAGATGCCGGGCAAGCCGACCTGGGTGCGCAAGTCGAGGATGGCCTGCTTCATCCATGTTCCGTAGCCACTGCGCATGCGCCCGGCCCACAGCGTGCCGTAGTTGCCATCCCAAGGATCGCCGTTGGCTTCTTTCAGCACCCAGTCGGGATGTTCGGTCCACATCGGCGCATGGCGCGAGAAGTGGAAGCTGAACCATTGATGCAGATCCAGGCCGTGGGCCTTGGCGGCAGCGATCAGCTCACGCATGCCCGCGTTGCCACCGAAGGATTCGGCAAAACGGAACGAGTACGGGCAGCAGATGTTGCCTTCATCGGGGCGGCGCAACGGATCAGAGGTCACCGAATCCCACACGCCATGCGTGAAGACATGCTCATAACCGAGCGCGGCGTACCGCGAAAAAGCTGCTTGCAGAGGCGCTGTCCAGGCGGCTCCCAGGCGCTTGAGATCGGCGTCCCACAAGTGCGCCCAGATGGTGGGCTTGGGCACTTCGAGGGTGAAGCCGTAGCTGGTGTGAATGCGAGCGCGGACCTCTTGGAAGGCATCGAGCCACAGGTTGCGCGTCTCATGCCGCGCCATCGCCGAGCCACGGCGGTGCACCAACAGTTTGCGCTCTGGAGCAACGACCGCTTCGGCAAGGGGGAAGAACGGCCGCTCGGTGTAGTGGATGAGGTCTTCGTCGGTGTGTTTCTCGATGCGCGCGCGGGTCAGCGACGGCTTTTCGCTGAAGAGGATCAGCGCGTCGGCGCCTTTGGCCTGGAAATCCAGGGGTGAAGAACCGGCGCAGCGCGGCAGCATGTCCATCGGGAAGGCGCCGCCCCAGCCGCCATCCAGGGCGAATTTCTCGATGGTCGAGAAGGCGGAATCGCGCGCCACGTCTTGCTCGAGGTCGATGGTCGAGACGTCCTGCTGGATGAGGGTGCAGCCGGTGGCCGCGCCACCGATTTCCCAGGTGGCATCTTCGATCAACCAGTGCACCGGGTTGCCCGGGGCTTCGATGGCGACGCGCATGCCCAGGCCGCGCCAGGTGCGACCGGCAATCTCTTCGCTGAGCGGGCGGAAGGTCCAGCGCAAGGTTGCCTCGCCGCTGGCCACCCGTCGGGTGCGCACGCGTGCATCGCCCATGGCATCGGCTTCCTGCAGGCGGGGCATCCACTGGCCGCGGGCGCACGCGACGATGGTGCGGGCGTCGCCAGTCTTTTCGACACCGACCATCTCCCACTGCTCGAAGCGCACGCCGGTTTCGCTTTCGGCATAGACGAGCCACGGCAGGGCCGTCGCGCGCAGATCGAGGCTATCGCAGGTGACCGCACCAATGCCGAGGAAGTGCTTTCCGTCGATCATGAGGTTTAGATTCAGGCCGTTGGCGAAGTCGATCCGCATGGTGTGCTCAGGGGTGGCGGGACCCCGTTAATGAGACCCGGGCCGTAACAGTGATGGTAACACCGCCGGGGTAGCCGCCCACAGATCTTGGGTTGTGTTTCACTGCCGGCGTGAACTACGGCGGGCGGTTCAATCAGGAAAGGTGACGGGGCATTGGATATGCCGCGGTGAGGCGCCGCTGCGTTGGCGGTCGATCTCGTCGAGGGCGCAGATCAGCAGTGTGTGGACATCGACCCCGTAACGCTCGCAGGCGACCGCCGCCACCGTTGGATGGGGAAAATTTGCATGCGCCATGACCTGCAGATCGCGCGGGATATGCAGCCCGGCATCAAGGATGCCATTGGTTGCGTGCAGCACGAGGTTGTCGTCGTCGATGAGCAGGCAGTCGGGTCGGGCATCAGCTGGCAACGACAGCAGGAGGTGAGTCACGGTGCGCGCAATCGGCGCGAGCTGCGGGGTCACGGGCATGCCTAACCACCATTCCGGGCGGGTCACCAAGCCATGCCGTCTTGCTGCCGCCGCGTACTGTTGCCAGTCGTCAGCGGTGCCACAGGTGCAGATCGCCGCCATCCGTTTGCGTCCGGCACGGGCGAAACGCTGCATGATGCGGCTGCGGGTTTCTGCGAAGGAGACGACTGATCCGTAGAGCGCCGGGTCCTGAGCCGCATCGCCAATGCCTGCTCGCGGGATCGGGGAGATGAAGATCGGTGAACCAGCGAGGAAATAAGGCGGCGTGGAAAAATAAATTCCGGCGAGCCCGCCATCAGCCACATCGGCGCACAACTGGGCATGTGCCGCCGCTGCCGGATCGCCATTGGCGATGAAGTATTCTTTGAACCGCCGGCCGCGCTGATCAACGAAGGAACGGGCTTCGCGCAGCTGTGCCGACTGGAACCGGTTCCATGCGCCCTGTTCGGGTTCATGACCGAAAACGATGGCGTAGCACGCGGCGTTGGGCAGGCGCTCGGCGATGCTGGTACCGAGCTTGCCATGCGGCAGGAGGAAGCCCTGTTCGATGAGCCGGTCGACTGCCGCCTGCAGCGTTGCCGAACTGACTTCCAGCTCTTTGGTCAGGTCGCGCCGCGTGGGGATGGTGCTCCCGGGCGGATAGGTGCCGTCCTGGATTCTCCGGCGTAATTCATCTTCAATCGCGCGGCGGCTGTGCATGGTCAGCGATCCACTGGCATTCTCATTTTCAGTCGCATTCTCATGTTTTTCACCGCTATTTTCAAGCCGCAGCGAGGCTGGCATAGCGGATTTGATACTCCCTTTGAGCAGAACAGAAGCCATTCGTGTGCTGCAAGGCGCACCTGGCTGTATGATGAGCGGTATGTCACAAAATCGTTGTTCGAAAATCTCCAGCGTGCGTTCCTCCATCGCCGGATTCACGCTCACCGAATTGTTGGTGGTGGTGGCGATCATCGGTGTCCTCATGAGCCTGTTGGCCCCGCTTGCAAGTACGGTGCGCGAGTCGGCCCGCCGGCTGGAGTGCGGCGGCCGCCTGCGGCAGTTGGGAATGGCCGCGCTCGCCTACGCCGCGGATGATGGCAAATGCCTGCCAGGAGGGGGGCCGTACAACAATCCTGCCCAGGGTCGGTGTTTCGATCAGAATTCGATGGCCTATCGCGGTTTATTGGACTACCTGGAATTCTCTGCGGATGCTCGGTGGCAAGCGCGCTTCTTCACCTGTCCGTCGAACCCGACTAAGGGCGCCTTCGGCGCCGACATCCACTATCTCTACTATCCCGGCGGTGGCGTTGATAAGCGCATCCCGTTGGCACGCGTCCTCGGCATCGCCCAGCGCTTCAACACTCCAGGCGGGCAGTTCGCGCTATTTGCCGACACGACATTGGTCTACGACTGCGGCAACGGCATCGGTTTCAACAACATGTGCAACCATAAGGGGCCGCACCCAATGGCATTCACGTAGCCAATGCGACACGAAAAATACCGCGCATTTTGAAAGAATAACCTTGACACGCGGTGGCGGTTTTTTTTCGGGGCCTCATG
>JAYVTR010000358.1:0-21599 GCA_043788625.1 Planctomycetota bacterium
AATTGCGGCAGAGCCTGCATCTTGTCCCAGGTTTGGGCGGTATCGACCGTCCACTTACCGACCAGGTCGTTTGCTGAAGCGGCCCACATCGGTTGCACCAAGGTCACACAGAGAAGGAGTGTAGCGATGAGATTGTTCATAACTGGTCAGGTTATGTACATGCTGCCGACTGAAAGGCGTAAAAGATCGGCGTGAGTTTTATTCGAGGCCGAGAAAGCGGCGCACCAGCGGATCGGGGTTGGCACGCATCTCATCGGGGGTGCCGCTGGCGACGATTCGCCCCTGTTCCAGCAGGATCAAGCGCGTACCGATGGCCAGGGCACTGCGCACATCATGAGTGACCACGATCGAGGTGATGCCATGGCTGCGTTGCAGACTGAGGATGATGTCATTGATGGTGTCGGTGGTCAGTGGATCGAGGCCGGTGGTCGGCTCGTCATAGAGCACGATGCGCGGACGGCTGATGATGGCGCGGGCTAGGCCGGCGCGTTTTTGCATGCCGCCTGACAACTCGGACGGCAGTTTGTCGATGGCATGGGTGAGGCCCACAGCAGCCAGACTCTCGACCACGCGAGCACGGATTTCAGCGGCAGGCCGGTGGTGTTGATAAAGGCTGAAACCGACATTTTCGCATACCGTCAACGAGTCGAACAAGGCCGCGCCTTGAAACACATAACCGAGGTCTTTACGGGCCAGCAGGCGCTCACGCTCTTGCAGGTCGTGTAGGTTGCGGCCCAGCACGGTGACCTGGCCTTGGTCGGGATCGAGCAGCGCTATGATGGTTTTGAGCAACACGCTTTTGCCGGTCCCCGAACGGCCGAGAATGCACAGGGTTTCGCCTTGATAGACGGTGAACGATACGCCATTCAATACGACCTGGGCACCAAAAGCCTTGTGCAGATCGATGACCTCGATCATGACCTCGCCGGACATTTTCCATGCGGTTATATCAGCGGGCACGGGCAGCTCCTTCAACCAAGCGACACAGGCTGCGATCAGGGGTATTGAAATCTGGGGCGAACAGCGACAGCACCGGATGTCCGCGGGTCAAGGCAGCGGCGTCATCATCAGTGTCATCCGCCACCCAAGTGCCATGCAGGCGCCAGCGTGTTTCCCCGGGCAGGGCATCGGCATCGCGTACCTGGCGATAGCTCTCCCGGAAACCACTGAGCCCATGACTGCGTACCAGTGGTTCGTGCCAAGTTGCGGCGGCGGCGGCCGGCAGATTGAGATTAACCAGTTTACCGCTGAATTCCTTGCGGCCGATCAGCCGCTTTGCCCAGCTGGCGGCAAAGTCCGCGCCATCATCAACGGTTTGTGCTTCAAACTGGCGTGACACGCCCAAAGCCGGTAGGCCGAGCACGGCGGCTTCCATGGCCGCGCCGAGAGTGCCCGAATAAAACACGCTGCGTCCGACGTTGGGCCCGCGGTTGATGCCACTGACCACCAGCAGCGGCGGGGTGGCACATAGACGATCGAGGGCCAGCTTGGTGCAGTCGGCAGGGGTGCCATCGATAGCGAAGCCGAAAAAACCAGGCGCACTACGGCAGGTTACCGCCAGCGGTCGATCAACGCTGATGGCGTGCGACATTCCCGAGCGCTCATGTGGTGGTGCCACCGCCAGCACCGGTAATCCCGTCGCGCGCCGCAAGGCCCGGTACAGCGCACGCAAACCGGGGGCATCGATGCCATCGTCGTTGACGAGCAGGATCATGAGGCGGTGGTCGTCCCAACGAATGCGCTGCTGATCATTCTTCCCCCGGCACTTGCACGCCGTACTCGATCAATTTGCGATAAAGAGTTTTGACGCCGATCTGCAGCTGGCGCGCCGCCTTCGATTTATTGGCTCCAAAGTGTGCCAGGGTGGCGAGAATGAGGCGTTTTTCCACCTCATCGACGGGCAAGCCAATGAGCGCACGGATCGCGTCGTCAGCGCTGGGTGTGGTGGCGTTCGCCGTCTGCAGGCGAGCACTGGTTGCTTGTCCATTGCTGGTGGTATTCGGTCGTTCGTCGGTGGCCCCGGGAATATCACTGCTGATGACCTTGTTGGGAGTCAGGACGTACAGTTTTTCAATGTAGTTTTCCAGCTCACGCACATTGCCCGGCCAATCCTGCCGACGCAGGTGGTGGACCAGGCTGTCGGTGAGTTCCTTGGCTTGGTTGTGGCGTCGATTGAGGCGGTCGAGAAATGACTTCGCCAAGAGGGCGATGTCTTCACGACGCTCGCGCAAGGGCGGCACGACGATGCTGACGACATTCAAACGGAAGTAGAGATCCATGCGGAAGCGATTGGCCAGAACTTCACTTTTTAGATTGCGATTGGTGGCGCACACCAAGCGCACATCGGTGGCGATGGGCAGGTTGCCACCGACGCGCGCAAAGCTGCCATCCTGCAGGACGCGCAGCAGTTTGACCTGGCTGTCGAGCGGCATCTCGCCGATTTCATCAAGAAACAATGTTCCGGTATCGGCAATCTCGAACTTGCCTTTTTTCAGCTGCACGGCACCGGTGAAGGCCCCGCGTTCATGGCCGAACAGTTCGCTTTCAAGCAGGTCGTGCGGGATAGCGGCGGCATTGATTTTCACATACGGCCGGCCGCTGCGGTTCGACAGGGCGTGCACCGCGTCGGCGACCAGCTCCTTGCCGGTACCGCTTTCGCCTTCGATCAAGACCGAGGCATCAGTCTTGGCGACCTGACGGATGGTGGCCTTGACGGTGCGGATGGCCGCCGAGGTACCGACGATGCGGTCCAGGGCTTCTTCATAGCCCAGCTCGCGGCGCAGGGCCTTATTTTCACGGTTGGCCGAGGCCATGCGTACGGCACTTTCGACCGTGGCTTTCAAGCGCGACAAGTCGACCGGCTTGGTCAGATAGTTGAAGGCGCCCTGTTTGATCGCCGCCACGGCGGTATCTTCATTGCCGTGGCCGGTGATGAGGATCCATGGCAGGGGGCCGTGCTTCTCATGCGCCAATTCCATGGTCGCCAGGCCATCGAGGTTGGGCAGCTTGAGATCGCAGAGCACCGCGTCCATGGCCGCGGCGGTGAGCTTGGCCAGGCCTTCTTCGCCGCTGCTGGCAGTCAGCACCGTATGGCCTTCGCCTTCGAGGATATCTGCGTAGGTCTCCCGATTGGTGAGATTGTCGTCAATTACCAGAAGATTGGCCATAAGATATGCTATAACGATTCGTGAGGAGGAAGGTCACTGTCTGCGCGCACGACGGCGTCAGCCGCCGGTAGCGGCAGGGCGTCACGCTGATGCGTGGGGCCGAGCGCGGTGGGAAATTCGATGGTGAACGACACCCCTTGATCTTTGTCGCTGCTAACGGCGACGGTGCCGTGATGCATCTCAACCAAGCGCCGCACGATTGCTAAACCGAGGCCGGTGCCGCCTTCTTTGGTGGTGGTGAACGGCTCGAACAGCCGGGCGACAACGCGTTCGGGCAGGGGTGGGCCATTGTTGGCGATGACGATGCGTGCCTGGCCCGGGGCGCTACGCGTGACAACCAATAAGCGGCGATCGTAATCGCTGCGCATGATCAGGGCTTCGCGGGCGTTGGTGAGGATGTTCAGCAGCACGCTGCGCAGGTGCAACGCGTCACCGGCGACTTGCGGCAAATAGGGGTCAGCTTTGAAGGTGACCTCGACCTGCGCTGCGTGATTGAGTTCCGATTGCTCTTCGATCAACGAGGCGAGCACCGCGTTGAGATCCACCGGCAACGGATCCGGACGCGTCGGCCGGGCAAAAGCCAGAAAAGCCTGTACCACCGCCTGCAAGGTCTTGGTGCTGTCTTGAATGCGCCGCACGCGTTTTTCAGCTTTGGCCCGTTCGGCGGCGGTGGGAATCGACGCCAGATTCTGCTCCAGTAGCAAGTCGGTGTTGAGCAGAATCACCCCCAGGGGATTTTTCAGCTCATGCACCAGGCCGCCGGCGATACGTCCCAGGTCAGCGAGCCGATCACGGTCGTTGGGGAGGGTAAAACGCAGATCGTCGATGGTGCGTTTGGCGGCCATGTGATGAAGGGACGTCGCCGCCTTAGCGGCGCAACACGCTACCCGCGGCGCCGGTGGTCTTTTTGTAGAATCTTTCCAGCTCAACCAGCTTGCGCCGACACAGGGTAAGCTGGGTCGGAGTGAGGTGGTCGACAAACACGATGCCATCCAAGTGATCGAGTTCGTGCTGCACGACTATTCCCAGGAAGTCGCCGGCTTCGACATCCAGGCTGAGCCGTCGCTCGACTCCGTACTCATCGTGGGCGACCATGTCGAAGCTGTTATGACGCTCTACTTTGGCGTAGATTCCCGGGAAAGAGAGGCAGCCTTCTTCATAGGCAGTCGTGCCGACTGCGCATTCGATGCGCGGATTGATCCACACCCGCCGATCGCTGACGGGGGCCGTCTCATCGTCTTGTTTGCGCCGCGTATGATCGGTGACGAAGACGCGCAGCGGCACGGCTACCTGCGGCGCAGCCAGGCCGACGCCGCTGTGCTCGTCCATGACTTCGAACATACGTGCGCAGAACGTGCGGAGTTGGTCATCGAATACCGTGACTTCGGCTGCGCGACGGCGCAGTGCGGGGTGCGGGTACTCGATGAGGGCGAGTGAAGATGGGTATGAAGCAGTCGCAGTCATAAGTGCCGTGCGGATCTTGCGTGGAGCTGTGTATGATGACACTTTCCACCATTGTGCAACCGTTAACGGGTCTTTTCGACCGGATTCTTGTCCGTATCGACTCATTGACCCCCAATTTCGCTGTGAGCCACCTGCTATGGTTGATTTGAGCAAGCATCTAATTCGTGCCCGGCAATCGCTTGATCGCCGCCAGTTCGATTACGTTTTAGAACAGATGGAGGAGTGCCTCGATCTTGATCCGACGAATCTCGAGGTGCATAAGATGCTCCTCGAAGCTGCCCGGAAGAAAGCCAAAGAAGGTGCCAAGACCAGTCTTTTCGGCAGTATAAGCATGCCGTCGCTGTCGAGCGATCCGCACAAGAAGCTGGTAGCCCAGGCCAAGCGGCTGGGCAAGAACCCCGAGCCGAAGGTGCTTGCCGACGTCGCGGCGGCCGCCCAAGAGATGTCGCTCAAGGTCAAGCCGATGCTCGATGTAGCGGTGTTCTATTACGAAGAGTTCCTCGCCACCGGGCTATTCAACGACAAGGTCCTGTGGCAGTTGGCGCACATTTATAAGGGTAAGGATGAGGTCGATCGCGGTCTCAAGTTGATGCGCGACTTAGAACGGGCGCAGCCGCATCATGCCGAAGCCGGACGCACCATAAAAAACTGGGAAGCCCTGCGTTCGATGACCCAGCGCAGCACCGCTCCTAATGGTGACTTCCGTACGCAGTTGGCGTCTGACGGTGGGGCCAGCAAAGCTGAGGCCATGAATCGCATCATCCGGACTGTGGAGGATGCCAAGGAAGTGCTCGGTTATATCGAGCAGGACCTGGCGCAAAATCCCACGGACAAGCAACTGTGGGTCAAAAAGGGCGACATCCACAGGCGCATCAATCAGTTCGCTGACGCGCGCGCCGCCTTCCTCAAGGCCCAGGCCTTGGATGAGCACGACTTCACTCTGGTCATGCGTTTGGGCGACATCGCTATCGAAGAAGCCAAGCTCAAGGTCGACGCCTTGTCAGCGCCCGGCCAAGATCCGGCAGCGCTGGCCGCCGCCAAAGCCGCCAAGCTCGAGCTCGAAATCAATGAATACCGGCGTCGCATTGAACGTCAGCCAACCGACTTGTCGCACCGCTTCAATCTGGGTGTACGTTTGATCCAAAGTGGCGATATTGACGGGGCTGCAGCCGAGTTTCAGAAGACCGTCGGTGACCCGAAAGTGCGTCAGGAATCGCACCGTTATCTCGGGTTTTGTTTCGGAAAGAAGAATCTGCTTGATCTTGCTGTGCAGCAATACACTTCTTTCCTCTCGCTCGCGCTGGATGACCAGTCAGACAAAGCTAAGGAAGTACGTTACCTCCGAGGCCGCGTCCTGGAAGATCAGGGCAAGCGGGATGACGCGATCAAGGACTTCGAGCGGATCGTCGCCATGGACCTAAATTTCAAGGATGCTGCTGCCCGGCTGAACAAGCTGCGCGGTGGCGCATAAAAGTTACGACTTAAAGTCAGACAAGGCCCGAGAGAACATGCCCCATACCCGCAGTGCAGCTAAGCGTCATCGTCAGAGCGAGGATCGTCGCATCCGTAACAAGGATCGCCTCACCGAACTCAAGAGCATCAAGAAGCGCATCGTGCGCGCTGTCCACGACGGCCAAAAAGCCGAAGCTGAGACGCTCTACCGCGAAGTGACCAAGGCCCTCGATCAGGCCGCGTCGCGCAAGACGATCCACAAGAATGCTGCTTCGCGCACCAAGGCGCGCTTGGCCAAGGCCATCTCGGCGACCACCGCGCCAGTCGCCAAGACCGGCCTCAAGCCAGTCAAGGCCGTCAAGGCTGCCGCTGCTCCCAAGGCCGCCGCTGCTAAAGCTGCGCCCAAGGCCTCGGCTAAGAAATAGTCGAAGAAAAAACCCTTCACACCTGCCCGCATCAGCGGGCAGGTGTATGCGTTCGGGGCCGACGCTTCCCGGCTCCCCGGTCTAACCACCGGTCCACGAATAGTGACTCGCTTGCGAGTCCAAGGAACATCACATGACTGAGCTCGCCACGAGCAGTCCCGCGACGCGGATGTATGAGGCCACCATCCTGGTGAAGGCGGCCCCTGCACGTACCGATTTCGATGGCAGCGTTGCTGCCGTCCGCCAGACCTATGAGTCTGAAGGCGCCCAGTTCATCGAACTCGAAAAGTGGGAAGAGCGCTCGCTCGCCTACCCCATCGATGGCGAAACTTCGGCCCTTTACCTCAACGCCTACTTCACTGCCGATCCGTTGATCGTTGAACGTATCGAACGCCGTGCGCGTCTCGGTGATGCGATTCTGCGCCAATTGATCATCTCGCGTCCAGGTAAGGATTTCGAGAAGATCAAGGATCAGCGCGCGAAAGCCGCCGCCAATGCAGCAGCCGCTGCCATTGCTGCTGCTGCTGCCGCCGCTTCCTCGGCTGGATCGTACGAGTCGTAACTCGGATCATGGCTCTTAACCTCAACCGAGTGCTTTTGGCGGGTAATCTGACCCGCGACCCCACCGTTCGCTTTCTGGCGAACGAAAAGGCGGTCGCGCAATTCGGACTCGCCATCAATCGACGCTTCAAAGACGCCAATGGCCAGCAAAAGGAAGAGACGACCTTCGTGGACGTCGAAACCTGGGGCCGGACAGCGGAACTGGTCGGGCAATACCTGACCAAGGGCCGTGGCTGCTTCATCGAAGGTCGCTTGAAGCTCGATAGCTGGGACGACAAGGAGACGGGCCAAAAACGCTCGAAGCTCATGGTCGTTGCAGATAACGTGCAATTCACGGATGCCAAAGGCGAGGGCGCTCCGCGTCCACGCGGCGGCGCGGATGACGTCGAGAACGATGCTGCCGATGTGCGACCCGCTCCTGCCCGCCCAGCAGCACCCGCTGCTGCCGCCGGCGACGATGAGCCACCGTTCTAATTACCAAAACAACAATAAACGAAAGTTATCACTATGAAGCCAGGACTCGGTTTCGGCGGCCCTAAGGCCAAAGGCAAATTCAAGCGCACCAAGCGCCCCAAGCGCGTTGAAGCGCCTAAGGCGTGCCGCTTCACCAAAGACAAGGTCTTCGAAGTCGACTACCGCGACATCTCGATCCTTGGTCGCCTCGTTTCAGCTCAGGGCAAAATCCAGAGCCGTAAGCGCAATGGCGTTTCGTCGTTCTACCAGCGCCAAGTGCAGACCGCCGTCAAACGCGCCCGCTTCCTTGGTTTGCTGCCCTACGTGGGCGAGTGAGGTGACCCGTGGCTAAGCAAGAAGTTCTCCTCGTTAAAGATGTGCTCAAGCTCGGCAACATGGGCGACATGGTCAAAGTGTCGCCTGGTTACGCCCGCAACTACCTGTTCACCCACGTGCTTGCCATCCCAGCAAACGCCGCTGCCAAGCGTCAGGTCGAAGTCCTGCGCGAAAAAGCTGCCAAGTCGGAAGCAGAACGTGAAGTCAAGGCCGTGGCGCTCGCCAAGAGCATCAACAACACGACCATCCAGATCTCCGGCCGCGTGGCCCACGAAACCGAACTCTTTGGCGCCATCGGCACTAAGGAAATCGTCCAGGCCCTGGCCAAGACCGGTATCGTGGTCGACACCAAGCAGGTGCACCTGGTCGATCGTATCCGCCGCCTCGGCGTCTACAGCATCGAAGTGAAGTTGCACGCTAAGGTCGCCGTGACGATCAAGGTTGAAGTCGTCAACAGTGATCCGAACGCGCCAAGTCTGGCTGATACGCTCGCGGCTCTCGAAACTGCACGTAAAGCCAAGGCCGAAGCGAAGAACTCGCCAAAAGCCGAAGCTGCCGAAGGCGAAGACGCTGCGGCTCCTGCCAAGGCCGAGAAATCGGACAAGAGCGACAAAAAGTCCAAGGGCGGCAAAGCTGAAAAAGCTGACAAGCCAGCCAAGGGCGCAAAGGTTGAGGCATCTGCCAAGCCTGAGAAGAATGACAAAAAATCGGCTAAAAAGCAGAAGGGCTGAGGAAGTACCATGAAGAAGGACATCCATCCAGCAGTACGTGAGATCGTTTTCCAGGACACCGTCAGTGGTGCCCGGTATAAGATCCTCAGTGCGATCAAGACCGAAGCCAAGGTCACCGTCGACGGTACCGAGTATCCGTTGGTCAAGGTTGACGTTTCGGCTGCTAGTCATCCATTCTATACCGGCAATCAGCGTATCCTCGATACCGCTGGCCGCGTCGAGAAGTTTGGCAACAAGTACGGCAACAAAGCCGGCAGCAGCCTGTCGAATCTGCTCAAGAAGAAATAAGTATTCCACATCCGTGGGCTCTTCTGTTGAGAAGAGGCAAACCACCCGCCGGGATTCCGGCGGGTGGTTTTTTGTATTGAGGATTCCCCTGTTTGACGTGTGCGCCAAGCACGTAGTTTAATCTCGCATGAATATTCCGGACATCCCGCAATTGAGACCTTTTGAAGTCCTGTCGACGGGCAAGACTTTGACCATCACCATCCGCAAGGAGTTCGATTTCGGCTCATTGCACCAAGACTGGTCGCATTCGATCATCACCATGAATCCCGGTCCGTTCGAGCAGGTTCAGCTGGATATGTCCCTGTGCGGCTTGGTCAGCTCGACTTTTTTTGCCGGCCTGATGCAGATGCATTTCCATTACACCGACGCCGGCTCGCAGCCGATCGCCCTGATCAAGCCCGACCACCGCGTGGTACGTAATCTGGTGGTGATGAAGATGGACAGCCTGTTCACGGTCGTCCCGCGCTGAACTCTTAGAAAACGGACACTCCGAGGGCTGCGGCCCGGTCGTAACCAATTCCGTGACCATTCATTCGCTGGCGGCGACGCCCCTGACTATTTCCGGCCGTGGATGTCAGGTGACTTTTCCCGGGCGGCTGTTTCTCGCGCCCATGGAAGGCATCACCGATGTCATCTTCCGCGACGTCGTCATCCCATTGGGTGGCGTCGGCGGTGCCTGTACCGAATTCGTGCGCATCAGCGCCAATCCGGTGCCGAAGAAAGTCATCCGCCGTTATCTGGGTGAGCCGCGTACGGATATCCCCGTCGGCGTGCAATTGATGGCCGCCGATGCTGAACACCTGACGCCGACCATCCATCATGCCGAAGCCTGTGGTGCGGCATGGATCGATCTGAACTTCGGCTGCCCGGCACCCATCGTCTTCAGCAAATGCGCCGGCTCGGCAATGCTCGCCAAGCCCGCCGCCATGGCCGAGATCATCCGTGGGGCGGTGGCGGCCACCGACTTGCCGGTGTCGGTGAAGATGCGCGCCGGCATCACCGACGCCTCGCGCTTGGCCGAGGTCTTGTGCGCCGTCGCCGAGGCCGGAACGGCGATGATCACCCTGCATGCGCGGCTGCGCATTCATGGCTATCACCAGCCGGCGCATTGGCGGTGGATCAGCGAGGCAGTGGCAGAACTACGCCGTGCCGGCCACGCCGTGCCCCTGATCGGCAATGGTGCCGTCGACGAGGCCGCCGATGTGGCGCGGATGTTCACCGAGACCGGGTGCGACGGGGTGATGATCGGTCGGGCGGCCCTGGCCAATCCATGGATCTTCGCTGAAGCGCATGGTGCCCCACCACCAACGGCGGCGCAGGCGGTCGGCTTCGTGCAAACCTATGCCACGGCCATTAGCGTGCTGCGTACGGAATCGGTCTGTCACAATAAATTGAAGCAGCTTACGCGTTGGTATCGTGCTGGTGATCTGTTCGTCGGCCGTGAAGACCAGCGCACCCAATTGCTGAGAGGTGATTCGCTGGTTGATTTGTTGCAGTGGTACACCACTGCGGCCTCCTGAACGCGGACTGTGGTCCGCGTTCAGGAGGCCCACGTTCACCAAGTCCACTAAATTATAGACTCACCTTGTAGGCCTTGTTGGGCTTGACCATGGTCTTGATCTCTTCGAACACCGTGGTCGGCATCGGATCATCGAGGGTCAGAATCACTAAGGCATCACCGCGGCCATCGATGCGCGAGACTTCCATGCGCGCAATGTTGATGCGGTTGGTGCCAAGGATGGTGCCGTACTTACCGACCATGCCTGGACGATCGGGGTATTCCATCACCAGCAGATGACCACCGATCGGCAGATCGATTGGGAAATCATTATAACGCAGGACGCGCAGCTGATTGGCGACCAAGGCTCCGGCGATGACGTGGCGGCCGCTGGCAGTCACGGCGGTGACCATCAGCTGGTCGGCGCCATCGGCAATTTCCTGGCTTGATGAGGTCAAGGTGATGCCACGGTCTTTGGCGATCTGATTGACGGTGACGAAGTTGACAACCTGGTCGCTGATCTTGGCCAAGGCGCCTTTGAGAGCGGCAACCGCCAGCGGCTTGGTGTCATACTTGGCGAGGGGGCCCTTGGCAGTGACTTCCAGGCCCTTGAGTGGCTCGTCGAGGGTTTGCACCACGGCCGCGCCGAGGGCTTCGGCGGCAGCCAGGTAGCCATCAATCGCCGGGTCGACGCGCAGCTGCACGTTGACCGCGTTGATGATTTTTCCGCTGGCGAAATAAGCGTTGAACTGGTTGGCGATGTCGACCGACACCTTGACCTGGGCTTCCTCGGTCGAGGCCCCCAGATGCGGGGTGACGATACAGTTGGGCAGGCCCTGCAGGGGATGGCCGGCGGGAATCGGCTCTTCAGCGAAGACGTCAATGGCCGCACCGGCGATGGTGCCGGCTTTCAAAGCCGCTGCGAGTGCCGGCTCATCGATGATGCCGCCGCGCGCGACGTTGACGATACGCGCCGATTTCTTCATCGTCTTGAGACGCTCAGCATTGATCAGATTGCGTGTCTGCTCGGTCAACGGCGTGTGCAGAGTGACAAAATCGGCGCGCATCAAAAGCTGTTCGACAGTCACGGATTCGATGCGCAGATCCTTGGCCACTTCCGGACTCAGGAATGGATCGTAGGCGATCACATTCATGCCGGCGGCCTGCAGCACCTGGGCGACATGCTTGCCGATCTTGCCCAGGCCGACGATGCCCAGGGTTTTTCCGTCCAGCTCGAGGCCGACGAACGACTTCTTGTCCCAGTCGCCTTTGGTGAGCTTGGCATGTGCCTGCGGAATGAGACGCGCGACGGCGAAGATCATGCCGATGGTATGCTCAGCTGCCGAGATGATGTTGCCCATCGGCGCGTTCATGGCGATGACACCATGGCTGGTGGCAGATGGCAGATCGATGTTATCGACGCCCACGCCGGCCCGGCCAACCACCTTCAGCATCGGTGAGCCGGCGGTCAGCACCGCATCGGTGACCTGGGTTGCCGAACGCACCACGAGGCCATCGTACTCGCTGATGATCTTGACCAGCTCGTCAGCCGTCACCTTTTTATTGTCGACGGTGTGTCCCGCCGCTTTGAGCAATTCGAGGCCTTCAAGGGCCATACCGTCGGTAACTAGGATCTTGGCCATCAGGGAGCGTCCTTGTCTGCGGCACCGGGCTCGGTGCAGGAGGGCAGAACCGTGCGCCAACCTGCCTGACGGTCAAACGCGGAGGGCTCCGGTGGGCTCCATGCGTCGCATCAACCGTACCTGACTCATGCAGTCGTGGCATGATTACCTGAAAAGCGTCCTTTAACCCTCGACCTGCTAGGGCCAGGAGACCAATTGTACGCCAAGTGTTCCTATGAGGGCTTGGCGATACCGAAATAATCCATGCGCTTTTTTAGGGTTATGCGATTAATGCCGAGTAGCTCGGCGGCGCGCAGCTGATTGCCTTCGGTCTGACCGAGGGCGGCGCGGAATAGCATCTCTTCCAAGGTATCGATCGCCCGTTGGTGCACCTCGCCAGGATGACTGCGCAAGAGACGGTTGGCCAGCGCCGCCACCGCTGCGCGCAGGGCCGTGGGACTGGGATCGGCACCGGGATCGGCAGCGACCGCCAAGTGTTCGCAGCCGATGACGCCACCGGTGGCGAGGACGGCGGCCTCTTCAATGGTGTGTTTCAACTCGCGCACATTGCCAGGCCAGCTGTAGCGGTGCAGGAGATCCATGGCCTCGTCAGTGAGTGCCAGTGGATGTCCAAGACGCCGCGCCATGTGCGCCAGAAAGCTGCGTGTTAATACCGGCAGATCATCTAGCCGCTCGCTCAAGGGTGGCAAATGGATGGTGACGGCCCGCAGGCGATAGGCGAGATCTTCGCGAAACGCACCGCTGGTGATCAATTTGGGCAAGTCACGGTTGGTGGCGGCAATGACGCGCACGGACTGTGGATGCGGTTGGTTACCGTCCTGGCGGGTGATGTGTTGCTGTTCAAGGAAACGCAACAGTGACACCTGGGCCGGCAGTGACAGTTCGGCAACCTCATCGAGAAACAGCGTCCCGCCAGCGGCCGCTTCAATGCGCCCGACAGCGACGGGCATCTCGCTGCCGAACAGTTCGCGTTCGATAAGTTGCTCGGGCACTGCGCCGCAGGCGACGGCGATGAAGGGGCCTCCATGGCGGGCGCTATGACGATGCAGCGAACGCGCGACGAGCTCTTTGCCTGAACCGCTGGGGCCGGTGAGCAACACGCCCAGATCAGTGGTCGCGGCGGCGGCGATACGCCGGTAGACCTGTTGCATGACCGGCGACGAACCGAGCACCGTCGGGTCTTGTTCCATGGTTGTCGGCATCGCTGAGGCGGCCAATGGATGATCGCCCAAAGCCCGCCGCACTACCGCCAAGGTACGCTCGAGATCGAGTGGCTTAGGGAGATAGTCGAAAGCACCTTGGCCGATAGCGGCAATGGCGGTCTCCATCGTCCCATGCGCGGTTGAGACAATCACCGGCAGCTCCGGGTGCGCGGTCTTGATCAGCGCCAAAAGATCGAGCCCAGACATTCCCGGCATGCGGATATCGGTGATCACTAAATCACAGACCTGACGCTTAAGGCTACGCAGCGCGGCTGGCGCATCGGCCGCTAAGATCACCGTGTAGGAAGCACTTCGTAGCACTTGCTCCAGTGCCCAGCTGACGGCGGCGTCATCGTCTACGACCAGAATCCGCAACGCATCAGGCTCAGTCATGGTGCGATGGTGCCGCACCTGGGCATGGCGACAACTGGACAGAATGAGCATTCGATCGGCATTCAAGCGATAGATGGTTCACTCCCTTGACAAAAGAATGTTTTGTAGGGTACATTTACGAGGTCCCCGCACCAGGAGTCATCGTGTCACGTTCGCCAACCCTCGCTCTGCTCTCATTGTCGCTGTTTTCAAGCGCAGCCTGTGCACTGGAAAGTCCGATCGTCGGGCCACGCGCCTTGGGCATGGGTGGGGTGGGGGTCGCGTGTACTGACGATTACGTAGCTCAGTATTACAATCCGGCCGCCTTTGGTTTCTTTACGGCTGGCAACGCCGATGGGGTACGCAGCTCTTCAGACAATAACGATCTGCAGCGTAAGGATTGGGGGATGGGCGTGGATGCCACGGTGGGTGCACGCCTGGTTGGCAACCTCGGTACCTATCTCAACGACCTCCTTCAAATCGATGTCGCCAAAATTGAGAAAATCGGTCAGAACGGGAGTGTTGACGCGCAGACTCTGCAAGATGTGACTACCGCCTTGGCCGCCCTTTCGAGCTTCAATCCCGAAAAGGATGCGGTTCTCATCGATACCAACGCCGGCTTTGGCATGCGTATCGGCCATTTCGGTTTGGGCGTGCGCAGCTACGGGCAGGCAGTCGGAAAATTGGAGAATCTTGATACGCAGCATATCGGTATCGAACTGCCGCCAGGAAGTTCAGTAGCAGAACAGATCAACAATGTTGTGGTGCCGGTCTCAACCGCTCCCGGTACCTATACACCGACCAAATTGAGCTCCGCCCAGCAGACCACGCTGCAGAATATCCTCATCAATAATGGTCAGGTGACGGCGGCGGAAGCACAGCAGGCAGTCAACAAGATCGACTATTCACTGGCCCAAGCCAACATTGATCCGGCATTGATCGACGGCGTCATCAGCGAATTCAGTCAATTAGTTTCCAGTTCAGGCATCGGCAGCTTGCAGTTTGGCAACAATAACACCTCCATGCGCATGGTTGGTTTGGGCATCGTTGAAATTCCTCTTACCTATGGCTATGCCTTCGACGAGCATTGGTCGATCGGCGGCAGTCTCAAATACATGCTGGGCCGGGTTTATGGTTTGGAGGTGCCGCTCTTCAATACCAACGGTAAAGATTTCGCTGAATATCTGTCTGACACGAAGTCCAGTTATCGCCAGTCTTCAAATGTGGGTATTGATCTATCACTCATGGCGCGATTTTCCATGCTCCAGGTCGGAGTTACTGGCCGCAATCTGAATAACCCTGGCTTTAAAGGACCGACCATAAATGGGGTCCAGTTCGCCGATCAATATCTCAGCCCATCGGCTACGGCCGGAGTCGCATTTATTCCTATCCGTCAAATCACCATCGCTGCCGATATGGATCTGACGCGTAGTGACAGTGAATTGGCCGGTCGTCAATTCCAGCGCCTCGCCGGAGGCGTCGAATGGGATATTTTCGATGTCCTGGCTTTGCGCGTCGGCATTTCCAAGAACCTCGCCGTGACCACCGATCCGACTCTCTACAGCGCCGGTGTGGGGATAAATATGTGGTTCATGCGCATTGATGCGGCGGCGCAGATGTCGCGTGAAACGGTGAGTTACAATGGCAGCGACTACCCACAAGAAGCCCGCGCATCTTTGGCCCTGGCCACCGACTGGTAAAAGGTGCCAAGCTGACGGGCCACGCAGGCTCGCGCTTGGACGAGCCTGCCAACAGTTCACTACATGATGAACTTGACTGCGAATGCCGAGGCTGCGGCGGTGACAAGAGGGTGTGGTGCAAAGCAACAAGCAACGGTCTGGTATGCAGCTCCATGCGTTAGATGTATTGTAGCGATAGCAGCGGGGCTCTGTGCTTAGCATGGTAAAATGGCTAGTTCGCGTGGTCGGGTCTGCCTCAGGGCGACGTTGGGCATGGTGCTCTTATTGTGTGTGGTGGTCGTATGGCTGCGAATCAGTGGTCCGCTGGTGCCACGCCCGGTAGTGAAGTTGACGATTCCTCCTGTGGTAACTGAAGTGCCCGCGGCGCCGGCGCCGGAAGAAGTGAGAGAGGTGGTGACGGCGGACGTTCAGCCGTGGCGGCCAGTGCGGCGGAGCGGTCTGCCCTTGGCGGTGCTCAATAAACGCTGGTTTGCCCTCGGGTATGATGAAGCGCGAAAAAATCCGGCGTGGGTTACTTATGACCTCGCTGGTCCGAATACGCACACGGGCGTGGAGCCAGCACGGCCTGCGACCTTTGCCACAGATTTCGCTACCGTGGCGCATGTCAGTCATCGTGATTATAGCGGCAGCCATTTCGATCGCGGGCATTTGTGTCCGGCTTACGCGATGTGGAGCCGTAGTGGCTCCGAAGCTTTTATGGCGACGTTTGTCTGTTCCAACATCGTGCCCCAGCCACACGCCATCAATGCCGGCATTTGGGAAGAACTCGAAATAAAGATCGCCGGGCGTAACTCGCCACGGATCAGCGGATGGGCCGAAAAATTCAGTGCGGTTACGGTCATTAACGGGCCGTTGTACGCCGCCGATACGGCACAGCTCCGCTCGGGCATTGCCATCCCGGCGGCATGCTTTTCGGTGATCATCCGCCACCAGGCGCAGACCCTGAACATGCTGGCGTTCGAAATTCCCAACAGTGGCACTCCACGTGGCCCGCTCGAACGATACCTGGTCAGTGTGCAACAGGTCGAGACGGATTCTGGACTCAACTTAAGTGCCGGGCAGAGCGACAGCGTGTGCGAGGCCAGTCGCCAGCCGGCGGCGGCCCATTTGTGGAATTGATGGATATTTCAATTTGACTGGTTGGGCCCGACGATGGAGTGACGGCTCATGCGCATCTTGCACACCTCTGACTGGCATTTGGGCGCTACCTTCCACGAGCAGGATCGAGAACGGGAAGAAGAGCTGGTTTTAGAGGCTGTTATCGACATCGCCAAACGTGAACAGGTCGATGCGGTAGTGATCGCGGGTGATGTGTTCGACAGCGTCAATCCCCCGGCAGCGGCTATGGCGCGGTATTATAGTACCCTGCTGCGGCTGCAGCGTGATGCCGGCGTCGGCTCGGTATTGGTGATCGGCGGCAACCACGATCACGGCCTGCGGCTTGATGGCCCGAAGGCGCTGCTCACTGGGATGAACCTGCACATCCGCGGGCAATTACCGCGTGATGCGGAGGCCACCAGCGTCGTGGTGCCGATAGTCGGGCGTGCTGGCACGGTGGTTGGTCGGGCGGCTCTGGTGCCCTACTTGCGAGAAGCCGACGTTACCCTGCCGCAGGCTGGCACTGGCCTCCCCGACTTGGCCGAGCGCCAAGCTCACGGTATGCGTCAACGCTTTACGGAGGTGAATCAAGCCTTGTTGGCGCAGGCGGGAGAATTGCCATGCCTGGCGGTGACTCACGCTTTCGCCAGCGGTGGCGCGTTGGGCAGCATGGAACGACCGGTTATGGGCGAAACCATCATTGGGCGTTTGGGCCGCTGTGACGTGTCACCGTTGGCTGCCGGCTGCGGTTATCTGGCCTTGGGTCATCTGCACCGCCCGCAAAAAGTCGGTGGCCAAAACCATTGGCGCTATTGCGGCAGCCTCTTGCCCATGGCCATGGACGAAACCGAGAGCCCACGGCAGGTGCTGATTGTCGACATGCTGGCAACTGGTGTGCCAGCCGTAGTACGCGAGGTGGTATTGCCGCAGGTACGGGCCTATCAGCGTTTGAGCGGCGGGCTGGCCACCGTGCGTCTGGCCATTGCTGAACTTGAAAGGCCGGCCGCGGAGGCCTTGGTGCCATGGTGCGACGTACGTCTCAACGATGAAGCATGCGCCGTTGCGATGGTGCGCGACCTGGAAGAGCGCATCGCTCAACGCGGATGGCGTAGCCTGCGAATCTGCCGCGATAAAATGCGTACCTCGGCAGCTGGTACTGCAGGCGCGAGCAGCGTGCGAGATCTGCAGCAGCTGACGCCTGAAGAAGTCCTGCTGAGCGTCCTCGCTACGCAAGGACGGCAGGCTACCCCCGAGCTGCTCGCTGATTTTGCCCATTTGTGTCAGGACGTCTTGGCGGAGGAGTCCTGACATGCATGTCGACGCCATCCATATCGAAAATCTCGCCAGCCTGCTGGGCAACCAGCCATTGATCGCCTTACGAGATCCCACCGCGCCGCTGGCGGCGGCGGGTTTGGTGGCCATCACCGGTCCCACCGGCGCGGGAAAGTCGACCATCCTTGATGCCCTGTGTCTGGCCCTGTTCGGTCAGACGCCACGCCTGAATAAAAGTGAGGCCGCCGGTCTGATGAGCCGGGGCGCGGTGCAGGCGCGTGTCGAGGTCGATCTCACCCTCGACGACGGTACTCCCTGGCGCCTGATGTGGAGCGTGCGGCGCGCTCGTGAGCGCCTGGAGGGTGCTTATCAAGCCGCCGAACGGCGTATCATCGATCCACGTTCGGGACAGGTGATTGCCAGCGGCATTGACGAGGTGCAAACGCAGGTGGCGCGCCAGGTCCGTCTGACGCTGAGTCAGTTCCGGAGCGTGGTGTTGTTGGCGCAGGGGGACTTCGCCCGTTTTTTGCAGGCCAAGGATAGCGATCGAGCCGAGTTGTTGGAAGCCATCACCGGCACCAGCATTTACCAACGTCTCGGCCAAGCTGCTTTCGCCCGTTGGAAAGAACTCAACGACGCCTGCACGCGCAGTGATGAGGTGTTGGCGATGATGGTGGTGTGGAGTGACGAGGCCCGTCTTGTTTATGAGCACCAGCTGAGCGAGCTCGTGCCGCGTTTGACGGAACTTGCCATCCAGCACGAAGCGCTGATCAATGACCAACGTCAGCTGCAGGCATTTCATCAGGCAACGGTGACTGTTGCTGACGCCACCCGACAGATGCATGAAGCCACGGCAGCGTGGACTGCCGCGGCGGCCGATCAGCAGCGCTTGCAGCTGGCCGAGGCGGTATTGCCGGTGTTGGCACCGGTCGACACCGCGCTTGCCGCTGGCGCCCGTTTGACGTGGCAGAAGAGCCTCGCTGCGCACGCCGAAGCCATGGCCACCCAGGCTCAGTTACGTGCCGATACCGCCGTGGAGCTGGCGGTAACGCATTATCAGCACGTGGCAGGCGCGTTGCAGTCATTGGTGGTCCAGGCGCAAATCGGCACCGCCTGGGCTATGGTACTTCCGGCGACCTTGCATGTCCTGCACACCGCGCAGGTGCATGACGACGCGGCTACCGCCCAGGTGGCGCAGCAGCAGCAGGTGCTGGCTCGGCTATCGGCGATGTTGCCAGCGGCCGAGGCCGCCGCCGTACTCGCGGCCACTCACCAGGTAGCGGCGCGCAGCGCCTTGACCCACGCCGATCAGGCATTGGTCGCCACCACCGCCACGTTCACCGCTCGCTTAGCAGGGCGCACCGCGATGGCCGTGCGTCAGCGCCATCAGGACGTGCTCGCGGCCACCGCGGTACATCAGGAATCTATGCCCGACGTGGTGGCACTGAGCGACCAGGCGGCAGTGGCATTGGCGCAGGTGACGGCGGCCACACACGCATGTAGAGTCGCTATCGATACGCTTGGCCACGCCGAGGCGGCCCAGGCGGTGCAGACACAGCAGGTGCAACGTCTCACCGAGTTGGCCAAAGCGGGAGCCTTTGTACATCTGCTCATTCCTGGAGAGGCCTGTCCACTATGCGGGGCGCTTGACCATCCGCAGCCGGCAGACGCCGAGCTGAGTGAGCCGGTGGCGATGGCGCGGCGGCAGATGGAACATCTCCAGCAGGTACTCGGCAGTGCCCGTCAACGGCTGCAGCAGGTGCAGGGGGTGCTTAATGACGCGGAAAAGGAGCACGTGCGTGCGCAGCTGGCAGTCGCTGCCGCGGTGGCCACCCTGGCCCAACGTCAAGCCCGTTGGCGACCATTGGCGGCGTCCTTGGAGTTGCCGCAGGAACCTTCGGCAATAACCCCCGGCACCTTGGCCACGCTGCTGGCCGAGATCATCTCGACGGTAAACGCATTAAACGCTGCCGAGAGTGAATTGCAGCAGCATGAACGCGCGCGTGTCGGCATGGCTGAGCAGCTGCATGCGGCCGATGTCAGGCACATCCAAGCCAGCTTAACCATGAGGACGATCGGGGACCAATGCCAGACCGCGACCGCGGCGGTGGCCCAGGCGCAGGCGGTTCACCTCGCTGCGCAAGCACGGGCGGGTGAATTGCTGCAGGCACTCTGCAAGCAGCTCGGCGAGGCTCTGCCGCCATTGCCTGAGGTGTGGTTGGCGGCCGCTGTTGAACGTGCCGAGTCGGCGCGTCGCGACCAGACGCAGGCTGAGCAGGGCCACTTGGCGGTGATGGCGGTCACCGATGACCTACGTCGATGGTTGCCAGGTGATGCCATTTTGCCGCCAGCGACAATCAAGGCGGCTACAGCATTTCGTGAAACATTAGCAATGACCCAACATGGTCTGCGCGAAGTCGGCGAGGCGCGTCAGCAGGCCGAAATCGCGCGAGCGGCGGCTGTCGCAGCAGCAGTCAGCGTCGATGGCGGAGTCGGCGAGCTGGCCGCCGCCGAGGCCGCCTTGGCGGCGGCTTTAGCAGCCAGCCCCTGCCCTAGTGTGGCAGCGGTGCAGGCCGCCCGTCTCGATGAATCCCAGCGCCTGGCGCTGCGCGCTCGACTTGATTTTTTGCTACAGACCCAGGCGATTGCCGTTGATCAGCATACACGCAGCCAAGCAGCCCTCAGCGTTATGCGCACTGCATTGGAGGAACGGCATCTCGATCCGTTGCTGCCTGAGGTCGCGACGCATCTGGCGGCCGCTCTGGCGCACATCGAGCAGACCCGTAACGACCTGCATGTGACGCGCGGAGAACTCAGCAATCAGCTTGAGCAGGATCGTCAGCAGCACGAGAAGCGTGGGCGCCTGATTTCTGAATACGCACACGTACGCGCTCGCCGCGAACGCGCCCAGGCTTTGAAAGACCTTATCGGCTGCGCCACCGGTACACGCTTCAGTCGCATTGCCCAGGCGCTGACTCTGGATGTGTTGCTCGATCTGGCTAACCAGCGCCTGCTCGACCTTGCTCCGCGTTACCATTTACGGCGGATGCCCGAGGAGCCAGGAAAAGAACCGGCTCTCGGTTTATGGGTCATCGACCATGACCAAGCCGATACCGAGCGTGCCATCGCCACGCTTTCCGGTGGCGAGACCTTCCTCGTCAGTCTGGCTTTGGCCTTGGCCCTGGCCGATCTGCAACGCGGACGGGTGCGCGTTGGCACCTTGTGCATCGATGAGGGCTTTGGGGCCCTGGACGAGCACACCTTGGGCCAGGCGATGACGGTGCTGGAACGACTGCAACAACGTCAGGGAACGCAGATCATTGTCATCAGCCACGTCGGCGCCCTGCATGAGCGCATTCAGCATCGCATCGAGGTGGAGCGCCGCGGCAATGGCATCAGCCGTTTGCGCCTGGTTGGCCCTGAGGCGGTGATCGATACGCTGCCGCTGTTGCCTAATAGTCCAGCCAGCAACCTCATTGATGCCCAGACCCTCGCCGATCTTCTTAGTATTCTGCGTGCGCAAGGTCCACTCAGCAATGCTCAGCTGCAGTCCTTGCTTAACCGTGATGCGGCCGCCACGCGCAGCTTGCTTAAAGGGCTCATCGAGCGCGGTGAAGTGAGTGCCGAAGGCATCGGCAAGGGCAGGCGTTATCGGGCTGTGTAGCTTTGCTTTTGCCTGATCCTAATAATCATGGCTACGTGTCCGCTCGACTGCGGCAGCGAAAGACTCTTATCCCATGTTGATCACGCCCATTACCGTTCGTCTCATCGCCTATGGCGCCAAAGCCAACATCATCGCCATCCGCAACCGGGCGGCTGATCTGTTGAAGGACGAACACGGCAGCGTCGATGAAAAATGTTTTTCCGAAATCAGCGCGGCCGAGGTCTACGCTGAGATCATCGCCAAGCGTCTCGATCAGGAAGTGCCGCTCAAAAA
>JAYVTR010000359.1:0-7266 GCA_043788625.1 Planctomycetota bacterium
TTGTCGTTTCTTGCCCCCAAGGCGAGGATCACACAGCAGGCGAAGGAAACGCTCGCCATTCTGGCCCCATTCTGGCCCCGAGGTGTTTTCAGCGTTTTAGCGCCGTTCACTGATATATTCTAAACGCCCTCTTTTACTGTGATTATGACTGGTAGCGCTGGGTGGAATCGAACCGCCGACCTAAGGCTTATGAAGCCTCCGCTCTAACCGCTGAGCTACAGCGCCGTGTGGGCGCGAAACAATAAGCCCGAACCGCATATGGCAAGAGGATCCCCGCCACGCCGACGGCGGTGAAACTAGCCACGCCGACGGCGGTGGAAATATCCGTCCAATAAGGCCGGCCACAGGGTCGCCAACGACAGCCCCCAGCGGCTCAGGCGATGCGGCCACACTTCCGCCCGTGGGCGGACGATGGCGCAAACGATGCAGGCGGCGACGTGCTCGGCAGTTTGCAGCGGCTCGCGGGCCCCTGTTTTCCAGCCGCGGGCGACGGTGGTGAATTCACTGGTGGTGGCAATCGGATGGACGCTGGTGACGGCGATGCGTGCGTCGAGCAGTTCCACGCGTAAAGCCTCGGCCACCGACAATTGGGCGGCTTTGGTTGCTGCATAGGCCCCACCATCTGGCCGGCCGCGCCGTGCCAGAGCGGAGCTGACGATGACGACCTGTCCGCGCCAGCCATTGCGCAGCGGGCGTTGCCGCAACTGCGGTACCGCTACCGTAATACAAGTGGTGGTGCCAAGTAGGTTGGTACGCAGCAATGCCAGCCATTCGTCTTCGGTGGTGTCGCAGATGGCCTTCGCCAGACCATAGCCGGCATTGCACACGAGGGTGTCGAGTTCGGGGACGGCTGCGATCAACGCCGCGCAATCGGTAGCTACTGACACGTCAGCCACGATGACTCGCGACCCGGGGAGTTCAGCGGCCAGCTGCTGCAGGCGCTCCGCCCGCCTAGCAGCCAGCACCACGTGCGCCCCCTGCGCATGCAGCTGACGCGCAAGTGCAGCGCCGATGCCCGATGAGGCACCGGTAATGGCAATGGTCATTCCGGCGATTCGACGCATGCCGGTAAGGGTCGGTCGCATCGGCAAGAAGCCACTGCTTCCTGGCGTCGCCTGCCGCTTGAGTAAGATCAGGTTATGCATTGGCACAGCCTCGTTCTCCTCCTGGCTGCCGGCTTCCTGCCGGCGGCAAGCATCGAAGCCACGGTCACCTTTGGCCGCGCTGCGCCGCCAGCGGTATTGGTCTGGCTGCCGGATTATCACGGGTGGAAACCCGCCGGTGCCACCATTGTCGATCAGCATGATCAAGCTTTTCATCCGCTGATCGCGGTTGCCCCAACCGGCAGTCCGATGGAATTCCACAATGCCGACAATCAGCAACACAATGTCTTCGCTCTTGATGCCGAACGCGGCATCGACACCGATCTGGGCCTGGGCGGTCCCGGTTCGACGCTGAGCCTGGTGGTCGCCTGGCCCCTCGGCACGGTGGTCAAACACGGCTGCAAGATCCATCCGCAGATGCAGCTGTGGATCATGGCCATCGACTCGCCCTATCACACCGTCAATGAACTTGCCGACGGTACCTTGACGACGACCGTGCTCCTTGCCGACGTCCCTGCAGAGGTCCATAGCCTGACGCTGTGGGCGCCACGTTGCGACAGCCTCACCGTCGACGTGCCCTCGGCTCACGTGACGCCGGTGATGCGCAAGGGCAAGCCGGTCGGCATGCTCAGTCTGCGGCTGCGGCTGTGACCTGAGGTTGTGCCACCTCGGCCAATACCGCATGCGCGTGACGCGCGAAATGCCCGCGCACATCATGACAGTAAGCGCCGAGGATCTTTGCACCTCGCCCATCGACATCGCCGCAGCGATACAGCGCCGCAGCCACATGCAGCTCTTTGAGCGCTTGGTTACGGCTGACGTTATCATTGATGTCGGGCAAACGCCGGGCCAAAGCGACGGCCGCGTGCAGATCAGCGATCACATGACCGGCGATACCCGGCAACTGCAGTAATCGAACTAAAGCCTGGGCACAGCTCGGACGCATCTCAGGCCATCTGGCGGCCAGCACGCAGCACGCCCAGCCACAGGCACGCAAATGAGAAAAACCATCAGCGGCGGTCAGCTGATCGGCAAGACGCATGACCTGCTGAGCATCGTCAGCGCCACCGCACAAGGCCAGCGCCACCAGCAGGCCGTCGATGCGACTCATGCTCAATCCGAATTGATGCATGCCGCGGAAATCCCAGCCCGCATCCCAAGGCGCTGTGGCCAGCAGCTGGCGCAAGATCGGCGCCGCGAGGCCATCGCCTTGCAGACCCAGGATCATCGCCGCGCGCTCGCGCTCAGTCGAATCCACCGACTGCAGATGTTGTAGCAGCAAGGGCCGCGCCCGCTGCACTTCCGCTAAACACAAGGCGATCCCGCGATGGGTGGCGAAGCCCTCACGTACCGCCCAGGTAAGATCCGCATCGGCCACCGGGAATGAGTCGACATCGGCGAGGACCGCTTCAGGAAGGTTGCCAATAGCAATCAGCTGACGCTGCAGCTTACGCAGGTCGATGCGGCTCACCGGCACGCCATCGGCAGCTGACAGGGCGGCGGCCATGCCTGCCGCATAACCGGTATTCTGCACATCAGCCTGCATGCGTACCACCGGCAGAGCGTCACGATGCGCCGACATGCCGAGCCCGGTGACCAAGACTCCGTCGATGCCCTGCGGCAGCAGGCAGCGGAATGGCAACCACGACCACAATGGTTTCTTGTCTGGGGCCTTGACCATGAACAGCGGATGGATGGTGAAGCCATGGCTGTCGAAATTCGAACAGGCGCGTGCGACGGTATCGGGGAAAGTGCGGTCGGCGAGGATATCAAGCGGGGTCAGCTCATAACGTCCAGAGATGCGCCGCCGTTCGCGGGAATCGATGAGTTGGCCGACGTCCCACGCGTGGCCGTATTTCTGCCGGCTCGCGATGAACATGCGCGTCGCATCCACCGGATCGGAATCATCGCAAAAGGTATGGTCGCTGTTGTGGTAGTTACGCCCGGGCATGACATCCGCCAAGCCCGTACCCTGCACCGCCAGATGTTCGGCCCCGACCACTACCGTCGGCGCGCCAGCAAGATGCGCGATCTCGGCGGCACCAGTGGCATCCACCACCGACTTGGTGCGGATCAAACCGGTGCCGTGTTCGGAGGCGACGATCACCCCGATCACCACCTGATCTTTGCCCTCGCCCTGGCATTGCACCCCGACGCAGGCGACGCCGAACCACGCCCGGCCGCCATCGCGCACCAGCTGTTCATGCCACCAGCGGCTCTTCCAACCGACATCCCACGTCGAACCGGCCACGGTCTTGGGTCGTGGATCACCGCCCAGAACATGCACCGCTGCGTCAACTTCCGAGGTGAAACCGACCTTGTTGCCGAAATAATAGGTCGCGATCTGGCCAGCAGTGCCGACGCCGCCCAGCATCGGCAAGCGTTCGACCAGGAGAGTGCGCGCCTTGGCGCGGGCCGCAGCGATGGCGGCCGGAGCACCGGCCGTGCCACCACCGACCACCAGCACGTCGACTTCCGCCAGTAGCGGTATCGAGGAACTAATAACCACTCGTTGACGCGGACTTTCGATTGGCCGCAAGCCTTGGTCAGGTAGGCGCACGCCGCTCAGCGGCTGGCCGCCGACGCCGAGCTGGCCGGTGCACGGCCGGGCTGGGCGCTGCGGCTGGGTGGCAAGCCAAGCGCCGAGACGTGCGCCCACATCGATCAGTCGCACCGGATCAGCCATGACTGCCGCCTGCGTGCCTGAGAGGGCGCAGGCTCCTAGCACGAATATCCGACCAGCAGCCACGGCCAACGATGACGGTGAAATCTCTGTAATTGCCGAATACGAATCGCCGGGGAAACCACTGCGTATGCCAAACGTCGGTGTCCACACTGCGTCGTCAGCAACCAGCTGAGCCTGGGCATGCCATAGATGGATTTTCGCCTGTGCTTCGAAATCCAGCAACTCAGGCACGCTGTGTCCGCGTAAATCAGCCGTGCCTTCCAAGCGCGCCGCCGCCAGCTGCGTCTCTCCACCTTCTGCATGCGGGATGACCAACCCCTGTGCCATGGGCGTACCGACCTCGGTAGGGCCACCGGCGATCAGGCGACTCAGCGCGATCACTGGCGAGGCCGGCCGCGTATATTCGCAGCCGGCCTGAATCGCCACCGCCGCTAGACGCGTGGCATCAACAACGTGCGGCGCCGCGATCCCATGCAGGCCACCGCGATCAGCCAAAAGCACCCCCTGCACCTGGCCGTCAACGCCGCGCAACACTCCGGCAGGAAAGGCCTCCAGCAGGACGGTGATACCGGTTGCTAGGACGGCTTCGTCAAGGGTCCGCTTAACATGCAACGGTGTCGGATGGGAGTCCATGTTCGGCCAGATGGCCTTTACCAAAGGATGGATCGGCACCACCGCTGAACGCCACAATTGCAATCCAGCACAGATGTCGTCCCCCATGTAGGAACGCGGTGCCGCCAGCACCACGCGTCGACCGGCCTGGGCGGCGGCAACGGCGCAGGCCACGGCGGCGGCTGAGCCGCCGACCACTACCAGGTCAACGGACATGATCACTGGCGCTGATAATTCTTGCGGCATGGAAGGCTCCTGGTTCTGATCTTGGCAGGAGGCAGGCAGGCCGCGATAAGGATTCCTGGCACCTCTCGCCGTTTATGGTACACTTTTATCATATGTGCGGCACATGTGATTCCCATAAGTACGCTAAATGGCAGCGGACTGCCTGATGAATGCTCAATTATCCCAGAAGAATACCAGCATCGACGGACTCCGCATCCGCCTCGACTTAGCCTATGAGGCGGCCATAGAGAAGGCACGTAATCGGTACGGATTCGTCGATGGGGTCTATGCCTGCTGGCTGATTCGAGCAGGCTCAGTGCACGTCAGCGTCGGCAAGGAAACGTTCTTGGGCATACCCGGAACATGGGTTTTCATTCCTTCATGGTGCATGCGCACACAGTCATTTTCTCACGATGCGCGGATTCTCTCGATTCGCTTCACGTGTCACGATGAGGCACAGGCCGGCTCACCTTTCGCCGCTAATCTACCACGTGTTTTCAGCGCCGAGCAAGCCCCTGAATTACTGCGGTTGGCAGAGGAATTAGTGGCCGCCACTGGTCAAGTGCGGATAATGAAGGGCGATTCACAGACCATGGCGCGCTTCTGCCAAGAGGCTGCTTTTTTACGCTTTTTCATAGCTTGGTACGGCCAATGCCTGCAGCTCGGCGGCAAACGACAGGCACCCGTGGACGCCGATCATCGGATCATGCAGGCCCGACGGATACTCGAACTGCATGGCCGTATCCGGCCGGTGCCCTATGCCGAGTTGAGTGCCGCTCTGGGCCTGTCCCGCATTCACATCGATCGACTGTTTCAACGTGCCTTCGGCTGCAGTCCAGCGACCTGGCTTGACCTGTTGCTGGTGGACCGCGCCGAGCAGGCCTTGGCCAATGACCGCCGTCCACAACGCGCAATTGCCCACGATCTGCACTTTACCGATGAGACACACTTTGTCCGCTGGTATAAACGCCAAACAGGACGTACGCCAGGGCAACAACGCCAGCGGTGATCAACTCAATTCGACTGTGCCGGCCCCATGGATTTGCCGAGCGAGGCGGGAACAGCAGCGCTCTGCTCTGGCGCGGGAGCTGCTTGGGGCAGTGATATGCCTTCTCGCGAGGCGAAATCAGCCAAGGCCTGGGCCGCTAACGCTTCTTGTTCGGCTTCCTTGATGTTGACGTCCTGCATCGAAATCGAGTCTTTGGCAACGCGCGCCCGGCCGGCGGCTTTATTACGCTCTTCTTCAACCATGTCGTGCAAACGGTTGAGGGTATCGCCCGAACCGCCGATGGTGGTGATCATGCCGCTGGCCATCTCGTTCATCTCGGCCATGGCTTTCTTCATCTTCATGTCTTCGATGCCGCTCTTCAACGATTCGATCTTGGCCTTAGCAGCGGTGATGGCGACATCACGGGCCTTGGTCAAATCCTTGTAGGTGGTTTCAGCCTGGGCCAACTGGGTACGATTTTCTTCGACTTCGCGGACCACCGTCTGCAAGCGCAAGGCATATTGACCGGCCGCGTTGTTATTGCCGGCCTTAAGATGGGCAGTGGTCTTAGCGCGCAATTCACGCTCTTCAGTTTCCAGCTTGCGCACCTGGGCCATCAGTCGTTCACACATCCCGGCATGGCTGGCGAGCCCGAGGTTGAACTGGCCGATCTGTTTACGGAGATTTTCTTTTTCCACCTCTAACAGGGCTTCAGGGTTGCGCCGCTCAAGATTCGAAACGAATAGACCGGCAAAACCTGAAAACAGATTGGCGATGCGCTGCCACATGAACGGATTCCTTATGGGCCGCATTCTAGGGCCGCCGGGAGCTTGACTCAACACTCCTCCGCCGCCAGCGTTACTACCTTACGCATGTCCCTACGTACCCTCCTTGTCCCACCCCCCCTTTGTACTGGCGAACTGCTGCTCAGCGGTGATGAAGCCCATCATGCGCGAACAGTACTGCGTCTGCTCGCCGGTGATCAGGTACGTCTCGCAGATGGGGCCGGTCGGTGTGCCACGGCCGGCATTATCACTGTCGGCCGGCATGATATGCGCCTCAGCGTCGAGCCGCCGGAACTCATCAATGATGGCCCTGCACAATTACTTACGGTCGCCGTTGCGCCGCCAAAAGGTGACCGTTTGAGCGATCTGGTGCGCAGTTTGACCGAACTAGGGGTTGGCGCCATCAGCCTGATCGAAACCGAGCGCAGCGAGCGCCAACCGGGCACGCTCGAGCGGCTTCAGCGCATCACCGGAGAGGCCCTTAAACAGTGCCGTCGCGCACACCTGCCGCAGTTATCCATGGGATCCTCGATTCCTACCCTGGTGCAGTCTGGCGCACGGCTTACCGTACTCGATCGTTCTGGGCGGGCTGCAGCGCCCGGGACACCGGCGCCGCTCACCTTGGTGATCGGACCGGAAGGCGGATTCACTCCCGCGGAACTCGCCGCGCTCACTGCCGGTGGGGCCGCGACCGTGCGTCTGGCTGGGCCGATTCTGCGTATTGAAACTGCCGCCCTGGCCGCCGCCGCGGTGTGGTCGGCAGCTTGGCAAACAACCGAACCCCCTGCTCACTCGGAGCGCGCGTGACTGATTCTGCTGCAGATGCCCAAACGGTTCCCGACACCCCCGCCCAGCCAGCGGTGGCTA
>JAYVTR010000360.1:0-5473 GCA_043788625.1 Planctomycetota bacterium
CCGCGATTTACACGTCATCGAACGCGGGCGAGTCGCCCGCGCCCCCAGATTCGAACCCATCGAAGATATTCCTGACCGGCTCCTAAATCCGCGCCGTGCTCGCCCGTTCGAGCAACGGCATGGGCAGGGCGAGGGCCGGCAACGGCTCCCGCGGATTACCGATGCGTGTCAGCAACATGCGTACCGCGTGCACTCCCAGGTCATGAAATGGTACCACGATGCGCGTCAGATCGACGCCCAGGTGGGTCAGTTCCGATTCGCTGATGGCGACGATCGACAGCTGTTGGGGAATACGAATGCCGGCGTGGGCACAGGCCATAATCAAGGTTTGCGCTTCTTGTGGTGCGGCGGCGATCACCGCCGTCGGGCGCTTGGGTTGCTCCAGCCACTTCTGCACCTGCGTGCACCATTCGAGCTCTGGGCCTTCGACGCGGACGATGGCCGGCTTCAAGCCCGCCGCCGCCAGCGCATCCTCGTAACCCGCCAAACGCTCGCCGCTGCTGTAATGGGCGCTGCTGACCGCCTGCAGAAAGGCGATCTTGGTATGGCCCAGGCTTATAAGGTGTGATGTGGCAGCTCGCGCCCCGGCACGGTCATCGGGATGCACGGCATTATTCGCCTGCAAACGATTCAGCCATACCGCCGGCATCGGATCGCGGTCGATTGCCGCCTGCATGCCTGGTGGCAGGTCATGGGCATATGCCACCAGCAAGCCGTCGGCATTGCATTCGCGCAGCAGCCGCGGCAAAGCAGTACGGTCGGTCGCGGCGTCGACAAAAGCCTCGTCGGGCACATTGGCTGAGGTCAATAACAGATCATGCCGCAACAGCTCGTCATGGATGCCCTGCTGGAGGCCGGCCTGACGCACGGCGCGATCGGCACGGCACGACATCAACAAAGCAATCGCCCCCATGCGCCCGGAGCGCATGGCCCGGGCATAGGTGTTTGGGCGATAACCAAGGCGCTCGGCAGCTTCAGATACCCGCCGGCGCGTCTCTTCACGGTAAAGGTGGCCTTTACCGTTGAGAATCTGACTGACGGTCGGCTGCGAGACGCCGCTCTCTTTGGCAATATCGCGAGCAGTGACGCGCATGGGCCGACACCCTGACCTCATTCATCGGTCGCGTCAATCGCCACAGGCATTTGGCACGCGGTTGACTTATAGGTTCATATAACATATGGTTTCTTCGAACCCATATGGGAGCCCAGCCATGAACCTCAACCATTTCATCATCTCTGGCAACCTGACGCGCGATCCGGAAATGCGCACGGTTGGTACCGACCGCGCCGTTACCGCCTTTACCATCGCCCATAACACGCGTTTCAAGACCGCCGACGGCGAACAACGTGAAGAAGTGTCCTTTATCGATTGCGAAGTCTGGGGACGACAAGGTGAGATTGCCGCCCAGTACCTGACCAAGGGTAGCGCGACCATTGTCGAAGGCCGGCTGAAACAGGACAATTGGACCGATAAAGAAGGGCAGAAGCGCAGTAAGCTCAAGCTCGTTGTCGACCGTGTGCATTTGGTTCCGCGCGGGGTGCGCGAAGACGGCAGCAGCGATACGTCCGAGCCGCCAATGGCAGATTATTCGCCTGCCACCCACAGCCCGGCGCCCATGGCTCAGCCCAGTGCCCGTTCGAACGCCCCAGGTGGGCGTCCGGCCGGACGGGCGGCAGCGACCACTAGCCATGATCAGCCACCTTTTTGACCGGTTGCGGATTCATTCGAGCTTCAGTCTGATCACTCGTCACTACCCACACCAATAGTCTCTGTTAGTCTCCACTAGTTTTTACTAGTCATAGGCCACAGCCCATGCGTTACTCGCCGAGAACTCCTAAGCGGAGGATATCGCACCGGCGATGGATGCGCCCGTCGGCATCCACGCCGATGACGTCGAAACGCAGCTGATAAATTTGCAGATTATGCGCCCGCACCAGTGCCTGGGCGGCGCGCATGGTGCGATTGACCTTTGCCTCATCGATCGACGCCAAGGCCTGAGCACCCGTAATCCGTTGGCGCACTTCAACAATCAGCAAGGTCCGCCAACGACTGGCGACGATGTCCAATTCGCCACCACCACCGATCCAATTACGTGCGGCGATACGCCAGCCGCGCAGACGCAAGTGCCACACGGCGCGTGTCTCTGCCTGGCGGCCAGCTTGGCGAATGCGGGCAACATCCATGCCGCATGGTGTTAATAAATACTAAATCGCCAACGACATAAACCCACCCGTGTGACGGGTGGGTTTATGTATCGACACCGTTGAAGGCGACGACTAGGCGACGACTAGGCGACGACTAAAACGACGGTTATTTAGCCGCTGGAGCTTCGACGACGACCAGCTTCTCTTTGACCTTGGTGGCCTTACCAACGCGGTCGCGCAAGTAGAAGAGCTTGGCGCGGCGAACCGAACCACGGCGGATGACTTCAACGCTGACCACTTTCGGGCAGTGGTTCGGGAAGATGCGTTCGACGCCTTCACCCGAAACCACGCGACGAACGGCGAACGTACCATTGACGGCGCCCTGGCCGCGGCATTTGGAGATCACCGTGCCGCTGAAAACCTGCACGCGCTCCTTATCGCCTTCCTTGATGCGCGTATGGACGTTGACGGTATCGCCAACCTCAAAAGCGCCGAGCGGCTCCTTGCGCAGGGATGACTTGGCGACGTATGCGAGCAGCGAATTCATGACGACCTCGAAAGCTAAGTTGCCACATCGCCAAGACACCACGACCAACGGGCATCCTCAACGACGGGGCAGGGAGGATAGGGCCTGAGCCCATCTGTCAAGCCGGTTGAGGAGCTTGCTGTTCAATCACCTCGGCCGCGAAGCAACTGCCTGGGACCCGGCCCGCGCGCAGCGCTGCCTGCGGCTGCCGCCGACGATGCCAGCCAACCACGCCAGCAGCGACGAAGGCCGCTAAAATCAGCTCAAGACTGGTGGCTTGGCTGGTGGTGATGACCCCGCCGAAGGCAAAGGCATCGTGATCTCCACGTAGGGTCTCATTTACAAAGCGCCACATGCCATAGCCGACCATGGCATAAAAGGTCACCTGGCCATCGCGGCGGCGGCGACGCCAAAACCACAGTAAGGCGGCGGCAAGCAGTGCGCACACCAGTGATTCATAGAGTTGCGTTGGGTGCACCATCTGGTGCGGATAATGCCCACACGAAATCCCCCACGGCAGGGTTGTCGGGGCACCGTAACAGCAGCCATTGAAGTAGCAGCCGATCCGGCCCACGGCCAAGCCGGCAACCAAGCCGGGCAGGATTGCGTCGGCCAAGGCCAAAGTTGGGATCCGCCGATAACGTGCATACGTCCACACCCCCAACGTCGCCAACAGCAAGCCGCCATACCACACGGCGCCGCCAGTATCGAGGTCAGCAGCGGCGACCAGGGCACTATGAACATCGCCATGGGCTTCACGCATGAAGACGTCCCAACGCTCGTAGACATAGCGGGCGCGGGCGCCGACAACCCCCAAGACCATGGCGATCAGGAAACAATCGATGAGGATTTGCTGACTGACGCCGATCAGACGCGCCGGCTGGCGGATCAAAAAAAAGCCGAGGACAAAACCAGCCACGAGAAATAACGCATATACGGCAAAATGGATCTGTCCAAACCACGGCACCAGACCGCAGAGCGCCGCCACTGCCGCCACATTGGCCCCCACCGCCGCCGCCAGCAACGGCCACCAGCGCCGGGCGTGAAGGGTACCGGGTACCATCCAGCTGAAACCCAAGGCGGCAAAGCCGGCCACGGTCAGCCACACCGGGTGAATGAATTCAAACGCTACAGCAGCCGCCATTGAGGAACTTTCAGACTTAAAAGATAATCGTTTACGGGTGATTCGGTGGGCCGGTCAAGGACTGCGCGCCCCCGCCGATGATCTGCTGGACGATGGTATCGGTGACCTGCTGCGTCACGTCACTGGTCACTTGATGACTGATCTGGTCAGCGATCTGACTGCGCACCTCATCGGTGATCGAATGCGTCAGATCTGCAAGCTCCTGGCCGCTGGTGAGACTCATGGCGAGATCTTCGTCCCATCCACCTTGCATGGTGGTACCGATCTCCTGCACGCTGCCGCTGGCGGCAGTGCTCGAAGGCAACTGGGGACGACCCGTCAGTGTGTCGACGGCCCCTAAACCCGCCGACAACGATCCACCCAGCCCCTGGCGAGCGGTGAGATCGATGGCGTGACCTTGCTCCTTGAGTGCCAGCACCACGTCCTTGCGCGTGTTCACCTGCACGCGGCCTTCGACCAATGCCACATAATCGGTATCGGCTTTGACGCGCTCGACCACGAACAGCGTACCAGTGACGCGCACATCGATGGCGGCTCCGAGCACGTGCACATCGGCATACGGGCCCTTATCGCCAATATTGGCCTGCAATACGCCTTGCTCGAGGTACACCAGCAGGTGCCCGCCGTCGGTTTCGGTCAGGTGCATGCGGCTGTGTGGCGACAGCGTCAGGTGGCACTTCGGCGCTTTGACGAAAGTCACGCGTACCAGCTCATCGCTGCTGACAACGGCCGCATCGGCGGCAATGTCGGCGCCGATGACGGCGGGCTTGGATGCAATGGTGCCGGCACCGAACCGCCATACGGCAAGGTTATCTGCAAGGCTATCGGCATCGGCAGCAAAGGCCGTACAGGAGGCGAAGGCCAGCATGGCCAAGGTCTGACACGAGCGTGAGCAGGACATAGAATGGTTTCCTTGTGCGGGTGCCGATTACCAGGTTGCCGTCACGCGGACGCCACCCTGCTTGCGATCATAGCGATTGGCTTCGTCGGTCGAGGATCGCTTGGAATAGCCTGCGTATAAGCCCGCCGACATCCAGGTCGCCAACCAGTAATCATAACCGGTCGTGACACTCAGCACCTTTTGGTCCTCACCCGTACCACCAGCAGCGGGATCGGGATATTGGCGCATTTCATATTGAATACGTGCCGACACATCTTGCGTCCCTGCTTCCTGCACCGTGCCGAAACGATACACGCCCGCCACGACCGGTGTCACCACGGTATAGGCTTGATCGTCATCGTGAGTGCGGTTCCTACCCGCTTTCAGTGACAATTCGATGCGCCTTGAAATACGCTTCGGCTCAAGCAGGAACCAATGCCGGTAGGACGCATCAAACAAGGTACCGGTGATCGGATCATTGTTGGCATAGTCGACATACTGGCTACCGACCCCGAGCACCGACACATTGCTGAGGAACACTTTGGCAATGTAGGCATTGACGTTGATCGCACTTGCTGCCAAGTCGTTGTCGATGAAGAAACGGTTGTAGCCCACCACCAGACCGGGATCCAGGCCACCGACACTGGCGCCGGCGGTCACACCACCGCCGTAGCGCATGAGATTGGCCTGGGAATTACCCGGGTAGCCATCGATTTCGGTGCTGGCAAAGACACCCAGGCGTCCGCTCGCATTATCGACGATACGCACGTTACCGCGC
>JAYVTR010000361.1:0-2873 GCA_043788625.1 Planctomycetota bacterium
AATCCGACCCCAGCCCGAGGGCTGTTTTGAAGAGCGCTTTCTGGTCCATGGGGCCGTTTTCCGGCTGGAGGAATCCACTTCAAGTGACGAGGAGCCAAAAATACCCGGGTGGCCTGTATGCCTCGAAGGCCCGACAGCTGATCGCCCACTGATCAGGAATCTCTGACTCACCAAAACCAGGTTCCGCGATTCTTGAGCATGCAGGCAAGGGCTGAAATTACCGCACTCAACCAGCCAGCAATGGCCATGATGCGCCACAAGGCGATCCGCGAACGCGCCAGCACCAGCTGTTTTTCGAGCCCGACGATGCGCTCTTTTTCAGCAGTGATGACATTCAAAATGCCACTACGCGAGGTCGGCAGCTGGTTGGCGTCGCCGGATAAGTCGAGGCGCAACAGATCGAGCGCCTTGACGATGTCTTCTGGCGTCTGGTAGCGATCGATGGGCAGCTTGGCCGTCATCTTGGCGATCAATGCCACCAGATCCTTGGGTAGATCCTTGCGCAAATCGTCGAGCTTTGGCGGCTCGGTTTCGATGTGGTCGCGCATCACCTTCGAACAGCTGCCGCTGAAGAAGGTCTTGCCCGACATCATGTGGAACAACGTCGCGCCAAGCGAATAAATATCACTACGTACGTCAAGGTTGCGTTCGCCACGCGCCTGTTCGGGACTGATATAGTCGGGGGTACCGATCGTCGTCCCTTCCTGCATCAGCTCGGCGTCAAAGGCCGATTGGATGAAGCCGAAATCGCCCAGCTTCACCTGGCCTTCCTTGGTCAGCATGATATTGGCCGGCTTGATATCGCGGTGCACGATATTGTGCGTCGCAAGATAGCTCAGGGCCTTGCACACTTGCAGGCAAATGTCGATAGCCTTTTCAACCGGCACCTGGCCGTCATGGCGGATGAGATCGTCGACGGTAACGCCGTCGATGAATTCCATCGAAAAATAATATAAACCTTGGTACTTACCCACATCGAAGACCTGGATGAGGTTCTGATGCGACAGCTTGCCCACAGCCCGGGCTTCGAGTAAAAATCGTTTGCGGAACTCTTCGTCGTCAGCCCACTTCGAATGGAGAATCTTCAACGCCACCGTGCGATGCATGGTCAGCTGTTCGGCCAGGTAGACCTCGCCCATGCCACCTTCACCGATGCGGCGAACCAGCTTATAGCCGCCGATCTGCTTTTTCATCAGCATCCCGCCCTCGGATTTCGCCCGTTCATCACGAACAATCCGGCGCACCGCCTTGGTCAAGCGATCAGCGGTTTGCACATCGACTGTGCCTTCACTGACCAGGATATCACGCAGGGCGCGCTTCGACTCACGGACCTTGTCCATCGCCGCGTCGAACTGCTCGGGAGTGATAAGACGCCCTTCGATGGCCAACTGGCCATAGCGGAAATCTTCATCGAGGGGTGGAGCGTCGGACACGGTTCATCCAGGTGGTTTCATCAGGCAAGTTAGCCGACTCAGCCTGTACCCGCAACGCACGCAGGAGCAACCGGGTACGCCACCTTCACACACCCTCCCAGCTAGGAGCTTGCGCCGATCACTTTCAGTTCACCATTCGACGCATGACTGAGCACTACCTTCCCAGCCACGAATGGGCCCGCCTTGAGAGCGGCCTCATCATTATCGGCTTATCGGCCTTCGCCGCCGGTGAGGTTGGTGAAGTCATCCACGTCGAATTGCCGAAGGTCGGCGCCATTTTGGCTAAGAGCAAGGCCTGCGCAGAAATTGAATCTGTAAAATCAGTTAACGATTTCTATGCACCTGTTGACGGGGTCGTAATCGAAATCAACCCACTTTTAGCCAGTCAACCTGAGCTGCTCAACCAGGATCCGACCGGCAAAGGCTGGTTTGCCAAGATCAAACCCAGCTCGGCAACACCCTTGGCGGGCTTGCTCAGCAGCGAGCAATACCAGAACCAATTAAAGAAGTGAGTCGGCGATGAGCGTGGCGTTGACCTTAAAACGCCCCGCACATCGCGTCGGCATCGGCTATGACATCCATCGCCTGGAGCCCGACAACGGCCCAGGAGCCGGCATTGCCATAGCAAACATCCACGTTCCGTGTCCTTATCGCGTCGTCGCCCACAGCGACGGCGATGTGGTCCTGCATGCTCTTTGCGATGCCTTGCTGGGAGCGGTCGGCGCTGGTGATCTGGGTGAGCATTTCCCCGATACCGATGCCGCCCACCGCGGACGGAATTCAGCTGAATTCGTCGCCGCCGTGCTCGCCCTACCGCACCTGGCGGAATGGCAGTTGGCCAACATCGACGTCAATGTGATTGCCCAGGCCCCGCGCTTGTTGGCCTTCAAACCGGCGATGCGGGCGCGTCTAGCGGCCCTTTTTTCGCTTCCGCTCGACGCGGTCGGTCTCAAAGCTCGCACGAATGAAGAATGCGACGCGGTCGGCGAAAAACGCGCGCTGCAAGCGCAAGCCGTCATCCTACTGGAACGCCGCCAATGAATCAGCCGGATGCGACTGCATCCGGCTGATTCATTGGTACTGTTTAAAACGTTGACGAAACCAGCTTAGACTTTTACGGATGCAATCGCGGCCACTTGATCCAGATTTAAATCAAACAACCGTTCAAGCTTCAACACCCGGAACACAGCTTTGACGCGGTCCTTGATCTCAGCCACGGCGATCTTGCCACCACCGGCCACCACCTTGTTGCGTGTACTGATTATGGCCGCGATATTGACTGAATTCAGGAAGTTTACGTTACTGAAATCCAAAACGATGGACTTTTTACCCATCGCCAGATATGGCTCGATGGCCTTCCACAGAGTCGAACATTGGTCTTCCGCAACGGAAACCACCACCACGTTATCATTCTCGGTAATATTCATGACAGCTTTCCTG
>JAYVTR010000362.1:0-12055 GCA_043788625.1 Planctomycetota bacterium
ACCCACACGAAATGACGCAGAGCCAGAAAACAGTCCGCCTGACAACCAAGCCAAACATAATGATAGCTATCGATCGTTGGCTATACGCAGCACGTTACGGTTACAAATCAGAAGCTCCGTTTTTTATCAATCTAAACCACGGACCCATGTATGCGAGAAAGCAAATCACGGACGAACGCCTCTACCTCATTATTAAGAGCCTCTTTCGCGTTATTCTCCGCGCGGATTCCGAAGCTGGGCAAGAACGAACATCTGGAGCGAATCCCTGAAATACCGTTAAGTTCATAACTTTCGTGCTGTCCCTTGTTACGGCAATGGGAGTAAAACGCTGCGCTATTCTAATTCGTAGTCCATCCTTGCATATTCCGAACCTCAGGCCCCATTTCAATAATTTTCCTATAATCATTCTCATCTTTAATTGTATGAAAAAGATATGGTGAAGGCTGATTCTGTGTACACAAAAATGCCTTGGCCTGCAAATCGATTTCTGGAATTGCTAATAAGATTACGTCCCCCTTGGATTTGTATGCAAAAAATTGGTATTGGCCTTGTTTGCAATTATAATTTGTTAGTTCATTATTAGCCAAAAAGAATGTTTGTTGTTTAACAATGAAATCATGACGTAGAAATTCTAAAGCATATATTTGTCTATCAAAAGTTGTTTGTCCATGATTGTCGTTACAAGAAAAAAACATAAATATAAATGCAATAAATAGTATTTTATTCACAGTCAATTTTCCTCTGATGAAGTGTACCAATAAAATAGTCCTGCATCCATTGTTCCGCGAGGCCAGGGTTGAGTTAAAACATCCGGAGCTGAAACCGGTACCCCCAGATGAAATGACAATTTTTTAAGTTGCTCATGTCTAATATCAGTTCCGTCATCTCCTACATTGCACTGATATAAATTCACTCTCCCTTGTTTACACATTTGCGCCCTAATTCTACTTAAAGAATCTTTAAATGGCTGAGAGAATTCTTCGGCAGCTCCCTGGAAAGATCCGTAAAAGGAATTACCGAACTGTATTCCGCCATTTCCACCATGATTTGAAATATTTAAAGATCGGATGCAACATCCCCGAGCGAGAGATATAATAAAATCGGCAAATTCACTAGGGGGTTGATCTAGAGATTCATTCCAGACTCCAAAAACCAAAGGGGTTACATTTGACAATGCCACCATCGGGGAATTAGAAGCCGTAGCCCAAGGATATGCAAATACTTGAGTCTTAAGCGTCCAAATTCCCTCAAAAAAAACAGCAATGTCTATCTGGCAATTTCCAGATGGATCTAATTGTCCTGGGACAAAATATGATGAATATAAGTTAAATCCACTTGGATACCCATCCAATGCTGATGGACGCGATTCTGATTTTTTATATTTGTCTTTCTGGATAAACCGTCCTAGTCGTGCAGAATACATTCTCGCTCGCGCATAGTATAGTTCGACTTCACAATACTGCGAATACCCAGTAAACCCCCGCCCCATCAAAGCCGTATCATCATCAATAACTACTCCAGCACCGTTGCGAATCGTCTGCCTGCCATAGGTGTCATACGTATAACGCGTGATGACTTGCCCACTGCTATTGCTCACCGCCGCTGGAGAAAACAAATGATTCGACGCCACCCAATAGGTTTGTGGGGCATGTCGCGGCTTCTGCAACGTATACCCGGCGAGGTCATCAACGTAACTTTGGAAGAACGATCGTTTCACCATGGGCGGCATCTTAGCCTTCGGTTTGCCGGTGTCATGCGTCGCTTGCACCGCTGCGGCTTGCACACCATCAGCGGTGACTTGATCGATTGACGAGCCGACGGCGCCGATCTCGATGAAGTTGATCTTTGGCGCCAAAGCTCCTGAGCCTGCAGTGATCTTCAGCAGGCCATTGGTGACCGTGATGGTGGCGGTGTAGCCATCAAAGCTGCCCGTTTCATAGCCGAGGGTTGCGATGCCGTCGTACGGCGTGAGATCGGTGAGGGCGATGCCGTTCACGGTCAGATTATTCGTCTGAGCCCGGCTGTCGGCATCACCGCACATGATGGCGACAGCATGCACGCCATTGGTGACGGGGATCTGCCACGTCTCGGTACCGAGGGGAATAAACGTGTCGTACAACGGACGACCGAGGTGGTCGCGTTCGGTACCCGTGAGAGCTGCAGTCCAACCGCGACTTCCCGCATTGGCCGTGACGGTGCCGACATCGGCCTGCCATCCATCGGGCGTGTCTGTCGCCATGGGCTGGAAGTTGATGCGCGTGGCACTGGGATCCGCCAGGAGTGAGCCGCGGGCTCCGGTGCCGGTTGCGGGATTGAATGGTGCGGCGCCGGCGGATTCGGGATCGGCAGCGGGGTCATTGAACGCCGACAAGTCGCCGGTGATCTCGACCAACTCCTGGGCTCCCGCTGAGATGAAGTAGGTCGAGACGGCTTTGCTGGTGGCCGTAACGGTTTTCTTCACGCGGCGGCCGAGCGCGTCGTGCGCGTAGGTCGCCGATTCACCGTGGCCCTGCTGCAGGCTGGTCGCTGAGGCGAGGCGGTTTTCACCGTCCCAGGTGTAGCGCTGACCTTGGTCGTCTTGGGTCAGGTTGCCTTTTAGATCGTACAACAATGCGGTGCCATTGATGTCGACTAACTCGTGAACGGCCGAGTGCAGTCGGTTTTGAACCGCCGTTGTTCCATCCGCAGCCGTTGTCGTCGAACTCCAATCGCCCACGGGGGAGAGCGTCCAATTCTGGATGGCGACCGGGGTCGCAGTGGGCGCGGTTTTGCGTTTCCACGACGTGACGCGGTCGGCCTGATCGTAGCCGAAATATTGGCTCTGCGTGGGCGCAAGGTTGTCGACTTCGGAGATCTTCAGTTTGTTGGCGTCATAGGTGTACGTGAAATCCGTGACGCCGGGGATGCTGATGGTGGCAACCATGCGGTCGCCCGGGGCGTAGGTCCGCGACTCGCTGAGGCCGTTGCCGAACTGGGTGGTCTGCAGGCGGCCGCCGGCGTCATAGGCGCGGGCTGCAATCACCTGCTGGCCATCAAAGACGTGCGCGAGTTCATTGCGTGGCGTGTAATCGCGGCTGACTTGTGAACTATCGGGATAGGTCTGCTGCGTCAGCCGGTTGGCGTCATCGTAGGCAGATTTTATCTCTAGCTCGCGACCGTCGATGGTGATGGCTTCGCGCTGCACGCGGCTGGCAGCGTCGTAGTCGCGCGTGATGGTATTGGCGTAACGCCCTGACGTCGCCGTGCGCATGCGGCCAGCGGCATCGTAGGCGAAGGTGTCCGAGGCTGCGTTGTCGTATTTCCGCTCCGTGAGGCGGTTGGCGTCATCGTACACGTACGTGGTGACATAGCCGGTGACGGTCACCACGGGCGCGGTGACGAGGATGCTGACAGCAGCGCTCACACTGAGGTAGTGGCCGGAATCGGTTGGCGTGAACATCGCCTGGAGGGCGTGCGTGCCCGCCGACAGCGTGGTGCCTGAGCCTGGCGTGTAGGTGAACGTCCCGGGGAGCGTGGTTCCTGTGTACGTCGCCGTTGCCGTGAGTTGCGTTGCTGACAACGGCGTGTCGCTAGCAATCGCGCTCGGTGTGGGCCAGGTGACGATTGGCAGCGCGCGCTCCACGACGATGGTCACGGTGGTGGTTGCGGTGGTGTAGTGCACCGCATCGGTGGGATTCCACGTCACCGACAACGTGGACGCACCGACCTCCAACACGGTTCCTGAGGCTGGGGTGTACATTGGCGTGCCGGGAATGGGTGAGGTCGCCGACAACTGTGTTGCTGATAACGCGGTGCCCCACGTGATGCCAAACGGCGGCGTCCACGTCAGGCTCGGAGTCGCGGGTTTGATGAGCAGCGGCACGCTGGCGGTGGAGCCCGTGTAGTGCGCGGTGTCGGTGGGGGTGAAGGCAACCGACAGGGTGGTGGTGCCGACATCCAGCACCGTGCCGAGAGCGGGTGTATAAGCCAAGGCACCAGCCACGGAGCTGACCGCAGTGAGTTCAGTTGCCGACAGCGCTGCACCCCAGGTGATCGCATTGGGAGCCGTCCAGGTGATCACGGTCACGGCGCGCGTCACCGTCAGCGGGACGCTGAGAGTAGCCGTGGTAAAATTCGCAGCATCGCTCGGCGTACAGGTCACGGTGAGGGTGTGACTGCCGACCTCCGGCGTGGTGCCAAGCGCAGGCGTGTAGGCGAAGCTGCCAGGCGTCGGCGAGGTGGCGTTGAGCTGGGTCGGCGACAGTGCTGTGCCCCAGGGAATGGCTGCCGGTGGTGCCCACGTCACGACCGGAACGGCAGGTTGCACGACGAGAGTCACCGCGGCATTGGCTGTGGCATAGGAGACGGTGTCCACAGGCGTGAAGGTTGCCGTCAGCGTCTGCGATCCGGCGGGCAACACGGTGCCGAACTGGGGCGCGTAGGTGAAGGTGCCACCTACCGATGCCGTGGCCTGCAACTGCGCACTCGACAGTGGTGTTCCAAAGAAGATGGGGGCAGGAGCGCCCCAGTGAATCACCGGCATCGCCTGGGTCACCGTGAGTTGGACGCTGGCGGTGCCCGTCGCATAGGTAGCGGAATTCGTTGGAGTAAAGGTCGTGGTCAATGTGGTGAGGCCTACACTAAGCACCGTACCGAGGGCTGGAGCATAGCTGAACGTGCCAGAGATGGGTGTTGTAGCATGGAGCTGCGCTGCGCTGAGCGTGGTGCCATAGGGAATCGCTGCCGGTGGAGCCCAGGTGATGACAGGAATGGCCTTATTGACCGTAATGGCGACATTGCTGGTAACGGTCAGACCCTGGGCATCGCGCAGGGTTGCGCGCACTGTATAGGTACCAGGAGTTGGCACCGTCATGGAAATCGCCTTGGCGGCATTACTCCCATTGGTCGCACCGCTGAAAGTAACGCCTGTGGTGCTACCTGCCGTCACTGCCCAGGTGTAGATCAGCGCGGCCTCGCCAGCGTCGTCTGCACCCAAGACACTCAGCGTGATGGGGGCCTGTGCGACAGGGGTTGCTGTGCCCACCGCAGCCGCCTGGGCGACGGTTGGGGGTGCATTGACGCGGATGGTAGCCGTTGCGCTTAAAGTCGGTGTGGCCGTGCCTGCAGAGGTGAATGCCGCGGTAACGGAAGCAGGGCCAGCAATCGTGCCCGCCGTGAAACGTCCAGCCGCATCAACGGTCCCGCCCGTCGCTGTCCAGGTGAGGGCAGGCTGGGAAACCAGATTCGTGGTAAATTGATCTCTTACCGTAGCAGCAAATACTTTGGCACTGCTGGGATTCAAAGCCGCAGTGGCAGGTGCAATTACCACCGAGGTGGCGGTTGGCGTCACACTGACAGCGAGGGTCGAAGTGTCACTCAGCTTTTGCGTATCGGTGATGGTGGCCGTGATCACATAGTCGCCGATAGCCGCGAAGGTCGCGACGGTCTGCTCAGCGTTCACGCCATTCTTGGGTGCAAAAATGACGGCCTTGGGGCCAGTGGAAGTCCAGGTGTATGTCAGCAGGTCAATGCTTGCGTCATCCGCCCCCTGCATGCTGAAATCAGCAGTCTTACCGCCAATGGTGAGGGCGGTAGTCGCAACGGCGGTGGCCACCGTCGGCGCAGCGTTGATACGCAGGGTCGCGGTGCCAACGGCTGTTCCGACAGTGGTGCCGACAGAAGCGCCGCAGGTCGCGCTGATGGTTGCCGCACCGGAGGGAAGAGCCGCCGTATAGAGACCGGTTGCATCAATCGCGCCAGCACCCGCCGTCACAGCCCAGGTGATCGCAGGCGGCATCGACATGATTGCCTTGAATTGATCGCGGATGCTGGCGACAAACGCCTGGCTCGCACCGGGATTCACCACTGCGGTGGTCGCTGGGGCAACCGTGGCCGTGGTCGGAGTTGCCGTAACCGACACCGTCAGCGACGACGTCACCGTGAGGCCTTCCTTGTCCGTGATCGTCGCGATGAGCGTATAATCGCCAATGGTGGCGAAGGTCGCAATGGTCTGCTCGGCAGTGACGCCATTGCGGGGCTTGAAGGTCACAGCCTTGGGACCAGTCGCCGTCCACGTATAATTCAACAGATCAACGCTGGCATCATCCGCACCCTGAACCGACAAATCAGCAGTGGCGCCGGTGATGATCGCCGTGGCCGTGGAAACAGGATTCGCCACCGTAGGAGCCGCGTTGACCCGCACCGTCGCCGAAGCGGTCTTTGTACCGAGAGCACCATTCACACTGGCTGAGCCAGAAGTCGCACCAGCGGTGAACAGCCCGGTCTGATCGACGGTACCGGCACCCGTTGCCGTCCACGTGGGATTTCCAGCGAACAGAGCGCCGAATTGATCCTTGGGAGTGACCGTGAACAACTTGGTCTGGGATGGATTGACCACGGCGGTGGTCGGCGCGATGACGAAGGTCGTCAGGGTCGGCGATACCGTTACCGTAACGCTCGACGTAGCGGTCTGGGCAACAGCGTCGGACACCGTCGCGGTGCACACATAGCTGCCGGCCGTCGAGAACGTCGCCGTTACCGTTTTGGCAGCATTGGTTGCAGTAACGTTAAAGATCACTGCCCCTGGGCCAGTTGCGGTCCATGCGTACGTGAGCGCCGCAGGTCCGCCGTCATCTGCACCAGTAACAGTGAGCTTGGTGGTCTTGGTCGTCACCGTCGCGGGTGTCGCGGCGGCTGCGGTGGCGATGGTCGGCGGCAGATCCGTTGCACGCAGGGCAGGAAATGCAGCGCACGCGAGAACTAGAGAACACAGCAGTGTGGCAACGTTATGGCGAAGCACAGGGAAGAAGCTCTGGTACATGATCATGGTCCCCCTGCAGTCACGGCTTCGGTGCGCGTCTTGAGACGTCGACCCGGATCATACGTATATCGTTTGGTGCCGCCGGTGGGGCCAGGGAATATTTCCGTGGTCAGCAAGTTGCGCTCATCGTATTGGTACTGCGTGATGCCGTTTTCCGCGTCGATGATCTTCGTCAGGTTGTTCATCGCATCATATTGAAATTGCGTCAGGGCCTGGTTGCGATCACGTTGCGTGATCTTGCGGTTACGCGAGTCATAGGTGAACGTCTCAGGCACCTGATGGCCATCGAGTCGGGAAATGACATTGCCCGCTGCATCGTACTGCGTGCCGCTGCTGCGCAGCCCACTGCTCGAAGAGCCCGCCGCCAAAGCGGTTTCAGTGCACGTCGTTGGCCGGTTGCGGAAATCATACATGCAATCTTGACCCACGTTATTGGCGTCACGAATGCGAAGTTGGTTGCCATTGGCATCAAAGCCCATGTGAACCTTATTCCCGAGGGCATCGACCTGCACCTGAGCCCGGCCAAGACCATCGCTCCATTGTTGGCTCGTGTGTCCCAGTGCATCGGTGGCAGTCGTCTTTACCAGGGTGATGGCGGTAATGGTCGCATCGGAGTTAAGATGCGTGTCGGCCACCAGCTGATCGTAGGACATCGAGGTAATGTGCCCCAAGGCATCGACGCTGCGCACCGTGCGGCCAACGCCGTCGGTGATGGTCAGCGTCTTGTTGCCGATCGGATCTTTCATCTCGACGGCTGCGCCGTCAGCGCCGTAGCCGGTAACAGGATCGAAGCCGAAGCCCAAGCCAGCAACCGCCGTGGCGTATTGAGCATCCAATCCCACACCGTCGGTGAGATTATCATCGTAAGCGTAGCTACTGGTTTCTCCCTTGGCATTCATTCGCGTAAGGGGCCGACTCAATGCGTCATAGGTGGTCAGCGTGGCGAGGCTATTCGGGTCGGTAGTGGATGTGGTGCGACCAACGAAATCATAATTCATCTTGCTGATGAAACCGAGCGGATCCTGTATTTCTTTCAAGCGGGCGCAGCAGATGCCATAGCGATATTGGGTCGATTGTCCGCGGGCATCGGTGACCACCGATTGTTTACGATCAAGATCATACACATACATGGTGGTGGCGGATTCCAGGCGAGCAAAAGCTTCGGTTGAGGTCTCAAGGAGACTGCGCGCGGTGTAGGTGCGTGTGCTGACAAAGCCGTTTGCATTGACGCCAGCCGTTTCGGTCACGTGACGTGGATGTTCGATGCGGATTTGATTCCCAGCCAGGTCATAGAAAAATCGCGTGGTGGTTTCGTCAGCAGTGCCCTTGGCGTCGGTTTGACGCGCCATGCGACCTACCGAGTCATATCCGTATTCGGTAACGATGCTGCGGCCATCGATGCGCGTGGCGACTTGGCCTTCCGTGTCATAGGTCGTCTCTTCGATGACCCACAATGGATTGACCGTCGGATCGCGGGCCAGCGTCGTGAGGTTGATATTGGCGGGAATGATGCCGGGGGAGGTTTCCCGAAGCATGCGCAGCTGGCGATCGTTGCTATCGTAAACGTAATAAGTTTTCCGGCCATACGGGTCCGTTTCGCTGAGACGATGGCCGGCGGCATCATAAGCCGTCGTCGTGGTTAAAGCCTGGATCTTGGTGGCATAAACGGTTTGCGATACTTGGCGGCGACGCTCATCGTAGCCATACACCATGATTTCGCCACGTGCGCTACGCATGGCAACCAGTTCGCTGCCTGGAACATAGACGGCGGCATCGACGATGGGCTCCAACACTCCGCCAGCATGCGCGGCATATTGCGTGGTGGCGATGCGCCGACCAACGCTGTCGTAAATGAAGTCGGTCACCTCGCCATTGCGATCGATTTTCTGAACCACACGTCCCGCATTGGCACCGCTGCCATAGGTGATCAGCTCAGTGCTGGTATCAGCATACAGCGTCTTCCATAAGCGGTTGCGACTGTCGTAAAAATATTGCACCTGACGATCGAGCTGGTCTTTCGACCACGCAAGACGATGGAAGGCGTCATAGCCAAACGTGACCGCAGAGCGCGTGCCGCCCGCTTGATCGGCGGGCTCTTCAACGCGATCCAAAAGGCCGTTGGGGGTGTAGTGATAGATGGTGACGTTGGAGCGCTCGTCGGTTTCGGTAAGCAACTGGCCAGTGGTGGGATCATATGACCACGTGCGGATTCCACCGTCGGCGTGCATTTCGTATGTCCGATTGCGGAAGCTGTCGTAATGCCAGTCCGTTTGGCGCTGCAGACGATCGCGGTGCGTCAGCCGATTGCCGACAGCGTCATACGTGAAAGTCTCAAAGGTGGTGTCGGCATAGGTGATTTTGGTCGGGTAGCCGGTAACCGGATCGCGCTCGGTCGTGGTGCTTTGACCCAGGCCGTCAGCGCTGCCAATGACGCGGTTCATGCTGTCGAGTGCAAAGGTGTGGGCAGTTTCCCATATCCCACTGCTCATGGCCGTGTCGAACGTCCCTGATTTCAAGTAGTCGGTACGGACGGGAATGCCACCGTTGGTGACATAGCGATAGATGCGCTCGCCATCTTGGACGAGCGTGACGTTGTTGCCGTCATCGTCCCCGGTAGCCAGTGCACGGTAGATGGTTTCGCCGTTGTCTTTACGCACCTGCTGTACGCGCCATGGGCTAGACCCGCCAAATACCGGAGCCGTGAACGTCACGATCTTTTGCTGATGCATACCATCCGCCATGGAATCGTTGAACGTGAGATCAAGGACTCCCGGCGTAACACTTGGAGCGGCAGTTATCGTAGTGAGGCTGTTGTCGCGTTGGTGCACGGCGGACAGGCCGATAAGCGGGCCCGACGTGACATAGTCATACACAATCGGCGTGCCGCCTCCCACCGTCAGGCTTGCTAACGGATATTGTCCTGCAACTGCCGCGCCATACGCAGCAATGGCAGCGAGGCCGTAGCTGTCGGTAATACTGGTGAACTGCCAGAGCTTGGCGCGCTCATTACCGAGCGTCGCATCAGAAGCGTCGCACGGGTACACGTAGCTGATAACCACCGCTTGGCCGCGACTGTCCGCGAAACGTGTTGGCCGCGCATAGCGATTGATGATGGCGTCGGTACTTGGCGCTGGGATCAGCTCGAACTCAACCGTTTGACCATCAAATTCCGTTAAGATCGCACGTATCACGTCCGCTCCGGTTGGCGGTATGGGCGCGCCGCTCGCATTGTAAAATGTCACATCGCGCAGTGAGCCCTGGCCCTGGTCATGCAGGCGATTGTCACCCAACAGACTGAGTGAAACGATTTGGTGGTGCGATGGATCCCAGAGCTGCCACGCGCCTGAGGGCTTCAACTCGCGCAGACGCACATCGTAGCTTAAGAAGACTCCTGGCCCCATGCTGGATGGCCAGTCTTGCAGGTCATAGCGATGGATGCGATGCAAGCGCAGGCTCGGGCGAGATGTGCCGCCGCTGGCGCCAAGCGCAGAGCCACCGCAACTGCCGCAAGAGGAGCCGGCTTGTGGGTAAGCGAAATCGTCAGCCTCATGGCGGTACGTCAGAGTGTTGTTGTCGATGACGGAAGACGAATCTTCGTATTGGCCTTCCACGCCGCAGTTGCAGGGACCAGGATTGTTCGGCGGGGAAATTTGAATCGTCTCTTCGTCTTTTGTGGCGACGGTCTGTTCAGTGCCACGTTCGTCAGTCCAATGTGATTTGACATCAATCTTGAACGTTGCTGGGCCCCGTTTGACACCTTCGATATGGAAGGTGACCCAGCGCCCAGCGCGCGTGCCATCTTCGTTGAAAAATGTATCCTTTTCAGTGTACATGCCTGGCGGGACATAATTGCCTCCATTGGTGACGCTTTTCTTATTTCGCGATCGCACGCCACCGTAGCCATCCACACCGAGATTCCACAAACGTACATTGCCTGTATCAGGGAGTTTAAATTTCGGCTTACCAATATCTGTAACACCATTTTGCTGAATGTCAGCTGGATCTGAGGCCTTATAGTCAATTTGTAGTTCGAAGCGTTTACCAGGAATATAAATCTGGATCAAATGCCCATCACTGATGGCAACGCCATCGTGAATGGTCGAATTATCGCCTGACACATTGGCATCGGGATCAAAGTCAAAACCATTGGCCCATCCCGGCGATCCAAAAGGTTTTAATGGCCAAGAATCACAAGGAACAATGCCGTTTTCTGCCTGTTGATCGCGCCAAAAGCCGCTTGTACTCCAAGGTGGATTATAGTTGAACCAAGAATGACGAACTATCGCACGTTCCCAACGCAATATCATCACCGATGTTGGATCGTGTTGAAGTTGACTCACATTGAGTAGCTGAGAGTTCCAATAACCGTCTGGCTTCCCAAGATTAAAAAAATACGCAAAAGAGATCTGAGCCTGATCTGCGGTTTGATGCGCAGTTAAGGGGGGACGTATAAAATTACGGGTCTCATACCATGGATGCGTAGCATCCGCTGGATCGTACGCCAAATAACCGAAATTAGGTTCAGTTACTACAGGTCCAATCCTAGGTCCGTACTCTCTTCCATACGCCGATGGGTTTGATTTTACTGAATATGTAAGATCTGCACCAGAAAGCGGCAAAAAAATAGTCTGGGGATTTTTTCCATAATCGATCACAGAGGTCGAATGAATGATGGGAGAGTCTGGTGGACCATAGGTAAACTCCTCTATTGTAGTCACAATATCAGATTGATATTTAAAACTTGTACCATTGGCCTCGCCAGAAATATCCAGCACTGGCATTGAATAATACAGATAAAGGTCTTCTGACCAGCATGTATTCGTTAGACAGACAGTCAGAAAAATCATGACTGAGTAAACGAAGCGTAAAAATAACATTCCAAAGACTATATTTAACTTTTAGGTAATTCAACTTGACATATTTGCATTTTGATCGGAATTCATCAGCCAAATCATCTATGGTCGCTTAAGATCGAGTTGTAGGTTATACAATCTAGGACACTTATGAGTTCATTGCCGGCGTGGGCCGCTGATATCCACAGACGCAGCCCGGGGATCAAATTAACTACTTGTATTGCGGTACTAGATCAATGTGGGAATTTCTAAACAATCGATGGCGCAAACTGATCACCTCAATCGCCAACAGCCGCTGTAAAGGCCAATGGCATTCACGTAGCCCCTGAGAAATGACCAAACGGAGCCAACCGATCGCGCGGAGTAGACCTGCCCGGTCGTCGTTTCTGCGCATATCTGACGA
>JAYVTR010000363.1:0-17883 GCA_043788625.1 Planctomycetota bacterium
GATGCTCTATCCAATTGAGCTACCACCGCTAACGGGGGTCGGATCTTGTGTCCGATCGCCAGTTGTCAAGAAGCTCTACCAGGGGCTGGCGGACAGGGATAAACGTATGGGGATAGCGGACAAGATGCTCGGCGCGGGCAGATACGCCTGTGAACTCATACCAATTGGTTCTATCGAAGTGCCCATCCGAGCGGCCTTGCTGGCCTATCGTGGACACACTCCTAAGCTATCGGCCTGGCCATGCTGACCGTCATCGACAACTACGATAGCTTCACCTACAACCTCGTGCAGTACCTGTGGGAACTGGGCGCGCAGGTGCGTGTCTACCGCAATGATGAGAAGACCGTCGCCGAGATTATCGGTGAAAAACCTGAGCGCATCCTCATCTCACCGGGCCCCTGTTCGCCGACCGAGGCCGGTATCAGCTTGGCACTGATTGCCGCCGCCGCCCAGCAGCGCATCCCACTGCTGGGGGTGTGCCTTGGACATCAGTCCATCGGTCAGGCCTTTGGCGGCACCGTGCGTCGCGCCGACCGCTTGATGCATGGCAAGACCAGCCGTATCGGTCACGACGGGCGCGGCGTGTTCACCGGTCTACCGACGCCTTTCACCGCCACGCGCTATCACAGCTTGGTAGTTGATGCCGCGTTGCCGGCCTGTTTGGAAGCCACCGCCTGGGGCGCTGACGCCGACTACATCGGGGCGCCCGAACTGATGGGCATACGCCACCGCGAGTTGCCCATCGAAGGCGTGCAATTCCATCCTGAAAGCTTTCTCACCGAGCACGGCCATGCCATGCTGGCGAACTTTCTGGCCTTCGGACAGACCACCACGCCATGAGCGACGACGAAACCGACCTCGACACCACGCCGGCCGAGGTACCGCCGGAAGCTCGCGCCGATGAAGGCGACAGCGGCGAATCACAGGCTGCGGATAAGCCACAGGCCACATCCCTCGACGAGTCGAGCGCTAGTCACCGCGAAGCGCTGTTGGTCGAAGACCTGGGCCTGATCGAGCGCAAGCCCGCCGAGCTGCCCGGGACTGCACCGGCCGAACCCGAGCCGCCACCGGATGCTGCCGACTTGCCGCCAGCCGAGCTGCGGGCGGTGATCGAAGGCTTGCTGTTCGTCGCCACTAAGCCGCTGACCACGACGCGTCTAGCCGGCTGCCTGCCGGGCACCAGCGTGGCGTACCTCGAAGGCTTTCTGACTGGTCTGGCGGCGCGCTTTGAGCGCGAACGCCGCGGGTGGGAATTGCGCCGCGAAGCCAACGGTTGGCGCCTGATGACGCGCGCTGCTTTTTACCCATGGGTGCGTCAACTCGAACGCAAAGAGCTGCCGACCAAACTCACCAAGGGCGGCCTGGAAACCCTGGCGGTGGTCGCTTACAAGCAGCCGGTGGCACGCGGCGCCATCGAAGACATCCGTGGCGTACAGTGCGGCCCGGTGCTGCGTCAGTTGATGGACCTCAAGCTGGTGGCGGTGGTGGGTCGTGATGACCATGCTCTCGGGCGGCCTCTGTTGTACGGCACCACCGATCAGTTCTTAACACGATTTGGCCTTGGTTCGCCGGCTGATTTGCCGAAACGGCATGAATTTGGGGATTAATTAAATGAGCAAGCTCGGCTACCTGATCGCGGTATTGGCGATTCTGGGCTTTGGCACCTATGCCTTGTGGCCAACCGCCACCACCGATCGGGTAAAGGTCTTCTCCGCCGCGGCGCCCAGTGCGTACACGCTGCGCGTAGCCACCACCTCTGCGACGGTCGGCAAAGAGCAGACCTTGGTCACCATCGGCACGACGACCTATACGTTTGCGACGGACACCGAAAAGATCGGCCGCATCTGGAACACGCTCGGCAGCATCGAAGTACCGTCCACCAAGGTCATCCACGACATCGGTGAAGCGCAGTTGGCGTCTTACGGTCTCGACAACACCCGCGAAGCCGCGGCCGTCGATGGCAGCCTGCGCCTACGCTGGGGTGGCAGCGACGGCCAAGCGTATGTGTGGAATGGCAGCACCCGCAGTTTGTTCGCTATCGATGCTCAGGCCCTGCCCAGCATCGACGCGGCGGCAGCACCACCGAACCAGCCCGACGTATTGTCCCGTATGCAAGTACCGACGCGCTTGACCGTCGATGGCATGACCCTGATCAATCATGAAGGGACCTGGTCGGCCGAGTTGTTCCGCAACCGTCCGCCTTTCAACGCCCGGATCCTCGCCCTGTTGGGACAGCTGGCGCGCATCAGCATCAATGATTTCACTGGTGTGCACACCTTTGGCCTGCCGGTGGTGGGCACGGTGCAATTGTCCGAGACCGCCGCGACGCCGATGAGGGTTCCCGCTGAATACGCCCGTGGCCCACAACCGGCCCGCATAATTACCGTCTACGCTGACGGGGCCATGGGCGTGGTCGCCATCAATGGCTATCCGGCCCAGGCGATCAGTGCGGCGCAGCTGACGGAAATACGCAACGCCTTAGCCGCCTTTGCGCGCAATCCGCTGCTGGACATCTACAGCATCATCACCCGTGATGATGTCCTGCGGGTAGATCTCTCACATGGCGCTACGCCTTGGTGGAGCCTGCGTCGTCGCGAGAAACCACCGGCTATCGGCGGTTTCTTCTGGGACGTGGCGTGGGGTAATGGCCGTGAGAGTGCTCCGGATGATGCGGTCGATCAGTTGGTGGCGCTGGTGGGGGCAGTGTCGGTACGCGACCCACTGCCCGACAGCCAAGCCTTGGTCAAGCTGCCGGACAACGCCACCATCGTCACCATCGTCAGCGATCGGCCGAATGCTCCGTCGCTGCGCTTTGCTGTGGCCAACGGCGAACTGATCACCACCGACTATCGCGGGCGCTTAGATGACGATGGCAAGCTGAGTGCCGCGTTGGCACCTGAACGTTTTCTGGACCATCGACTGACGCGCCGTGAGCCGTCTCGAGTCGCGAAAATTCAACGGCGGTTTCATAACGAGACCCCGCCCCGCGATGAGGTCGTGGCGCGCAGCGAAGGCGGCACGTGGATGCGCACCTATCCGGCGAGCAGCGTTCCCGGCGCGCCGGCGACAACGGTGGCGGGGGCGGCAGTTGATCGCTTGATCCGCGTCCTGGCGAGTGCCCACGTCGACGACCTGACCCTGATCATGGGCGATGGCGTGGCAGATGGGGCCCGCGCTTTGCTGGCTGCCCCTGAATTTGAAGTGGATGTACGTTTTGCCGCCCTCGCCGGTGGCCAGGCATCGAATGATGAGACCGACCTCGACCTGACGGCGGCGCAGGACTGGGGCTTTGCAGCCCGCAAAGAAGGACCGCGCTGGCTGTGCGTCGACAAGGATCTTGGTGTGCGCTTTACCCTCGATGACGACACCATCGAAGAATTCCGCCGGCCGTTTAGCCTCGGGCAGATTTTTCCCGTGGTCGGCAGCGTGGTGACACGAGTCGAGATCAAACGTGCGGATGGCAGCCTGGTGACGATGGTCCGCGAGGACAACCAATGGACAGCCGCCGCCAACAACGCCAGCGCCCAGCCGGCTGATGCCGTCGCCGTGCGCCGGTATTTCCGCACGCTCAGTGAATTGAAAGTGGCCGATGGCGCCGCCCTGGATGCACGGATACCCGAGCCGGCACTCAGTGAGGTGGTGGCCTCGGTCAGCTGTCTGGTGCCGGCCATCGGTGGCGATCATAATCAGCCGACCGAACTGCTGACCCTGGCCGTGCTGCACAGCACCGCCGCAGGGACGCCGGTGCAGGTGTGGTCTAATCGCGGCAACAGTCGTTTTCCGCGCGGGCGAGCCGTGCTGCCGGCGGCGGCAGTGGCCGAGGTGCTGGTTGATGCGGCGGCGTTTGTGCGATGAGCGGCCTGACGTTGAAAGCCAAGATCAGCGCGGCCCTGGCTGCCGAAGGCCTTAAGCCCCTGCATCGCTTAGGGCAGAATTTCATGATCGAGGAATCAGCAGTCGTAGCGATGGTCGCTGCGGCCGCGCCGGCGCCAGGGGTGCGCATGGTCGAGGTCGGCCCAGGAACAGGAATTCTTACCGAGCGTTTCTTGAGCGACGGCGCAACCGTATTGGCGGTCGAATTGGATCAGGGGCTGCACGGCTTTCTGCTGCGGACCCTGGTGCCGTTGGGCCTGCAGCTGGTGCATGGCGATGCCTTAGCGACGAAAAACCGCCTGCATCCGCGCATCGAAGAATTCACCGCCGTCGGTCCGTGGCGCTTGGCTTCGAACCTTCCCTATGACGTCGCCTTGCCGGTGATCTTGAACGCCGTGGCTTTACCCAATCCACCCGAACGCGTGGTGGTGACGATTCAAAAGGAAGCCGCGCAGCGGCTGGTGAGCCACCCCGGCGATGATGCATGGGGTGCTACGGCCGCGGTCTTGCAGGCAGCGGGCACACCACGCCTGTCGCGGCACCTGTCGCCGGCGTGTTTTTTTCCGCAGCCACGTGTCGACAGCGCGATCTTGACCTGGCTGCCAGAACGTCCGTTGCCGGTGGGCTTCGGTCGTTGGTGCCGTGATGTGTTCGCCTACCGCCGCAAGGTGCTGCCCGGGGCTTTGCGCGATGCCGGTCTCGCCAGGACCGAAGCCGAGGCGGCATGTGTGGCCTGTGGTCTGGATATGCAAAGGCGGCTTGAATCATTGACGCCAGCCGAGCTGGTGGCGCTGTTCAATGCCAGTGTTGCCGCGCGCCCGTCTTTCAGTCAGGTGGAGTAACCGATGCAGCGAATCTTTGGCGTGGTGGGGTGGTTGATCACCGGCTCTGTCTTCAGCTTGGCGGCAGAGCTTTCGCCTGTGACCCCACCGACATCTCCGATGCCGCCGGCGCCGCTGGCCGTAGCCACCATCAACGGCCAGGTCCTGAGCCTGCGCGACATCGAAGACGCGCTGTTGCGCAAAGAGGGCGGCGATCTGATCGAAGAGTGGGTCCACGATCATCTGCAGAAACTCGATTACCCCTCACTCAAGGACGACGACATCATCCTCACCATCGGCTTCAACAAGATCGGCCGTCGTGAATTGGCTGATGCGTTGCTGCGCAAGGGAGCAGGGAAGGTGCGTGACGAGCTGATCAATATACGTTTGGTCGAGCAGGCCATCGCCGCCGCCGGCATCACCGTCGGCCCGGCCGAGATCGACGCCACGTGGGAGCGCATGCAGCGCACCTTTGAGCAGCAGCAGGCGAAAGTCGGCGATGGCACGCGCATCGACTTCGTCAACTACCTCAGCGTCAAAGAAAAGATGACACCTGAGATATTCCGTGCCCAGCCTGGCTTCCACATGCTGGCAGGCCTGCAGGCCCTGATTCATTTCCAGGCCAAGGATGAATGGAAAGACGATGAGCTGCGCGCTTGGTTTATTACCCATATCGAGCGTTACCGCCAACATGAGGCAGTGAAGCTATCGCTGATCGGCATCCCGTATCAGGCCCAACCGGGGGCCGGGGGCATGCCTGAAATCACCGCTGCCGAGCGCGAGCGCTTGATGAAGGTCATGGATGCGCTGGCACGACAAATTTCCAGCAGGCAGTTGCCGTTCGGTCAGGTGTGGGCGCTCTACGCGCGTGGCTATGATGCCGAAGTCGGTCCAGGCGGCCATGCCGGCTGGGTTGATAGAGCCGGTAAACGCAAGGATGCGAAGGCCCGCGTGCTGGGAGCCGACCTGGTCGCTGCCGCCTGGGCGGTGACGACCTTTCCTACCCTGCTACCGCCGTTGGCGAATGGCAGCTGGGGCGTCGAGCTGGCCCTGATCGAAGCCCACCGTCCTGAGAAGGAGCCGGTGTACGAAGATCTGCGCAGCACCATTCGAGACGACCGCATCGATGAGACTCTTGAGCTGCGCACCGAAGCCTTGCTCAAGCGTCTACGCCAAGAGGCGAAGATCGACTACGCCAGCTTGCCCGACATCATCAACGGTAAACGCTGATCAGCATGCACCGGCTGACCCTCATCGGTTTTCGCGCCTGCGGCAAATCGACCGTTGGAAGGCTGGTGGCCGCGCGCCTGGCGTGGCCGTTCGTGGATGCCGATACGCTGATCGAACAAACTGTGGGCATGTCGATTGCCGCCTATTTTTCGGCGCACGGCGAAGCCGCTTTCCGCCTCGTTGAGACGCGCGTGATCGGTGAAATTTTAGCCGGTGAAGCCCCGCTGGTGTTAGCCACCGGCGGCGGGGCGGTGCTGACTGAAGCCAATCGCCAGGTGCTAGCCGCGCGTGGGGGCTTGGTGGTATACCTTGAGGCGGCAGCGGCGGTGATCCAAGAACGCCTGCGGCATAATCTGGGCGGGCGGCCAAGTCTTACTGGGAGCCATCCGGTGGATGAAGTCCCGGGCCTGATCGATGCCCGCGCACCCCTCTATCGCGGTTTGGCGCAGCTTATTCTGCCAACTGGCTCTATGCCGACCGAGGTCAGTGAAAAACTGGTCAGTGAACTCGTCGCCCGGGGCCTTGCCTAAAGGCCATCAATCCAACGTTGATACGATACAAGAAGTACGTATAATTACGTTGATTTTTGCATCTATTGGAGGGATATCGGTTGCGCTCCGGCGGTCCTATCAGATCGTCCTGCTCAGTGGTAATACCAGGGAGTTGGTAAGCTGGCTAGTCCGTAACTGGCCATTTATCAGAAAGGAATTTGCGCCATGAACCAAGCCATACCTATTCCAGAGTCTGATCCGGAACCTGTTTCAGAAAAAACCATCACGCATGATGCGACGTCTAGTGAGTCGCATTTTCACATCGTTGGCGTGGGGATGTCTGCGGGTGGCCTCGACGCTCTTGAAATATTGCTTAAATCCGTGCCAGCGACCTGTGGCTGCGCCTGGGTAATCGTCCAGCATCTCGATCCACAGCACCCGCCGGGCTTAGTTGAAATCTTGCAACGGTTCACTGGCATGCGCGTGGCTCAGATCACCGACGGTGTCCTCGTGGAGCCGAACGTGGTGTATGTGATTCCTCCGAAGTGGGAGGTGTCGCTGCTGAACCGTGTCCTGCATTTGAGTGATCCGCTTGATGCCCATGGCCCACGTCTGCCGATCGACACCCTCTTTCGTTCGCTGGCGGTAGATCTGCGCGAACACAGCATCGCCGTCGTGCTCTCAGGCATGGGCACCGATGGGACACAGGGGGCCAGAACAATCAAAAAGCACACGGGCGCGGTCTTTGTGCAGACCCCGACCTCGGCCAAATACGGCTCCATGCCACGCAGCGTCATTGATGCCGGGCTGGCCGATATCATCGCCCCCATCGAGGTTCTTGCGCACAAGCTCTTAGCCTATGTGACTTGTGCTCCGCCGATGATGCCGCGCCCCGAACTCAGCTTGGCCGACGCCGATCACAACGGCATCGCCAAGATCCTGCTCATCCTGCGCGCCGTCACCGGCCACGATTTCTCGCGTTATAAAAAGAGTACGCTCTATCGTCGCATCGAGCGGCGCATGAGTCTGCACCAGCTGCTGACCATCAATGATTACGTGCGTTACATGCGCGAGAACATCGACGAAGCAAAGCTGCTTTTCCAAGAGCTTTTAATCGGCGTTACCAGTTTTTTCCGCGACCCATCGGCATGGGAACAACTCAAGACTACCGTCCTGCCTGTGCATCTCGCCGCCCTGCCCAATGGCGGGTTGCTGCGCGCCTGGTGCCCAGCCTCCTCGAGCGGCGAAGAGGCCTACACGTTGGCGATCATCTTTCGCGAAGCCCTCGAAGAACAAAAGCTGACAGCGCATTACCGATTGCAGATCTTCGCCACGGATCTCGATGAACACGCCATCGATACGGCGCGCAACGGCCTGTATCCCTTTTCCATTGCCGCCGATGTTTCTGAAGTGCGGCTACGCCGTTTTTTCCTCACCGAGGATCGCGGCTACCGCATTGCCAAAGAGATTCGCGAGATGGTGATCTTTGCCCCGCAAAATGTGATCATGGATCCGCCATTCACCAAACTTGACCTGGTCACCTGCCGCAACCTGATGATCTATTTGGAAGCTGACCTGCAAAAGAGAATCTTGCCGCTCTTCCATTACTGCCTCAACGCGGGTGGTACCTTGATGCTGGGCAATTCCGAAACCATCGGCACCTCGACCGAGCTGTTCACCGCCTTGCCCGGAACTTCACGGCTCTACCGCCGTCTGGAGACCGTTTTCCGCTCGGATCTCCTGGAATTTCCAGCCTCCGCTTCGACCTACCACCTTCAGCGGCCGGCTATTCCCATGACTTATACACCGTCTTTGACATCCCAGACCACCCCCAATCTACAGGTCCTTGCCGAAGCCCTGGTATTACAAAAGTTTACCGCCCCGGCGGTGCTCACCACAAGCGCTGGGGACGTGGTCTATATCCATGGGCGCATCGGTAATTTTCTCGAGCCGGCATCGGGCAAAGCTTCACTGAATGTCTTTGCCATGGCTCGCAATGGCTTGCGTGAAGCCCTCAACGATTCCTTTGCACGGGCGGTGCGCACTCAAACTACCATCACCTTGCCCTATGTGGTTATTGGCAATGGCAGTGAATCGACCTTTGCTGATGTCATCATCCATTACCTGAATGATCCAGAGCCTCTGCGTGGTCTGGTACTGATCATCTTCACCAGCGTGGCGGCACGGGTGGTGCCCGAGCCGGCCGACAACAAGCCGTACAACGCCGACGATCAGCTGCACAGCACCGCCCTCAGCAAGGAGCTCCAGCTATCGCGCGAAGAGCTGTTGGTAGCCCGTCGCGAAATGCAGACCTCGCAAGAGGAACTCAAATCAACCAATGAAGAATTACAGAGCACCAACGAAGAATTACAGAGTACCAATGAGGAGCTGACCACCTCAAAGGAAGAAATGCAGTCGATGAACGAGGAGCTGCAGATCGTCAATCGCGAATTGCAGGCCAAGCTTGAAGAGCTGTCACGCGCCAGCGACGACATGAAGAATCTGCTCAATAGCACCGATATCGCCACGCTGTTCCTTGATGACTCTCTCCACGTGCGGCGCTTCACTACGCAGACCACTGGCATCATCCAGCTGATCGCCGGCGATGTCGGTCGACCCATCACTGACCTCGTTTCGATCCTCGATTATCCAGCGTTGGCCAATGACGCCCACGAAGTGCTGCGCTCGCTCGTTTTTCACGAAAAGCAGGTCTCAGCCCGCGACGGTCGTTGGTTCCGCGTGCGCATCATGCCCTATCGCACGCAGGACAATCGCATCGACGGGGCGGTCATCACCTTTGTCGACATCACTGAGACCAAGAAGATGGAAACTACCCTCAGGGAGATGCTCGCTACCCAGCATGTCCGCGACTCACACCAACCTTAGGCACTCCGCTGTCATTTCCACGACTGAGCCACTCATTTATCCAAGCCACCGACATGATGTCTTATCCTTACGATAATACCCCTCGGCGTCTGCTCGCCGAGGCCCGTCTCGGTAGTGAGATGCGCACCGAGTTGCCGCCGTTGCTGCCGCACGAAATCCTGCGTCAATTGCATGAGCTGCAGGTGCATCAGATCGAATTGGAGTTGCAAAGCGAGGAACTGATCCGCGCGCGGGAGCTGGAAGAATCTGCGCGAGCGCGCTATCGTGAACTCTACGACTTCGCGCCGGTGGGTTACGTTACGTTGGTGGGCCACGGCGAGATCCTCGAGACCAACCTCGTGGCTGCCCGTCTGCTCGGCGAAGAGCGCCGCCGCCTGCAGGGGAAACGCTTTGCCCTGTATGTGGCCACCGCCGACCTCATCGCCTTCACCAGTTTCCTGAACCATGCGCTGGCCACCCCCGAGGCGCCACATGCGTGCGAGATCGCCCTGGCGCCGGCTGGGCAAATGCCTCGTTACGTGCACCTCGAAGCCGCAGTGTCCGCCGATGGCCTTGAATGCCGGATGGTGATGGTCGATATCAGTGAGCGCCGGCAGGCCGAGATCGCCTTGCGCCTCAACAAGAAAAATGTCGCCATCACCCTGGATTCGATCGGCGACGCGGTGATCGCGATCGATACCAGTGGCCGCATTACACGGCTCAACCGACGAGCGGAAACCCTTACCGGCTGTCCGACAGGGGTGGCAGTCGGCAGCTTGCTGACGACCGTCGTCAACCTCGTCGATGCCGTCAGCCGCGTCGGTATCGAATCCGCCGCCTTACGACTTTTGCACCAGGTCCAATCGATCCCCCAGACTGATCCGGCCAGTCGTATCGTCATGCTCACCCGCGACGGCAATGAGCGGGCGGTGGTCGAAAACGCCGCACCGATTAGAGCTGAAGATGGCTCGATCAGCGGCGTGGTCCTGGTGATTCACGACATCACCGAACAACGTCAGCTGGAAGAAGAACTCCACCAAGCCCAGCACCTGCATGCCGTAGGCCGCCTGGCGGGTGGCATCGCCCACGATTTCAACAACATGCTGACCATCGTCGCCGGCGCCAGCGAGCTGCTGCATCTGGCCACGACCGGCAATCCGAAATGCGCCAGACCCCTGCAGATGCTCTTTGATACGGTCAGCCGAGCGCGCGATCTTACCGACAAACTGCTCGGGTTCTCTCGCCGCGGCAACCCACTCGAACAACCCATCGATCTGCATCGTGAAATCGACAACCTGGTCACGCTCTTCCGCCGTACCGTTGATCAGCGCATCAACGTTGTCACCGCTTTGCAGGCCAGCCTGCCGCAGGTGCTGGGTGATCCCGGCATGATCATGAACATGCTGTTGAACCTGTGTCTCAACGCCCGCGACGCCATGCCCAACGGTGGCACGTTGACTCTCGAGACCGCCACCGTGGCAGCCACCGCCGGCGAGTTGGCTCGGCATCATCTGCCGCCAACCGAGCATCTGGCGATTATCCTTACCGATACCGGCAGCGGTCTGCCGACGACGGTGATGGAACATCTTTTTGAGCCGTTCGTGACGACCAAAGAAGTTGGTAAAGGTACCGGCCTTGGTCTCGCATCAGTTTATAGTGCGGTGAAAAGACACCACGGAGCGATTATGGTTGATAGTGAAGCTAATCTGGGGACGACCATTCGCATCCTGCTGCCAACCTGCAAGGGTTGCCCACTACCGACACAAAAAGAGCACCAGCCGGTGGCCGTCAACCTCGACGGTCACACCGTCCTGGTTGCCGACGACGAACCCATGCTGCGCGAACTGCTGGCCACCCACTTGGAAGCCCTCGGTGCCACGGTGGTCAAAGCTGGCGACGGCTTGCAAGCGATCGAGCTGTTCGCCGCCAATCCACAGATTTTTTCCCTGGTCATTCTCGACCAGGCGATGCCCAGCTGCAATGGCAGCACTGCCTTTCGTGCCATCCGTCAGATACGCGCCGATGTCCGCGTATTGATCGCCTCGGGTTATCTCGACGACCATGAGCACGATGTGCTCAAAAACGAAGGGCTCAGCGGCTTTCTGCACAAGCCTTATACGTTGGCTGAATTACTGCGCTTGGTGCCGGCAAAAGATCATCAACCATCAACGGTCACCGACGCGAATTAATTCGTTTTCAGCTCGCTGCCAGCGGGCGTATTCCGCCATTGCCAGGGCCGGTAAGGCCGTGGCCTGGCCGGGAAGCCAGATGATGTCCTGCCAAGTGCGGTACCACGTCAGCTGATGTTTGGCGAGGTGCCGCGTACCGCGCTCGACGCGCTCATAAGCCGTGGCGAGGTCGTCGATCCCTTCGAGATAGGCGATGACTTCCTTATATCCCACGGCCTGCCGCGCCTCGGGCGACATAGTGGCGCGCAGGGCGCTGACCTCATCGACCAGGCCGGCCGCAAACATGCGCCGGGTGCGTTCGGCAATGCGCGCATGCAACTGTTCTTTGTCCCACTGCAGGCCAAGCAACAGCGGTCGCAGATCAGCGCGTCGAATGCCGTCAGTGGTATGGAAACTTGAGTACGGCTGCGCGGTGAGGTGCCAGACTTCTAAGGCGCGGATCAGCCGCCGTTCGTCATTGGGATGACGTTGTGCGGCATAGAGCGGATCAACGCGTTGCAGTTCGGCAAACAGTGCTGCCCCGCCTTCGTCGCGGTAGCGTTGCTGCAATTGCGTGCGCAGTGCCAGATCGCGTGGTGCACCGGCGCTGATGCCTTCGAGGAGCAGCTTCACATATAAAGGGGTACCACCGGCCACGATGGGCAAACGGCCACGGGCGTGAATGTCGTGTACCGCAGCGTCGGCGGCGGTGAACCAACGCTGGGCATCGCAACGTTGGCTGGCCGGGCATAGATCGAGCAGGTGGTGCGGCACCCCCGCCTGTTCGTCAGCGTTTGGCTTGGCGGTGCCGATGTCCATGCCGGTGTACACCGCCATGGCATCCGCCGAAATGACCTCGCCATTGAGCTGCTGTGCCAAAGCGATGGCCAGAGCTGATTTTCCCGACGCTGTCGGGCCGAGAACTACCAAGAGCGGAATCATGCGCGCGACACCATGCCGTCCAGGCGCGGCGCCTCAACCAGCGCGATTCACCGGCGTGGAGGGGTCGCTGGACGAGTGGTAGGCGAGGTGGTGGACGAGGTGGTGGACGAAGTGGTAGAATTGGCGCGGTACAGGTGCGCCAAGACCTCGGCCAAGGCGTGGTACAGAGCCGGAGGGACTTCGACCGACAGATCCAAAGCGCCGAGCAGATGGACCAGGTCGCGATCTTCGTGCATCGGGATGCCGTGCTCGTGCGCCAAGGCAATGATGCGTTCGGCTACCGGCCCTTGGCCCTTGGCCAAGACCCGTGGCGCCGATTCGTGCTCAAGGTCATAACGCAAAGCGACGGCGCGTGGACGTTCGCTCATACACTCGCCTCGGCATCGGCTGCCACCACGCGCAGGGCGGCGACGACTCCCTGCGCGTGCAGGTCGTCGATAAGGGCCGGCAAAGCGGCGGCGAGCACTGCCGCTGCTGCCGGAGCGGCGATCAATGTCACTGCCACCGGCCCGCCATCGGTGGCCGACAAGCGCACACTGACCGCGCCCAGTTGCGACATGGCACAATCGACGCGCATCCAGCACGCCGTGCCGCCGCTTGCCGTACGGCGAGTGGTAACTGCCAGTCGCGCCGGCACCGGCAGTCCGGCATTGATCATCGGTAAGGGGATGACGCGCTCGTAGTCATCAAGATGGACAGGGGGCAACAGATGATCGACAGCGACCTCGTGCACCGCAGCCAGCGCCGGCTCCCCGATGGAAGGTAGAGCCGTCAATGGCGGCACATCGCTTGCCACAGGCGCCACATCGCCGCTCAGGTCACGGCCAGGTACTGGGAGGGTCATTTCGCTAAGGACGGATACAGGCGTAGGTGCAGGCCGGCTGAGTGACGATGCGCTCGACGATTGGCCAGGCAGCGTGGCCGGAGTCGCTGGGCCCACCGCCTCGCCGAGGCGCACCGCCAAACGAATGACGTGCTGCAACAAGGTCTGTTGAGGATCAGAGGTGGCACCCGGAGCCACGCCCGCCAGACGCAGCATGTCGCGCATAGCATCCACGGGCGCGCGCACCGCCGGATCGACTGCCACGGCCCAGGTCGGCGGCAGCCACCGCGCCACCATGGGCAACTGGACATCGGTGGTGCGCAGGGCAATGGCCATGGTCGCGGGCGTCAGCGGTAGCCCGGCACGAGTGAGGCGGGCGCCGGCAGTGGCGAGGGCGTCGGGACTGGCGGTGGCCACCCGCTGCAGAACGGCGAGAGCCAAGGGCGCGGGGGCTGGCGCCGTCTCGCGTGACCGCGCTGTCCGCGACGCCGAGGAGTTGGGCTCCGCAGCTGGCGCATGCACAGCTAGCCCAGGTACCACACGCAGCATGCCATTACCTGTACGCGACTGCGGTTGACGCGGACCATAGGCAGTCGCCAAGGGTGGTGATTCGATGGGCGGCACAGTGGCGCCGGGGCGGCTCACCACCAACGATGGCGACGATGAAGGAAGCCCAGCGGCGGCAGCGGTGGTGGCAGGTGAGACTGATGGAAGTGGCGATGGCAGTGGCGATGGCAGTGGCGATGGCGATGGCGACAGCGACGCCGCACGGGCACCAACAGGCGCTGGTGGCGTCTGCAGCAGCGCCACGTGGGCGGTCAACCGCGGCAGCGCAGCGGGAATTTTTTCGGGAAGCACACCGATGGTAAGCGGCTGCGCCTGGTCTACCGGCGCGGCATCATGCGCGAGATGCGGCGGAGATGCCAACGAGGCTCTAGAGACACCCGTCGGCTCAGTAAGCGGAAAATTTCTCAACGCATTGTCAGCGGATACTGATGTGCCGGGCACTGGCGCCATGAGTACGAGTGGTCGACTGCCGGCCTGAGTCGTCTGCACTGGCGATGCGTCATCAGCGATGTCCTCTTCGACGCGGATAGGCGCAGCTGGATTTTCCGCCTGGTCCAGTTGGCGTACCGGCTGCACCGTCGGCGCGAAGGTGACCTGGCCATGTTCACCCAGCATCAAGGTTGCTTGGCTTCTTAAAGTTGAGATCACGCCCAGGCCGCTGCTGACCGACAGCGCTACCGACGGTGAGGTGACGGTGGGCAACTGGAGAGTCGGTGACTGAGAACTCTGCGGCTTGGTTTCCAATCGCACCGGTGCCAACGACCGTGGCGTGTGCGCCTCTGGCGGAGCATCCTCATCGAGAGTTGGAGTTTGAGCGGTAGCGATTAACTCTCCGTCACTGCTCGCCATGGGCGATGCGGGGATCGGCGATGCGGAAATCGGCGCTAGCGACATCGGCGACGCCAATGCGGCAGCTGACGCGTGTGATGACAAGAGCGGTGATGACAAGAGCGGTGATGACGCACGTTGGACGGAGGCTGTCAGCAGCGCTGGCCGTTGCTCGGAGGGCTTGGCAGTGGGCGCCTCACCTGCGGCATTTTCTTCCGGCGCTTGCTGCGGATCGACGGCGTCTAGTGCTGCCTGAACCACACTCACCGTCTGGCGCAGGGGCAGGCTGGACTGTGTTTGGATGCCGCTGCGTGGAGTGGCCAGCGGTACTCCCAAGCGCGTAAATGCGGCAATGGCCAAGGCCGCAGCAGGTCCCTCAGGCAAGCCCAAGGTGGCGATCATCGCCGTCATCCGCATGTCGGCAGTGACTATCGGGGTCGCCGTGGCCACGGGGGTTGCAGCCATCGTGGCCAGCAATTTGACCGGCATTGGCGCCGTCGGATCTTCATTCTCCTGTACCGCCAACTGCACGATGGCGTCCAAGGTCAGTGGCGTTGGACTTGTGGCCACCAAGGTGCGGCCGCGCAGCGCCAACAAATACGTGTCGACACCGAGGGCTTCGAGTACGCGTGCTGAAACAATCTGCCCGGGATTCAAGGTCGCCGGCGGCAGCGGTACCGGCACGCCGCCCGCCGCATTCGGCAAACCCGACGGCAAACCCGATGGCGAGCCTGGCACAGCCATGGGGTCACACGTGCAGCGCGACGCGCGCGCGCAGCACGCCCATGATGCGGCCGTGGATCTGGCATACGCGGCTTTCGGTGACGCCCAACACGGCCGCGATTTCCTTCAGCAGCATGTGTTCAAAATAGTACATCTTGATGATCAGGCGCTCTTGCTCGGTGAGCGTTGCCAGAGCCTGGGCCAAGGTCTTGCGCAGGTCGTCGCGTTCCATGAAACGCGCGGGGTTGGAATCTTCACCCGATGGCGACGCCAACAGCGAGCCCAAGGGCGTGTCGTCACCAACCGGTTGATCGAGTGAGATCTGCGTCGCGAGATGAGCACCGCGTTCGAGCTCGGTCAGCTCGTCGGCCGAGACGTTGAGCGCCTTGGCCAGTTCAGCGTCATTTGGCGAGCGACCCAAGGTGCGCACCAACTCTCCTACCGTGCGTTGATAATCACGCGCCCGCTCACGGGCACTGCGCGGCACCCAGTCACGCGCACGCAGCTCATCGATTACCGCCCCACGAATACGTAATACTGCGTACGTAGAAAAGGCATTGTCCCGCGAGACGTCGAAACGCGTCAGCGCGTCCATCAGCCCGATCACCCCAGCGTGGAAGAGATCGTCACGGTCGACCGATGACGGCAGGTGCGCGGCCACCCGCTCGACCACCGTATGGACCAAAGGTAAATGGCGTAAGATTTCGGCTTCACGCTCATTATCACCACGTAATCCGGCCGCCTGACGATAGGCTTGGACGCGGGGTGAAGAGGCAGAAGAACGGGTTTCGGAGGACGCCATCATTGGAGTGTACCCTATCTTAACGCCGGGCGCCAGTTGCACTGGCTGTTGCGAATTGACCAGCACCGGCGCCCTTAACATGCGTCTTTTCTGCGGCTTTTTCAGCTGCTTTTTCAGCTGCCAGCTGCAGTTCGGTGGCATGGCTAGCGGCAGCCTCCTCGATCACCCCTGCGACTTGATGCAGTAATTTGCCCACGCACCACATGGCAGCACATGCACCCAATCCTGCCCGCCACGCAACGGTAGTCGGGTCTTGGCCCAGATAGAGGCCGATCGCCATCCATCCCAAGCCCGTCCACAACAGGATTTTCGCCTGAATAGCAAGAAGATGGGTTTCCATGACCATGGTCACAACGCACGCCGGGTGCCAATGTGTTGGTCCCACACGCACTTTCTGAATGTCGCTCAAGTCAGTCGCTTGGTGACCGATCCTCACACTTGGCATCCTGCGTGCGTAGTCCTCCCGCAGATGCCACTTTTAGGAGCCGCTCATGCTCGCCACGTTTAGCGATACCACGACCACGATGACTTCTGCCGGCGGCGGTGCCACGAGCGCCGGGGCTGCCCTGGGCCCTCTCATCACTGTTCAAACACAGATTACAGGGCCACGCCAGGTGCCGGCAGCGAGCGTCTTCCGCTTCGTCTCACCCCTGCTCGGCTTCGACCATCTTGAACGCTTCATCACCTTCCAGACCCAAGAGGGCCCCCTGCATTGGCTGCAGTCGGTGGAGGACCCGCAGGTTTCCTTCTGCTTACTCGCGCCGTTTGAAGCGGGCATCGACGTCGACATGGAAATCAGCGCCGCTGATGCGGTGGACATCGGCTCGATCCAAGAAGATGAGATCGAAGTCTATACCGTGCTGGTCCTGGAAAAGGATCCCACCAAGATCCGCACCAATCTGCGTGCACCGATCCTGGTGTGCCGGCGCACCGGTCTGGCCAAACAGCTGGTGCTGTCGAACGCCAAGCTGCCGATTCAGTTCCATCTTGCAGACCTCAAGATCAAGGCTCGTCAGAAATAAGCGTCAACGAGGTCGCCCGTGCTCGTCTTAACCCGTAAGCTGAACGAAAGCATCGTCATCGACGGCGTTATCACCGTGACGGTGCTGGAAATCGCCAAAAACGGCACGGTGCGTCTCGGCATCAGCGCCCCGCGCCATCATCAAGTCTATCGCCAAGAATTGTTTTTAGAGATTCAGGCTGAAAACCGCACCGCCGCAGCCCCCGCCGATGCGGCGGCGATCGTGCAGCATTTGTTTCATGCACAAAATCCCGCCGACAGCGGTGCTGCGCAATAAAAACACCCCCGACAGCACGTCAGGGGTGAAAGCAATGCTGCTCAGATTTTTTCGAATTTAATCACTTCCACGGGGCAGCCTTCGGCGGCTTCCTGGATCTGGTCGGCCAATTCCTTGCCGATGGTGCCGCTGAGCGCCGAACGCTCTTCCAAGTTGGGCGTGCATAAACCGTCGAGGCGAACTTCGGCGCGGATTTTGCAGGTTTCCTCGGTAACCGAGAAGACTTCGGGGGCGGTTGTTTCGCAGGCGTTGCAAACAATGCAGCCGTCTTCGATCCAAACTTTGGTGATAGCCATGTACAGAGCTCCTTCAGCGACCGGGGGCGGGATTCAAGCGCCGGTCACGCAGGGATCAAGCTATGCCTTGGATTTCGTACCCGGCATGGGATCTGCCTCTACCAGCCATGCATAACGGCTATGCTACGTTTTATTCCCCTAGGATGAATTTTTTGA
>JAYVTR010000364.1:0-7405 GCA_043788625.1 Planctomycetota bacterium
CATTGACCGTCGGCGGCGTGCCTGGCGGCCAGTGGCGCCGGCGGCGTTCATGCGCTTCCTGGCGCGCTGGCAGGGACTGCATCCCGACACCTGGCGCGATGGCCCGCGTGGGGTTGCTGAAGTGGTCGGTCAGCTCGCCGGCTTTGCCGTGCCGGGTCCGCTGTGGGCCAGCCAGGTCCTTACTCGCCGGGTGCGTGGCTTTCGCCATGAATGGCTCGATCAGCTGTGCCTGACCGGCGAGCTGGCGTGGGGGCGGGTGTGGACGGGCAATCTCACCAGCGGGCGCAACGCGCTGAGCCAGGTGCCGATCTGCCTGCTGCCGCGCGCCGATCTCGACACGTGGCTGCGTCTGGCACCGGTAGTCGATGAAAGCCCACTGGGCGGCAACGCGCGGGCCGTGCTGCACGCGCTCGATGCCCACGGCGCGCTGTTTCAGGAACCGCTGGTGCGGGCCAGCGGACTGCTGCCGGAATACGTCGAAATGGCCCAGGCCGAGCTGATCGCCAACGGCCTGATCACCTGCGACAGCTTCGCTGCCTTGCGCTGGCTGCTGCTGCCATCCGATCGCCGTCGCCGCGCGCTGTTGCCGGCTGGGCGCTGGAGCCGCTTGCGACGGCCGGCGGCGGCTGGCGATGCGCTGGTGATTTCCAACAACGTCGGCAATGCCGCGCCGCCGACGGATGAGGCGCTGGCGCGTTTCGTTGTCGAACGTCTGCTGCGGCGTACCGGCGTGGTGTTGCGTCAGACCATCGAGCGCGAACGCCAGCCGGTGCCATGGCGCGACCTGCTGCGCGTGCTGCGTTTGATGGAGTTGTCGGGTGAGGTCCAGGGCGGACGCTTCGTCTCCGGCTTCAGCGGTGAGCAATACGCCCTGCCGGCCGCCGCCGAGGCGCTGCGTCAGGAATTTCCTGAGGAGCCGCCGTTGCTTATCGCCAATGTCGATCCGCTGAACTTCCACGGCATCCTGCTGCCGGATGCCAAGGTTTCGGCGAGCGGCACGCGGACTGTGCCGCTGGTATGAACGGTCGTTCGCCAGCGCTAGCGGTCGCGGTGCGGGCGTGCGGATTTTCCGGGGTCAGGGGTATTGATACCTCGATTTACGGTTGTTGTAGAGCCACTTCATCTCTGCTCGTCCTCACCTGCACGGGTCCGCCGGCGGATTAAGCACTGGCGCAGACCAACCTCCCGATTTCTTTTTTCATCGTGAACCCGAGCATCGAAGAGATCCATGTTTTCACACTGTGGTTTAATCTTCTGCTTGCGGTGGCTTCTGGCTGTCGGTTTTATTGCCGCGGGCGCTAACCATTTTCGCGATCCGGCTTTCTACCAGGCGATCATGCCTCCTTCATTCCCACGGCCCGGGGCGTTGGTGGCCATCAGCGGCGTATGCGAAATGCTGGGTGGCCTTGGCATCTTGATCCCCGCTGTGCGTCGGATTGCCGGCTTTGGCCTTATCGCCTTGTTGCTGGCGGTGTTTCCCGCCAACATATTCATGGCCACGACGGGCGCCCAGCCACCTGGGGTACATCTTCCTGAGTGGGCTTTATGGGCTCGCCTACCGCTGCAATTGGTGCTGATTTCCTGGGTGTGGTTAGTGGCCTGTAGGCAGCCGAGGGAACAGCACCGATTGGCCGTAAAAGACGTGCTTTAAAATAGCCTTGCGATAGCCTTCAAATTTTATTGATGCGCAGAAGATGACGTCCGCCTTCGAATTCGGTCGTCAACCACATGTCGATGATTTTCAGCCCCATTTCTTCGCTGATGGTTCGCTGACCGATGGCAATCATATTGGCATTGTTGTGACGCTTCGCCATCTCAGCCGTGTATTCATTCCAGCACACCGCGCAGCGAATACCGGGCACTTTGTTGGCCACCATCGCCTCGCCGTTTCCTGATCCGCCAATGACGATGCCAAGGTCACAGGTTCCATCCGCAACCGCTTGCGCACCAGGCCGGATAACGTCTGGATAATCAGCCGGCATGGTGCTCATCGCCCCAAAATCGGTTACCGTATGACCTAATTTAAGAAGATAATCTTTGAATATCATCTTATAAGCGAATCCGGCATGGTCGTTGGTGATGGAGATATTCATATCCTTACCTCGGCGGTAAGTATCGCCGCTGTCGTGAGCGTGCAACTCGACCAGCAGCGTCATCCGTTCAATTATGAGTTCATCGACTATCTCGTTTGATCTACCTCTGTCGACCTCGGCAGGAAAGTTGAGATGCAGGCGGCAACCACCGCCAATGCGGTTGAGGTCCAGAGACAACTTTCCAGGCCGCCGGCTTGGTACATCACTCCCGAGAGGAGCGTCCCGGTTAGACGGCCACCCGCATTCGCCATGTAATAGAAGCCCACGTTCAAAGCCACTTTGTCCCCATCGGAATACGCCAAGATCAGGTACGAATGGACCGATGAATTGAGTGCGAAGATCAGGCCAACGATGGCCAGGCCCGTGAGCACGACGGTGCGCGGATCGAAGCCACCACGTAGCGCAATTGGGATCGCCGCCATGGTGGCGGCGAGGGCCAGAGCCAAAATGAACGCCGCCAACCCCTGCGGAGCCCGTCCCCGTGTCCACAACGCGATGAACGCGGGCGCCCCGGCCTGGATGATCCCGTATCCGATCACCCACGCTGCCAGGAATGAGCCAACTTGGGTAAAGCTCCATCCGAGCACGGACGCTAGGAATACCGGGACGCCCACCACGAACCACACATCCCGAGCACCGAAGAGGAAGAATCGTGCCGCCGACAGCACATTGATGTCTCGGCTTTTTGAGAAGATGCTCAAAAAATTTGTCTTGGACTGGGCTCTTCCCAAGTGGCGTGGAAGTGACAGGGCTGATCCCGCGACGATCACCGCCAGCGCTCCAGCCATGGACCACAGCGCTCCACTGTAACCGACAGTTGCGAGCAGGAACCCCCCGAGGAAGAAGCCCACGCCCTTCAGCGCGTTTTTCGATCCCGTCAGCAGGGCGACCCACCTGAACAAGCGCGAGTTTGCACCCTCGGGGACGAGGGCCTTGATCGCGCTCTTAGCGCTCATTTTGGTCAGGTCTTTGGCGATCCCTGATAGGGCCTGGGTCCCCATCACATAGGTGACTGACATCGCTAGCGACCACCCGGGGTCGACGATGGTCAGCATCGCCAGGGCGATGACCTGGAGCGTCAGGCCGCCGACCAGGGTCGTCTTCACGCCGATGTGCGCACCGATCCATCCTCCGACGAGGTTGGTCACGATCCCGAAAAACTCGTAAAAAAGAAACAGGAACGCGAGTTGGATTGCGTTGTAGCCAAGCTGGTAGAAGTGCAGCAGCACCAACATGCGCAAGGCACCGTCAGTGAGCGTGAAGCCCCAGTACGCAGCGGTGACGACGACGTAGTTGCGGATCGCGCTCATCGTATCACCGTCCGATCGCCACCTTCCGCGCTAGCTCAGCCATGCGGTTGACGTAGCCGATCTCGTTGTCGTACCAGGCGAGAATCTTCACGCAGGTCTCATCGATGACCATGGTTGACAGCGCATCAATGATGGAGGACCGCGTATCGTCCTTGAAATCGACCGAGACCAACGGCCTGGTCTCGTACCCCAGGATGCCCCGCAATGGCCCCTCGGCTGCGGTGCGCAGCAGGCCGTTGACCTCCTCGATGGTGGTCGTCCGTTTCACCTCGAAAACGCAGTCGATGAGCGAGGCGTTCAACAACGGGACGCGCACCGCAAGGCCATTGAACTTGCCCTTCAATTCCGGGTAGATGAGGGTGATGGCCGTCGCTGAACCCGTCGAGGTGGGGATCAGCGACAGGCTGTTGGCGCGTGCGCGGCGCAGGTCCTTATGCGGCGCATCGACTACCGTCTGGGTGTTGGTGATATCGTGGATGGTGGTGATGACGCCGTGGCGGATGCCGAGGCCCTCGTGGATGACCTTCACCACCGGCGCCAAACAATTGGTGGTGCATGAAGCAGCGGTAAGCAGCCGGTGCTTGCCAGGTTGATATTCGTGATCATTGACGCCGACGACGATGTTGAGTGCGCCCTCGTTCACCGGTGCCGCCACGATCACCGTTTTCACCCCCCGATCGAAGTATGGCTGAAGGGACTCCGCAGTGCGGAATTTTCCTGAACACTCCAAGACGATATCGATACCGAGATCACCCCACGCCACGTCACCGGGTTTGGCGCGATCGGTGAAGGCGATGCGCTTGCCGTCGATGGTCAGGCTTGCGGAATCATGAGCGACCTCGTGCAGCCACCGGCCATGCACAGAGTCAAACACGAGGAGATGCGCCGCAGTCTCCGCTCCGCCATGCAGTTCATTGATGTGCACGAAATCGAGATCAGGCCAATTCCACGCAGCCCTGAGTGCGAGCCGGCCCATGCGTCCGAATCCATTGATGGCGATACGAGCGGGCATGTGATGGGCTTTCAAAATGGGTACAGGACAATGAAGGCGAAGCGTTACAGGCGGTCGATCGCGACTTTGAACTGCTTCAAGGCGATGTGGTTGACGCAATAGCAGGTGCGTGGACCGACGATCTCACCGCGGATGAGGCCCGCGTCCTTGAGAATCTTCAAGTGCTGTGACACCGTTGATTGGGCCAGCGGCAGCTCTTTGACGATATCCCCGCAGATGCAGGTATTGCGCTTGAGCAGGAAACGAAGGATCTGAAGGCGCGCCGGATGTCCGATGGCTTTCGCCATCTCGGCCAATGCCTCATGAGCTTGTCGTAGTGTCCGCGGCAGGGCGGACCGCTCAGGTAGACAACAAGGTTGGCCTTGATCTAGACGTTTTGCTCTCATCGTCAAACAACGATAGGTTGGCCTTGTCGCAGTCAACTCTCGTATGATTGTTTTTCCACACCGCCATGTAATTTAGATAATTCGCCTTGACATATTTTCTATTTTCTGAAATATGAAAATATGTCCAAAGTGAACAACCCTTGCTGCCCGACGGCCAAGAAGGGCCTAACAGCATCTCCCAAGCACGTAGCCGCCTTCAAGGCGCTGGCGCACCCGGGCCGCCTGCGCGTTTTTTTCCATTTAGTACAGGCCGGCCACGAGCTGCCGGCCAATGAGATCCAAACCGCACTTGGCCTGCCCGCGCCGACCCTTTCGCATCACCTAGACGCGCTTGAAAAGGCCGGGTTGATCGATCGTCGGCGCGAGGACCGCTTCATCTTCTCTGTCGTGCGCCGCGACATTGTCGCTGATCTCGTCCGCCTGCTGACCGCATGCTGCTAACCACCACTTTCTTTTCACCACCTTTTTTTCTCCACTTTCTTTTCACCACTTGCTGAACCCCATCGAAAAGGAGCCGACCATGGCCTGCTGTTCTCCTAATTCCTCTTCCACGTCAATCGCTGCGGTGGAATCGAGCGTGCCGCCCCAACCGGCCATGTCTCCGAAGGCCCACATCCACCTCCACGTCCCGCATCTTGGCGAGGCGACTGCCTTCTACCGCACATTCTTCGGTTCCAACCCGGTAAAGGCGAAGCCGGGCTATGCGAAGTTCCTGCCGATCTGGGCGCCAGTGAACCTGGCCCTCTCCGAGCATGAGGGGGCCTGCCATGGCAGCGTGGTTAGCCACCTCGGCATCCAACTCGCCAGTTCAGCCGCGGTACAGGCGCACCTTCATCGCATCAAGGCGGCAGGCCTTGCGGTGCGTGAAGAGATGGGCGTCACCTGTTGTCATGCAAACCAGGACAAGTTTTGGGTGATCGACCCCGCCGGGATCGAGTGGGAAGTGTACTACCTCAACTTCGATGTGGATCAGAGCGATGCCGCGCAATCAGCCTCAAGCTGCTGCGTACGTTGAGCGATGGGCGAGTCACGCCGACATGGACGTCCTGGTAGGACTTAACATGTTGGAGCTGTGCGCAGATTGGGATCAAGGATCGACAACAGCGCCCATGGTGCCGAGGAGCTGCATGCCCGTCACGGTGGCCTGCTCGAGACTCGTCGCTTTGCCCAGCTCCAGACGCAGATGCGCCACCGGCCACTTGCCCTTGGCCGGATGGTCGAGGGTCACAGCAGCATAAAAAATCACCACCCAGCCGTGTTCAGGCGACCCAGCGGTGACATCCGCCGCAAAGCCGAGGGCTTGGCGAACTTCCGGCAGCGGCTGGCCGATGAATTTCTCCAGCGCCTGCTGTGAGCCCATGGCACTGCGCGCCTTTTTCGGCAGCGCGGGCAGCACGATCGGGCCATCCGGGCCAACGGTCATGCCGCCGGATCCAGCGAAGGCGTCAGGATCGGAAGCGTAGGTGATGACATGATTTTCACTGGTCTGCCACCAGTTCACCAAGATGGCCAGGGGCACGGTAATGGCGAGGACGATGAGGGAGGTGCGTAAATTTAGCATGCGTTGCTCAGGGGCTGGCCACGACGACAAAATTACTCCAAGCGACATCGTTGTAGTTTTTTGCCAATACTGTTGAGACATGTCCGTCGAGCCACGCCGTGCTGGCACGGCCGCGATGAGGGAAGGCATTGGTATTCCACCAGTCAGTGGCCATGCAGTGCCACCACCAGGCTGATGTGTCTGCCTCGCCCCACAGCACCCAAGCCGTTGGGTCGCGAGGGAAACCAAGACGGATTTTTTTTGGCATGTAGCTGTCACGCCAATAAGAGGTCCACGGCGGTACGGAATTGAACTGCGACATATTATAGGTGGTGGCGTAATTCGCTGGCGCGTTGCCGCTCCATATTTTAGGCGTGTTACTAGGGCAGCGATAGAGGCGTATATTAAAATTATCGGCGCTGCCCCAGGCATACTCGGCGTCGAGATAGGGTGCGATCTGTATCGTCCAGTGGTAGTCGTTGGCGCCATAGCCGATGCCAGGTAGAACGCCGCTTTTTTCGCTGGCACAACGCAGCGCTGCGATCGTCATCTGACGTTGGTTATTTTGGCAGACGACGGCTTGAGCTGATTGGCGGACCATGCCGATGGTGGGAAGAAGCATGGAAGCCAGTACTGCGATAATGCTGATTACCACGAGCAATTCGATAAAAGTCATGGCCTTGCGCATTATCTACCCCGCTGTTCGCCATTATGCGTCTGGCGATGTAAACCTCACGCGCGTGGTCGCTTTACATAATCCGCTTCTGTAGTTTCGGCGGTCGCATCTTCGTTATTAAACGTGGCTGTACCTGCATCTTCATTGGCGGCGACCCTGGACGATCTAGGCGGCGTGCGACCATCGCCGCCAACGCCAGGCCGATCGCGGGTCCGTCTTTGTTGATGCTCGCCACAGGTGGGGTCGTCTCGTGCTCAGCCTCTGGGCGTAGGCTCCAATAATCATCATAACCGGCTACCAGTACGTCGCGACCAGGGCCGAGGCCGAGACGTCGGATGGCCGCATATGCCGCCGGCACGACGCTGTCGGTATTCACGAGCAGGGCATC
>JAYVTR010000365.1:0-20559 GCA_043788625.1 Planctomycetota bacterium
TAGGCGATCAAGATTGGGGCGGAGTCATCAATCCAGGCCATCACGGGCATGGCTGGTTTCAGGTCCATCTGCACCTCAAGCGGGTGATGGCCAATCAGGGCCGGGCCACCATTTCGCCGGCTGGCGTCATCGATTACGCAGTTTTGCCGGCCATCGAACCCCTGCCATTAGCACATATTGATGACAGTCGTTTTGGCGCCCAGGGCGGGGACACACGTGACGATATCGCTCCCGCAGAACGTATCTGGCCATTGGTGGGCATGCGCTGGGCATACCGCGCAAGACGGCCTTTTGAAATAGCCGGCGACGGACCCGATACCTTCAAGCCGGTACTCGATCCAGCCGCGGTGAAATCGCTCGCTCCAACCGAAGCCGAAGAGCAGCTCTGCTTAATGGTCGATGCCCATAGCTTGCCCCGCTGGCTCACCGCCCTCCCCTCTGGCAGTGCGGCCAACGTCTGGACTCCGCCGGAAACACATTACTGGCAATCGTACGGTGTGACCAATGCGGCTGCTTATTCGCGCTTGATCGGCCAGGTCGCGGCTGAGCAGGCCGCCTTGCGCGCTGCGGCATTCAAACGTCAAAAAAATAATTATTACGAGATCCACTGGGAACCAAATTGGCACTGGAAAGGTACCGACGAAGAATTCATTCACATGTACAAAGCGGCGCGCGCCGGCATCCGTGCCAATGATCCGCACGGTCTACTCTTGGGTGCCAATTACGGCGTCCTCGATACCGGTAATCGCCAGCTTGAACGATTGTTGGACAAGGGTTTCGGTCAATACCTCGATGGCATAGTGACGCATACCTATTACTTACCGATGCTCTACCGTTCACCTGAAGCGGCAGGAGTGATAGAAGGTATGCGCACATTGACCGCCCTGGTACGCCGGTACTTACCACCAGGGGCACCTATTCTCAACTCTGAATGGGGGGTAAACTGCAACGAATCCTTTGCGCGTCGTTCACTGGTCGAACCAGCGATGATGCGCCAGGAAGCGGCGTGGTTTTTACGCAGTCACCTCATTGCCTTGGGCGAAGGCGCCCGCACCACCTTCTTTTACGAAACCATTGATCCTGACGATCGTGGGGGATGGGGATTATTTTTTAGACGTCCGTATCCGCACTGCGCCTCTGGCGATCGGCATATTTCACCAAAGCCGCTCTTCGCCGCCGTCGCCACCGCCACGCGTTTGCTCGAAGGCACTACGACTTGGGGTCCCATCGATTACCTTGGCGACCAGGTGTGGGGTTATGCTTTCAATCGCGCCGAGCAACGAGTACTCGCGTTGTGGTCGCGTGATGAACGCTTTCGCACGGTGCGGTTGCCCTGCGGCTCGAAATCAGTCACCCTCCACGACCCGATGGGGAACATCCATAGAATGGCTATACACGAAGGCGTCTGCGAGGTTCCCCTCGGCCCGCAGCCGATATTCGTCAGCGGATTATGTGACGCGGCTTTGCCTGACGGCGTCGCCCTGGCCGCGGCCAGTGCCATGGCTGGAAAAGTGGTGCCTTTGGTAGCACCCGTTGCCGCTGGCGAACGCCTCATCTTGTATCATGCATCAACCATGCTGGCGTGCGACCAATATGGCACGTTGCGCCTACCAACCAGTTTTCCTGCCGGGCGTGCACTCCTGGTTGCGGTAGACGCACAGGGTGTTTTCCGCCGCAGTCAGAGAATAGACATTTTAACACCCCAAGGCGATACCTATCGACATGGGGTTAAACTCGTCACCCAGCCACCATTTTCTCCGTAATGTTGGTGGCCTTATAAAGAAAAAGCCCGGCGCTGGAATCCAGCGCCGGGCAAGTCAGTGCACAATAAAAATTATTTTTTGTGCAGATCCTTAACCTGCGCATAACGGTAATACACTTCGAGTGACAGCGTATTGTAAGCGGTGGTTAGCACGCGTCCGGTTTCGGCACCGCCGAAATCACCCTTGTTCCAATCCCAAGATCCATCCAGGCAGTCCGTTGTTTTCTTCTGCGCATTCACCAGCAGGTCACGCACGGCGCCATTCCAGGTGTTCCACCGGTCGCCACCCATCTGGAAGATGGCCATGGTATTGTAATACATGTAATAGGTGTTGGTGGGGATGGCTTTGGGCAGCTGCTTGGCCATGACCAGATTGGCCAGGGATTCAGCCATGACATCGCCATTCAAATGACCGAGGAAGATCGAACAGACCAGGCCGATCGACTCACGGCCGTTGGGACCATCAAGCTTCTCGGTTTCATTGTGCCAGCAATACGGGAATACTGACTTATCATAGGCGGTGATATCCTTCCAGGCCTTGAGATCGCCAGCGGCAGTCGCATTGGCCGCTTTCCAGGCGCCCTCAAGCCAATGCTTGGCACCTTCCATACCCTTGCCGATATTGAGGCCGCCGGCGAGGCCCGATTTGAGGGCCATGACATTCCAACCGGTGGTCGATGAGTCATTGCGATCATTCGGGGCCTTGTAGTCCCACCCCAAACCACCGACGTAACCTTCAGGGCCCGGCACCTTATCCTGATTCTGATGGGTAAGAACCTGATCGATACCTTTTTGCGCCGGACCACGCAATTCTGGATCAGCGGTCATGGCATAAGCTTCGCACAATCCCATCACCGCAATGGGGTGTTCGTAGTTGCGATTACCCAGGTAGCCGTCGGCTTTTTGTACCGAGAGCAACCAGTCGATGCCTTTTTTGACGGTGGCTTTGTATTTATTTGGCGTTTTGTGGTCATAACCGGCACCGAGAAAACACAGTACTGCGTAACCAGTGAGCGCCACATTACAGTCCGAACCATTCAATTTCGGATCGCCGCCTGGTTCACATTTCGCGCCTTCGGTGCAATTCTGGTAATATTTATCCGATTCCCATGAACCGTTCGGGCTCTGATGACGCTTGAACCAACGCAGGCTGGCCTCAACTGCGCCCTCGGAGCCCTTACTACCGCCGCCTTTGCCGACCGCGCGTTTGCGTCCGCCACCGCTGCGATTGCCGAACATGCCGGCACCACCGCCGCCGGCACCAATGGCGGCGAAAGCGCCTGAACCACCCATTTCCGAGTCCGCTTGCGCTTCTTCACGGCCCTTAGGCTGTTGCGCGTCGGTTTCGGCTTCACGCTCGGTGTTTTCGACCGGTACATCGAGAGTTGAAGTCGGCGACACGACATCCGATTCAGTTGGGGCATCCAGTTCGACCTTCGGCTCGATGGTGCGTTCCGGTTTAGGTTTTTCGACCTTCGGCGGTGGCGCCTCAATGGGATTCACACGCACGGGTGGTGTGTCCTGCTCAAGCAGCTTAGGAGCGCCAAACACTGCCAACCAAGCTAACACCATGGCTGACAAGTGGACGCCGCCACTGATCAACCAGCCGTAAACGGCACGCTTGGCAGGGCGATTGGTTTCTGCAGGAGAGTCTTCGAGGACTTCTTCCGACAAAAGCTGATCATCGGACTCTTGGTCAATATTGGAGGTCATAGAGGTCTTTTATAGCAGGAGTCGGAATTGTCTAAGATGCAAGCAGACAGTCGGCGGCGTGCACAAGGCTATGCCAAATGAGCGACCTCGGCAGAAGGATTACCCACGGCGTTTTTCCAGTCCGTGAAACACGCACGTCACCTGAAATTTGATCTTCCTACGTACTATATGTATAGTTATACGCTGGTTGACCGGAGTGAGCTGTGCCAATAAATGAATTCTCCCATTTTGCCTGCACAGAATGAACGATACTGAACCATAAATCCATGCAATTTGCATGGCAATAAAAACCAACCAATTGATTTCACCTCATTTCTACCGAATAATTTATCCGCAATCCAAAATCTTTTTGGCATGCCTGCAGCTTAGACCTCCACACGGCAGTGGATCGACTCCCTGCACGTCAATTCATTTTCAGGAACAACCATGTCCAAATTCCCCGCTCTCCTTCTCGTCGTTTCCTCGCTTGCTGCCGTCGCCGGCATCAGCAGCTGCGCCGGCAACCGCGATGGCAACGTGCAAGCCCATGCCACCGTCGCCAGTGCCGACCAATCACGGCAGGAACTGACGCAAGCCAAGGTCGAGATCAATAAAGCCCTCTCCGATCTCAGCTTGATCAACGACCATGTCGATCTGAAGAAATCCTATGCGGATTTTTCTGATGATCTCGAAGTCGTCAAAAAGCGTGAGCTGCGGGTGAAGAAAGAACGCGAGCAGACCACGGAAGACAGCAAAGCCTACATGGCCAAGTGGCAAGCCGACGCCGGTAAATTCACCAATGATGATCTGCGTCGCAGCAGCATCGACCGGCAGGCGGCGGTGAAGCAGGAGTTCACCGAGGTCGACAAGGCCTATCAGGAACTCGAAGAGAGTTATCGTCCCTTCATCACCAATCTGAGCGAAGTCCACTCCGCCCTTGGCAGCGACCTCACCCCGGCGGCGGTCGATTCGATCAAGCCAGTGGCCACCAACATCGCCACCGATGGCGCCAAGGTGCAGGAAAAGATCAACGCCGTGGTCAAGCAGCTCGACCAATTGAATGCGTCCTTGTCGACTGGCGTCGCGCCCAAGTAATCTGTCGATTCAGTCCCACGTCACCGTCAATGGGGGCGTGGGAACTGATGACCCCCCCCCAGCTTACAATAGCCCGGCAGCGATGTTGATGGTCAAGGCCAGCAAGGTCGTATTGAAGAAATAAGCCAGGACACAATGGACCAGGGTGAGACGGCGCATTCCGGTATCTGAAATGGCGACATCAGCGGTTTGCCCGGAAGTCCCAATGATGCACGAAAAATAGAGGAAGTCCCAATAGTTCGGCTCACTCGTGCTTGGAAAATCCAAGCCACCACCCTGATGGCCGCGGCTGTGGTGATAAAATTCATGCGCATAATGCAGGGCGAACATCACCTGCGTAAAGGCCCAAGAAGTTAAGACGGTACACGCCGCTAAGGCGATATGCTCGCTCTTCGCCAGCCCCTGCATGTCCTTCGCCGCCGCCAGTTGCACGGCGATCGCCATCAATGAAGCGACTGAACTCACCACCACCACTAATAATATGGCAAGCTTGCCCTCATCCTGGGTCAACGCCCGGCGGCGCATGCTCAGCACCGTCGAGGTCTGTATCATCCGTGCCGTAAGCAGCACATACAGGAATGCGCCGAGGTTGTAGCCAAGCAGAATGCGCGTCACCTGTTCCATCGGTGCAAAGAACGGAATAAGCGCGTAAATAAGCACCGCCACCAGCACCGAAGAGGTCAGGTGCGGACGTGGTACCAACAAACGGATGACGGGGATCCGTCGCCAAGAATTACGCTCCATGCTCGCCCTCGCCTTCAGCGATTGAAGAAAAGGATAAGTCCGACCAGCAGCAGCAAGCCAGCCAGGACGGCGAAGGTGATCTTGACCGCCGACCACGGCCGATCACCGACAACACCACCGCTTTGGCCGTTGACGGCGATGACGAATGCACGCCCACGATAACGGAATCCACCTTGCCAGCGCGGGAGCATGATCAATTTATAGGTAACTGCCCGGTGCGCCGTCACCACCTCAACGTTGCGCTGCACATCACCACCGATTTCTTGGCGACAGCTCTCATACAGACGTTGCTCGATGCGCTGCTTAGCATCCGTCCATCCGCGCTGCGGATCGCGCGTCGCGGTGGTGGCACTGTGCCCAGCGAGAAACGACTGTTCATAAGGCACCAGCTGGACCAAATCGAACCCGTCTCCCCACTCGCGGAATTCGCCCGCCGGCACCGGCTGGTCATCAATAAATTCCTCATGCACCCCGTCACGCGGCTCCCAGCGCGTGCGAGTTTCGCTGCGCTGATCTTTACCTGAACCAACAGTGACGGTGTAATGATAACCCGCATCACCGCTGTAATGCGACAAGGTATGGCTGTCGAAGGTCCACCACGGTTGATACAATGAGCTAAAGCGTTCGAAGGTTACCGCTCGCAACACATCACTGGGCGCAAACCATAACGATTTCACCCATTTTTCTAATGCTGTCTCTGCCTGCTGACGCGAAATCTTGAACGGCAGAATGGCTTCGCAGGCAGCCTGCGCCGCGGCTGTGGCTTCCGACAGCGCCTTGGCCAACAAGGTGCCACCGCAATACGGACATGGCCGCGCGGCGGTCTCTGGCGGTACTTCAACCTGGGCGGCGCAAGCGACACAGGCCATCTGCACCAGACCACGACCGGTATCCGTCGGTTTGGCCGGCGGCACGTATGCGGCCAAGGCGAATTCGCGGATGGCGCGCGCATCGCGGGGGATGAGTTCACGATGGTTGCAATACGGACAGGTAAGATCCGTGGCGCCTGGCTGATAGACCAGGTCGGCGCCGCACGAACTGCAGGGAAATGAGCGCTCGGTCCGACGCTGTCCGGCCGGACCTGCTGTAGGCAGGGCTACTTCAACCACGGTTTAGCCAACCAGATGGCCGCATGCCGAGCAGAACTTGCCGCCGGGGGCCAAGCCGATGCCGCATTCGGGGCAGAACTTCGGCCGGGGATTGCCATTGCTGGCAGCAGCGCCAGCGCCGCCAGCAGCTGAAACAGGCGGCGAGAATTGATCGCGCGCGGCTGCCACCGGCTGGACCGCCTGGGCGATCTGCTGACCCATCACCGCCCCGACACCGGCGCCAAAACCCAGACCGACACCGGCACCGCCGAGGCCCGGATTGGCAGCCGCCGTCGGCATGCTTTCCGCCACCTGCAGCTGCGTGTATTTGTTGAGGTCGCCCAGCACATTCATCTTGCTGCGCGCATCTAAGGCTTGTTCGACTTCTGGCGGCAATGAAATATTCTCGATATGCAGGTCAGTGATGCCCATGCCCTGGGGCGCCAGCTCGGCGTTCAGCCGTTGTTCAAGATCGATGCTCAGCTCGTCATAGCGTGCCGCCAGATCCAAGGCGGCCACTTTGCTCTCGCCCAAGGTATCGGTGAAGCGCGCCACGAGTTTGTTGCGCAAGTGATCCTGCACATCGCCGACCAACACCTGGCCAGTGGTATTGCCCAATTGCGCCACAAACACCTTCGGATCGACCACGCGCAGGGCATAGGTGCCGAAGCCACGCAGACGCAGCACGCCAAAGTCCGCATCGCGCAACATCACCGGATTCTGCGTACCCCATTTCAGATCGGTGAAGCGGCGCGTGGAGATAAACACCACATCAGCTTTGAACGGCGACTCAAAACCGAACTTCCCGCCTTTGAGTGACGCCAGAACGGGTAGGTTCTTGGTGGTCAGTTCATGCCGTCCCGGACCGAAGACATCCGCCACAGCGCCCTCATTGAGGAATACCGCCTGCTGCCCCTCGCGCACGGTCAGCTGCGCGCCGTATTTTATTTCATTACGATATACTGGCGACTTCCACGACAGCGTATCTCGGCTGTCGTCCTGCCACTCGATGATTTCGATGAATTGGTTCTTGGCCCAGTTGAGCAGACTCATGGCAGGTGGTCTCCGATGGACAGCATTCTAGCAATCACTTGGTCGAGAAAAGCAGTTCCGGGTTTAGGCAGTCGACGCCTTGCGCCAGGTGACCAGCAGGCGATCGAGCGATAAGCAGCCGCCACCGCGCACCACCAACCACAGCAGCAGCACGATATAGAGGTACTCGATGAATCCGAACAAGGCGCTGACACCGTCAAGCTCTTCACGTTTAGCGGTCAGGATCGCCACCACCATGATCACCATCAGGGGAATCGCACTCAAACGCGTAAACAAGCCGACCAGGACGGCCGCCCCGCAGACCAGTTCACAGCCAGCGGCAAACGGTGCCTGGATATGCGCTGCCGGAATTCCCAGCGACTGGAAATACTCAGTGACCTTGTTGAGGTTATGCAATTTACCCCAGCCGGACTCGATGAACACGCCACCCAAGGTGATGCGAGCCATTAATTGCGGAATGAATTCAAGTTGCAATAAGCCGCTGACGAGGCGGTCATAGATGCCGATTGGTAACATGGAGATTCTTTCGCTCAAAACAAAAAAGTGATCAAGAGATATGACTGAAAAAACCACTGGCGAGCCAGTGCGCAAACGCCGCCTGCACAGTGGGCGCTTCTTCGGCGGCGATTCCTGCCAAGGCGCGGCCTAAGGGCGTGCCGGCACACAACGCCGCCAGCAGTCGGGACTCGACCAGGCCTAGTTCGTGACGGCGCAAGCCCGATGCTCGGCGGACGATTGCCACCGCGCCCCGCTGGCGCTGCGGAATCAGCTGAGTTAAGTCCGCTGAGCGACCGGTGAGATACGCTGCATAGGTGGCATTGATTGACCAGGTGCAGCGCACCAGACGCAACGACGGCACCGGCGTCAGGCGTGCTGAGACCCAATCTGCAGGCGCCAGCTTCGCCAATGCACCACGCGTGACGATCGTCGATGACGGCGCATGGATGGCATCGACCAACGCCCATTCCAAATGCGCCAGCTGCACCACGTGCACCCGACGGACCACCGCCAAGCGCATGGCAGCCCCCTGCATCCAAGTAGGAAATGCGGCACCGTAACGGTTCAACGTGCTGGCGGTGGGCGGCAGCTCACTGATGTAAGCATTCGCTACGGCGGCGAACGTAGCTTCACCCAAAACCTGCTGAACAGCCGAGAAATCATCAGCTAAGCAATCGCGCAAACGTGCCCGGTAGGCATGGCGATAGACCTCAAGCCCGATGGCGGCGGGCACCGCTGCCCCACCCAGGACACGACCGATGTGCGCCGGGGCTTGGTCTTCGGTTATGGCAGCGAACAACCACGCCTGCTGACGGAGTAGAGCCACGCTCATGACACACCTACAGCACCTGTTACACGTGATGCACGGAGACGTTTAGCCGCTTTCGGCAACCATTGTTTGGCGCGCAGGGCTTCGGCTTCCACCATCGCATAAGCGGGAATGGCATCATCCCATTCCAAGAGCACCGACGCGCCCCCGCAGCGCGGCCACGCCTCGGCCAACAAGCGCCACACCGGATCGATCACCGGACCATCGTGGGTGTCGATGATGTGCGTGCCCATGTCGCTATGACCGGCGACATGGAATTGCACTACGTGATCCCAAGGAATGGCGGCGAGATAATCAGCGGCGGCAAAGCCGTGATTGCGCGCCGAGACGTAGATGTTGTTCACATCCACCAGCAGACCGCAGCCACTGAGACGACAAAGTTCAGCGAGGAATTCGCCTTCGGACATGGTCGAGTCTGTGAAGGCAACATAGGTCGACGGATTCTCGAGCACCAGCGGTGCGCCCAGTGCATCCTGTACCGCCCGCACGCGATCAGCGACATGCGCCAGCGACGCGGCCGTATACGGCATGGGCAACAGATCGTGGGTATTGCGACCGGCTACACCCGTCCAGCACAAGTGGTCACTGACCCAGCGTGCGCCAATGCGATCGCGCAGGCGCACCACATTTTTCAAATAAATTTGGTCTAGCGGCGCCGTCGAACCGATCGACAACGACACCCCATGCATCACCAGCGGATAGCGCTGCGCGATACGTTCAATGAATTCCAACGGTCTTCCGGCCGTCTCACAATAATTATCGGTAATGATTTCGAAGAAGCCCACCTGCGGGGCTCCTTGCAGAATCTCTCCATAGTGCTGTGTCCGCAGGCCCACCCCGATCCCCAGATCAGGCAAGCCCAGACGCTGGTGCACCGCAGCCGTAGATTTCATCAAAAAACTCCAAGCTGAAAAAAAGAAAATCCGGCTTAAAAACAATCCTGCCGTTCAAAAAGAACGGCAGGAAATGCAGTCTCATAAAAACGGCAAGAGCCGCGCAAAGGCCATGCTAGGTTTCCAGCAACGCCTCGGATCGGCTATGGTTTATTAGCCGACTTTGCAGCCGCCCAAACCCTTGCAGGCGTTCTTGCCTTTGCATTCGTTCTTGTCGCTCTTGCAGCCGCCTTGGCCCTTACAAGCATTGTGGCCTTTGCAGTCGTGCTTCACGGTGGCGCAGCCGCCGGTGCCCTTGCATGAATTCTGGCCCTTACAGGCATTCTTATCGCTCTTGCAGCCACCCTGGCCCTTGCAGGCATTCAGTGCCTTGCAGGAGTGTTTACCGGCATCGGTCTTCTCGGTGGCGGTCTTGTCCTTGACGGTATCAGCATCGGCTGCACGCAAGGTGGCCATGCTGGAACCAGCGAAAAGGCCGGTGACCGCGGCAGCGAGAATGAGGTGGTTGAGCTTCTTGGACATGAATCCCCCGTGATGGGTGAGGTGGACATCATAAACGGCGGTATGCCGTAAATTGGACGCATCCACATTACGCAAAGGATTAGCCCGTGTTTGGGATGATTTCAGACCTATTCTGAAGTCATGCTTTATCAGCCGTTCTGGTGCGAAGAGAACATCTGGCATCTTGCCGGTGATCCGCAAGTCGGCCCGGGCGAACGCTGGGTGGCACTATTAACGGGCGTCGCGGGGCATTTTCCCTGTTGGGGTCAGCGCGCTGCTGCCACCCCCGATGCGCCGGTGTTGTGGGATTACCATGTCATATTATTAGTACATCAGATTGGCTGGCACGTCTGGGATCTTGATGCTTGCCGTGGGTGTCCGCTGCCGGCAACCACCTGGCTGGCGACCACCTTTCCTGAACCTGAACGCATCCATGCAGCTTTTCAGCCGCGCTGTCTGATGGTGCCTGCCTCAACGTATCGTAGCCAGCTGACCTCGGATCGTGCCCATATGCGCCATGGCCAAGGCACGAGCAAGGGCGAGTGGCAGCAACCACCACCGCCTTGGCCACTGTTGCCACCGCCGCTACAGCCGGCCGACGGTACGACGCTCGCCACCTATATCCAGCGAGCGCGCTGCGGCCTCACCTATGACGAATTACGCGCCCGCCTCAGTTAGCGTGGAGGGCGGCGTTCAGGACTACTTGGTTCTTTTTGGCGATCACTTCGATGGCGCCCGTCAGACTGTTGCGGCGAAAGAGTAAATCATCGTGGCCCGATAGCTCAGCGGCCTTGATCACCCGACCATCAGGAAGCTTCACCTTCGAGCTGGCGGTAATATACAACCCCGACTCGACGGTGCAGCCGTTGCCGAGACTGATGCCGAGACCGGCATTGGCCCCCAGCAGACAATCCTGACCGAGACTGATGACTTCCTTACCGCCGCCCGACAAGGTGCCCATGATCGAGGCGCCACCACCGATATCGGTACCGTTGCCTACCACCACGCCGGCGCTGATGCGCCCTTCGACCATGCTCTTGCCCAGGGTCCCGGCGTTGAAATTGCAGAACCCTTCATGCATCACGGTTGTGCCATCAGCCAAGTGAGCGCCGAGGCGCACGCGATCTGCATCAGCGATACGCACGCCGGCCGGTACCACGTAATCGACCATGCGTGGGAACTTGTCGACACTGTGCACGCGCACTTCGGCGCCAGCGCCTTGCAATTGCATGCGCACGCGATCGAAGGATTCAGGATCGAACGGGCCATGGTTGGTCCACACCACATTATTGAGAAGGCTAAACACACCGTCGAGATTTTGGCCGTGTGGCTTCACCTTGCGATGCGAGAGCAGGTGCAGCCGCAGATAGACATCGTGCGCATCGACGGGTTTGTGCGTCAGGTCGGCAATGAAGGTTACCACTACCTGTCGCGGAACTTCCACGCCGTTGATATTCTTGGTGGCCAGCAATGCCTGGTGCAGGGCCTGCAAGGCAACGATGTTGGCGTGATACTTGCCATCACCCAGGAATGGCGCGAAATGTCCCAAGGCGCGCTCGACTTGTTCGATCGACAAGTAATGCGTCTTCGCCCCGGCCTTGTAACCGGTGACCTGCGCAAGCACGGCTGCAGATCCGAAATTCTCAAGGACATTGACCACCGGAAACCACGTATCGAGGATCTTCTGACCATTGGCGCCATCGTGGGGGATGCCCAAGTGGGCGAGACCGACGGCGAAGGCCGCTGGGCGCTGATACCCCGGCTGGCTTTCGACTGATTGGACGAGGGCGGTGAAGGCTTCGGACATTAAAAACTCTTGGGTAAAAGTACTGAGAAATTATGGAAATGACAAGGTGACCCACGCGCCGCGGTCACTCGAGCCGCGACAGGCGTGCAGGGTACGGGTAGCAGGTTCGGCGATGAGGCAGGCGTTGGTACTGGTGCCTTGACCGTCTTCGGCAAAACGATTGATCGAATCGATACCATGGTCGCGCTCGGCAAACAGCGCCTGTAAACTGGCCACCGTCACCTGCCCAGCTTCGAGCGTGCGTCGCGCGGTGGCAAGACGCACCTGCGACGAAGCCGTGGCGGCCTCACCTTCGTCCGTGCGATGCGCATCAACCAGGCAATGGTTGGTACGCGCCAGTGCGCCGTGGTCGCTGATCTCGCGGCGCACCGCGCTGGTGGCCGTACATTCGACGTCGGTAACGCCAGAAGCATCGGCCATCCAATACGAGTGCGCTGCCGCCCGCGGTGCGGCCGTCAACACCGCTTCGGCCTCGGCGCGGTTGCGGCAGCGCAGCATGCGATGCAGCAACGACAGATACGGGATGCCGACACGTGAACCGCGGGTTTTGAGATTGGTGGTACCGACGCCCACGCCGTATTCGTTCATGCCCATCAGACTGGGACAGCCGGCACAGGTGACCGACCAGGTGCGCGGGCCAGCGGTCGGCTGACGGTGCACAGCTACCACGAAGTCGAGATCGGTCGGATTGAGATCCCAGGTTTGCGCCGCCAGGATATTCCCCGAGCGGGTGAGTGCGCGCCCGGCATGAGCGGTGGTGCAGCCCTCGCTGTCGGCGCGGGCGCTGCCCAGCACCAGGATATCACGGATGTCGGTCATATTGCCGGTGGTATACAATTCCACGGCATCGACGCCGGCGCCCTCGCCGGTGGCACTATGCTCAATCCACGCCTCATGATCCCAGGTCGCCAACAGCGCCAGGCACTGCGCGCCGAGACGATGCAACGCCTGGTCATCGCGAATGCCACGTTCAAAAAGGTAAACTTTCGCCGCCCGCACCCGCTGCGCGACAAAGGCGCGAATCGGCTCGCGCAAAGCCCGCCCATACGCCAAGCCCATGGTCGCCGACGACCCGGCCAAGTGAATTTGAGGAAGCTGCAACATGAAAAAATCCTAGCCCCAAAAACAAAACCACGATGGATAAAACGGCGCTAGCCGCACATCTGCAAGGCGCCGAAGGCCGACGCATGGCACACGCCATGCTAGGGCTTCGGCAACGCCGCAGATGCGCGGCTAGCGCCGTTTTATCCTGCTTGGCTTTGGGCCCAGGTGACGGCTAGGCGTTGGAGTTCGGGGGCCGATTTCAGGCCGAGCTTGGTCTTGATATTGGCTTTGTGCGCCTCGACCGTTTTCACCGACAGGTCGAGCTCTTCGGCAATCGCCCGGGTGGTGAAGCCGCGTCCGATCAGGTGGAAGACTTCGAGTTCGCGATCGCTCAGCGACGCCACCATGGCGCCCTTGCTTGAGATCTCCGGCTTGCCCCCGACCAAGCGGTTGACCGTCGCCGCCATGAGGCGTTCAGACAGATAGGTGCCGCCAGCCATGACCTTGTGAATGGCCACGACGATCGCGTCGGCGGCTTCTTCTTTCATCACATAGCCCTTGGCGCCCAGGCGCAGGCAACGTTCGGCATAGACCCGCTCATCGTGCATCGACACCACCAGGATCAGCGTCTTCAGGCTCTCATGCCGTACCGCCTTGATCAATTCCATACCGCTCATGCCCTTGAGTGTAAGGTCGACGACACACACATCAGGCTTCAGACGGCGGATGAGATCGATGCCTTCATTGGCGGCTTCGGCCTCACCGACGACGCAGATCCCCGGCTCACCCGCAATCAACTGAGCGATGCCTTTACGCACCACCGGATGGTCATCAACAATCACGACATTGATGGGCATAGTGGCAACCGCTTCATTCATGGTGATAATTTACGCGCTGACTGTGGCGAGTCTACGCATGGAATCCACGTCGGCTAAATCCGCGTAACCACGGGTGGCGATACTCATGAGAACGGGGAAGCGGCATTGGCCACTTCCCCGTTCCCTTCGTCTAAGCGCCCAAGCGCCCACACGTGCTGACGTCAAAACGCAGACTCAAGGCTGCTCTTCGTCAAGAATTGGTTTGCAGATCTGTATTTCAGGTTCGCTTGGCCCCAATTTCGCACGTTCAGCACGGCGGACGCGCTTCGATTCTGCGTCTTTCTTCTTTTCCATTTCACGTTGACGCTTGGCAAAAGTGACCGGTCCTCGTTTGCTCATGTTTGCTCCTTTATGGATGAGCGTAGAAGAATGGCGCAACGGCGCGCAGGGGAACCGTTAATTACCGCCTCCGCTCGGCGCGGTCTCATGCCTCCCGTTTACGTCGATCGATGGCTTTGGCAATGGTCTTCAAGGTGATTTCTGACACAGCGTGGCGGGCATAATGCTTATCATTGGCGGCAATCACATGCCATGGGCATTGCGATGTATCGGTACGTTTGAACATGTCATCGATCGCAACCTCATAGTCGTCCCATTTCTTGCGATTACGATAGTCTTCGTCGTTCAGTTTCCAGGACTTAAGTGGATTCTTTGCGCGCGCGTCGAAACGCTTCTTCTGCTCATCCTTGGAAATGTGCAGAAAGAATTTGATGATCACATGGCCATCATCGGCCAGGGTCTGCTCGAAACGGTTGATCTCGTCATAAGCCCGCGACCATTCCGGGCGCGTCGCAAAATTTTCGACGCGCTCTACCAGCACCCGACCATACCAACTGCGATCGAAAATTGCCGCATCGCCACGCCGCGGCAATTTGTTCCAGAATCGCCACAGATAATTGTGATCGAGCTCTTCCTGGGTGGGCTTGACCACTGCATGCACCGCGAAGTGACGCGGGTCGATCGGCTCCATCAAGCGGCGGATGGTGCCACCTTTACCCGCCGCGTCCCAACCTTCAAAAACCAGCACCAAGGGGATACGCAACTGCACCAAATCGCGGCGCAATTCGAGAAAACGTTCGCTGTTGGCGCGGCGCTGCTTGCGGTACTGGTCGCGACTCATGGTCTTGGTGAGGTCGACATCGGCGAGACGGAGGATGCGTGGCATGTGGAGCTTACTGTCCCGTCAGTCGGGGAGACGGTCAAGTTAAGATACCTCGCGCCCCCCTTGCTTAAAGTCTCAGGTCATCCGTGCAGGAATCACCACCACCGTGCGCCCGGCAAGCTGCAAGCGGCGCTGAATGGCCATCGCTGCATCATTATGCAATAACGAGTGGTACCATTTTGGCCGGCCGAAGATGACCTTGCCGGCAAAGAAGGTGCAGCGTGGAAATTCCTTGGCGACGTCGAGACACAGGTGCTCGGCTTCTACCACCACATCCAGGCCCACCGCATGCCGGCTGCTGCATGGCATGCCCATGCTGTGCGCCAATTCTTCATAACGCGCCAAGCTGCTACAGGTTTCGTCACGCAGTTCAGCCATCGAATCTTCGCCCTTGAAACGTCCTGAGTCGACCAAGCCCACAGCCAGGAAGATGACCCCGTGGAAGTGTCCGGGAAAAGCGCGGAATACATTCAAGACCGTGTGGATGCCGATGCCGCCGTAGCGGCTGACCAGCACCACCGCCACCGGCTTGGTCGGATCGATGGGGCCGACATCGGTACGTGGCGTGCGCGGCAAGTTTTCCAGTTCCATATACAGCTTACGCAAACGGGCGCTTACCGCTTGGTAGTGGGCATGGATCAGCAGGCATAGCGCCACCAGCAAACCCGTCACCGCCAAGGCGATCTGCCCCAAGCCATCGAACTGGCTGACGACGGTGATGACCAGGATTCCGCCGCACACCACCGACGACACGGCATACAAGAAAATGCGTCGCCACCGCGCCGGCGTGTGGCGTGGTTGCTGCCACCAATAGCGCAGCATGGCGACCATGGTCAGGGAGAAGGTCAAGAAGACGTTGATGGTGTACAGCACCGCCAACTGCGACACATCACCGCGGGTATACAGCAGCGCACCGGCGGCGGCGATACCCAAAAACAACAGCGCATTGCCGGTGACCAGACGCTCGGACAAGGTCTGGAACGAACGCGGCAGCCAGCCATCGACGGCGAGGTTCGACATCACCCGCGGACCCGACAGGAAGCCGGCTTGCGCCGCCGCCAACAGCAGGGCACCGGCGCTGAGCATGGTCGTCCATACGAAGATCGTCGAACCCGGCAAGCCAGCGCTGACTTTCTCAGCCAACACCGCGTTCATAGTCTTGCCCACGATTGGACGGATATCCCACAGCAAGTAGCAGGTGATGATGCCGGTGGCTGCGAACGACAGACTGATCGCCAAGTACAGCATGGTACGCTTGGCATTTTTCACCCGCGGTTCACGCAATAGCGGTAAGCCATTGGAGACCGCTTCCAAGCCGGTATAGGTCGAACCTGACATGGCATAAGCTGAGGCCAGCTTGGCGAAAATTGCCAGGAAACCCAACTCAGCGATACCCGATGACCAGCCATGCACGATTTCACGCGCCACCTCAGGTGCATGCGGCGCTTGGCGCACGATGCCGGTGATGATCATCAACAGATGGCTGACCAGGAAGATGATGAAGATCGGCAACAGGACCAGGATCGATTCCTTGGCGCCGCGCATATTGATGAAGGTCAAGAAAGCCAACGCCACCAACTCGCACACCAACGTCAGGTGACTCCATTCCGGAGGCATCAAACTAAACAGCGCCTTTCCGGCAGCGGCGACCGAGATGGTGATGGTCATGACGTAATCGATGAGCAGCGCGCAGCCCGAGACCAATCCCGAACGGCGCCCGAGCATGCGCGTTGCCACGCCATATCCGCCACCAGTAGGAAACGCTTCGATCAAGTGCCCATAGGCTAAGGCCAGCAGCCACACCGTGCCGGCTACCGCCACCGCTAAGGCCGCGCCCAGCCACATGTGCGTGGCGCCGACGGCCTTGAAGGCTTCTTCAGGGCCGTAGGAAATCGACGACAAGCCGTCAGAGCCAAGGCCGACCCAGGCCAGCACCGGCACCAGCGCCAACGTATGAAAAATTGACTTATCGAACAGATCGAGGGGATTCCCAATGAGAATCCGCTTCAACCGGTGCATCCAAGATTCGGCCGCTGACATGGGCGTCGCAGCATCGTCGCATTACTGACGATGCTACCGGCGACCGATCTACGCTTCGCGCACTGACAGGCCCGTATCGACCTGTTCCTTGAGTAGTTTTTCGAGCGTGCCCAGGGCATTGCGCCGCGCGTCATCGGTGGCCGCCCCCTGCACGCGGACCACGACCACGGCGCCATCGAGATCGCACAACTCGACCTCGATGCCTGCCTCGCGCAGGGTCGGCACTAGTTCGCTTTCGACCACAGCGGTAATTCGATTGATAATAGCGATGCGTCCACTGCCTTTTTTTGGCGCTGCGGAAGTAGCCGGAGTGGATTTGACAGCGTGAACCTCGTCCAACAACGGCTGCAGATCAACGCGGCACGAACCGCATCCGGACCCGGCACCGGTGGCATTGACGATTTCATCAGGAGTGGTCAGACCCATCACCGTGATCGACTGGCGCACCGTTTCGATGGGAATGCCATGACAGCGGCAAAGCAGCGGATCCAGCTCGATATCACAGTCGAGTTCGGCGCCACGATAGGCCGCCACTGCTGAGCGCAGACCTTCGCGCGCCCACAGGCGTGGCGGCAGATACGTACCATCCAGGCCACCCACATGCGCGCACACATCCACCGGTCCGAGCTGAATCGCTTCATCCAAGCTGCGACCAACCGCCAACTCGGTCAGCACCGAGGCCGGCCCGACCTGATCTTGGCAATTGAAGACCTGAAATTTCGCCGCCGTGATGCGCTCGTCTTTGACCTGGATATAAAAACGCAGTGCGTCGCCGACGACGATTGAACCAACGTCACCGGTGGCGTTGGCATTCATCAGCTTGCCGATGTTGCGCGGCTTGGCTTGGTAATCGGCGAGCAGCTCGGTCGGGGACATGCACCGACGGTAGGGCGCCTGGGACCTATTGCCACTCTTGCGCGTGGGCGAAAAAAAACCTCTGCGAGCACCAGCCCGCAGAGGTTTTAAGGTTCAGTATCTCTTAGTAACTCTTAGTAACTCTTAGTAACGATACGTATCACCCTTGAACGGGCCGTCGGTCTTAACGCCAATATACGCCGACTGCTTAGGCGTCAGCTTGGTCAGCTTGGCACCGAGCTGACCGAGATGCAAACGCGCGACCTCTTCATCGAGGGCCTTGGGCAGCAGGTAGACCTTCTTGTCGAGGTTCTTGTGGTTCGTGAACAACTCGATCTGTGCCAGGGTCTGGTTGGCAAAGCTGTTCGACATGACGAATGACGGATGGCCGGTGGCGCAGCCGAGGTTCACCAAGCGGCCCTTGGCCAACAGGATGATGCGCTTGCCATTGGGCCAGATCACGTGATCGACCTGTGGTTTGATTTCTTCCCACTTTAAGCTGCTCAGGGCAGCAACCTGGATCTCGGAATCGAAGTGACCGATATTGCAGACGATAGCATTGTGCTTCATGCCATCCATGTGCTTGCGGGTGATGACATCCATGTTGCCGGTGGTGGTGACAAAGATGTCGCCGAAAGCGGCGGCGTCATCCATGGTGACCACTTGAAAACCTTCCATGCACGCTTGCAAGGCGCAGATCGGATCGATCTCGGTGATGAACACCGTCGCACCCTGGCCACGGAACGCCTGGGCGCAGCCCTTGCCGACGTCGCCATAGCCGCAGACCACCGCCTTTTTGCCTGAGATCATCACGTCAGTGGCGCGCTTGATGCCATCGATCAACGACTCGCGGCAACCGTATAGGTTGTCGAACTTCGACTTGGTAACGCAGTCGTTGACGTTGATCGCCGGGAACAACAGCGTGCCGGCCTTGACCATCTCATAGAGGCGATGGACGCCCGTGGTGGTCTCTTCTGAAACGCCGCGGATATCCTTGCCGGTGCGTGAGTAGAAGGTCGGATCGACTTTGAGTTTGGCTTTGATCGAAGCGAGAAGAATGACCTCTTCTTCACTGCCGGCCTTGCGATTAAGGATCTTCGGATTCTTTTCGGCATCCTGGCCCAAATGGACGAGCATCGTCGCATCGCCGCCATCGTCCAAGATCATATTCGGACCCTTGCCATTCCAATCCAGGATACGATGGGTGTAGTCCCAGTATTCGACCAGACTCTCACCTTTTTTGGCGAACACCGGCGTGCCATTGCCGGCGATGGCGGCAGCGGCGTGATCTTGTGTCGAGTAGATGTTGCACGATGCCCACCGCACCTGCGCGCCGAGCGCTTCCAGGGTCTGGATGAGGACGGCGGTCTGAATGGTCATATGCAGCGAGCCGGTGATGCGCGCGCCCTTCAACGGCTGGGTCTTGGCGTGCTTCTTACGAATAGCCATCAGGCCCGGCATTTCATGCTCGGCGATGGCGATCTCCTTGTTGCCCCAGGCGGCGAGCGACAGGTCGGCGACGACATAGTCGGAGAATTCGGGCTTCTTGGCGGCAGCGGCTTTGGCCATGGGAGGTTCCTTATATCAAGACATCGTGATGGAACGATATCTTTTGCAACCAAGTTTCTCTCATTCTGCGATCTCATCCGTTAACCAAGTAGGAGCCAGCCATGTCCAACCTACGCATCGATTCACCGTGTGCTGCCGAGTGGAACGCCATGCGCCCGGTAAGCGGCGGTCGGCACTGCTCGCTGTGCGCCCAAAAAGTCATCGACCTGACTTGTTTGGCCCCGGCGGCCCGCGACACAGAAATGGCGCGTATCACTGCCCGTATACAAGCAGGTGAACGCGTCTGCATCCGCGCCCCGGCGACCCGCGACGGTCGTTTGCTCAGCCAGTCGCGGCGCATCCTCAGTGGCGGCATGGCGGCACTGCTGGCGATGACCATGGCCGGGTGTCAGGGCAGTGGCCCTGACACCGATGCTACCGCAACAAACCTGGAAAAAGCTGCTGGCACCACGGTCGGTGCCACCCCCATAGTGCCGTGCCTCAAAGGCGAAGTGCAAGCCGAGCAAGCCATGCTGGGCAAGGTGAAAATGGACGATGTGATGGTGGGAGCGATAGCGGCTGAACCAGCCCAGCCGACCACGCCGGTGGCTCCACATGCGGCGCAATAAAGCCCCGGCGATAGGTGCTTCACTGGGGCCGAGAAAAAAATCTCGGAAAAGGGCTCATGCTTGCACCTGCGACTTAATCCGCGCCTCGCTTCAATGGGGCCGAGAAAAAAATCTCGGAAAAGTTCCCGCCCGTGCGTGATGCCCTGCGCGTCTACGTGCTTCAATGGGGCCGAGAAAAAAATCTCGGAAAAGCGGTTTCAGTTCTTCGCTCATGATTCCACCTTCTTGCTTCAATGGGGCCGAGAAAAAAATCTCGGAAAAGAACTGGGCTGCGATCTGCCAGGCCAACGCCAGACGAGCTTCAATGGGGCCGAGAAAAAAATCTCGGAAAAGTCATGCCCGCATCCCACGTTGCGCCGTCGGAGGTGCTGCTTCAATGGAGCCGAGAAAAAAATCTCGGAAAAGATTTGGGCGCGGCGCTTTTGTGCGGCTTGCTCTAAA
>JAYVTR010000366.1:0-4910 GCA_043788625.1 Planctomycetota bacterium
TAAAATTGACAGTCATCTTGACCCGTCAGTAGGAATATGACATGCACCATCGCGGCTTCACTCTTTTCGAACTCTTGGTGGTTATTACCATCATCGCTATCCTGGCCTCCATGTTGCTACCGATCATCAACCTGGTCCGTGAGTCTGCTCGGGCTATCAACTGCCAAAACAACCTTCGCCAGTGTGCGATGGGAGTGATGGGAATCGATAACGACACTGGTCAGCTGCCATATGCGGTTGATTTCGCTTATGTGTGGTCAAACGGCTGGAGCAAACGTGGCGACTGGGACATGCGCCTGCTCGACTTCCTGGGTGATGAAGGGCAGCCGAAAATCCTCCTCTGTCCAGGCGATACCTATAAGGGTACCGGTACCGTTACCAGTTCAGGAAACATCAGCTACACCGGCCGAAAGTCCTTTGCCATGGCCGGCAGCTACCACAGCGCTGCATCTGCCACCATACGCGAATCGGTTGTGTCTTGGACCCAACTCTGGAATCAAAACTCATCTGCGCTGAGCGGTGCCACCAGCATGTCCCGCATTACCGATCCCAGCAGTTCGATCCTGTTGGGCGAACGTCGCGACCAGGCCGCAACTCTGGGCGTATGCTGGTACAGCATGCTCGGCGATTCCTGGGCGATGGCCGAGGTCCACCGCGCCCGCTCCAACGTTGTATTTGCTGATGGCCATACTGCGTCGACCACCCGCGCCATCAGCATTGGTACCGGCACCGCCGGCGATTCGTACTGGAATGCGAAGGGGATGTGGACCATTGTCATAGGTGATTGATGACGCCACGCCTCCCCCGCTCTGCCTTTGCGATCTTACCGCTTGCCCTCGTGGCCTGGTGCGTGCGTAGCTGCACCGCCGAGCCGCCGCCGAATCCCGCGGCCCTGGTGAACACCCCCGAGCGGATGGTGATCGATTTGATTACCGCGCCCGGGCCGGTGCGGGTGCGCCGAGGCGGGGCCATCATTGATATGCCGGGTACCCCAACCCGTTGGCTGGTGGCTGAGGTCACACCCACCGGCGGTGTTGTCGGATGGGGGCGCGATGCCGACGGCCGGTGCGACGTGAGCCTTCCTCTGGCCGGGTCGTCTGGGCGGGTGGTGGTGTATCCGCTGCCCGCGCCGCAGGTGGCGGGCATTGAGCTGTGGCCGGGCATGACCCCCGGGCCGCAGCGCGAACAGATAATCATCGAGATGATGCCGCCCGGACCTTGACCCGCATTTCAGCTGAGCGCGACCAGCCGAGGTGAAATGAAGCGGCAATGGCGCTCCGCGGGTAGCTGCCCATGAAGCCGGGCAAGGAGTGTCTCCGTCAGCGCGCAGCCAATTTGCTGCAACCCGGGATCGATGGTGAAGGCCGGTGGAGGGAGGCAGCGCTCGATGCCCGGCACCCGAGGCCATCGCGCATCGTAACCGGTGACCTGCACGCTGCCATGGCCCAGCTCGGCGAGGGCGCGAGCCACAATTGCCGCGTCGTGGTCATTGAGCGCCATTACCGCATCGCATGGTCCGTTGATCCACGCCTGTTGAAGGACGGCGCGCATTTCCGCGACCCCGTGTGCCAAGGAGTTCTCTGAGGTCGCCGCCGCCAGGGGTGTGGTGAGAGCCGGCGCAAGAGGGCTCAAGCCATGCCGCCGCAGCGCCTCTTCATAACCTTGGCGGCGATGCTCAAGCCAGCCGCGCAGTGCCAGCCCGGAATGGCCAATCTGCAGGATGCGACGACAGCCTCGCTCAACCAGCGCGTCGACTAAAAGTGCCGCGCCCGCGGCATGGTCAGAAGCCACCGCGTCCGCCGTCGAGCCGAGGCGGTCGCCAAGTTCGACACAGGGAAGCCCGAGTGCGGCCGCTGCGGCCATGAGCCGATCGGACCCCGAATGGGGCTGTTCGTTGAGGCGCATCACCCCGGCGGGCGGCAGGGCGAGCAGTCCGGGGTGCAGTCCGTCAAGATGCGCTAGTAGAAGATGACGTCCGGCTTGCCGACCGTGGGTCATGGCTCCTGCGAGGATGCGATCGGCGAATTCAGTGTCGACCTCGTCCATAATCACCAACAGCGGACGGTGCTCTACCGCCGCTTGCGCAACCCGCGCCGGTCCGCTGCGGCGGAGTGTTCCGGTCACCTGCAATCGCGCTAACGCTCGCCGCACCGTGGTCCGGGCGCATCCCAGCCAGGCGGCCAGATCCCGCTCGGATGGCAGACATTCCTGGGGTTGCGCCGCCGCTAGCCGGCGCAAGCGTTCGTCGATCTCATCTTTGATCATGTAGACCATTGGTATACCCTTTATACGATAGTGAATGTCGGTGTTTCTCCGACTGACGGCGCTGAACAGGACATACAAGGTACGGACAATGCGGACCGCAGATGATGATGCACGGAGTACCCCAATGCCCGACCCCGTCCCCAGTGTAATCATGGCCGTCTCGTGGTATCCTGAGCAGGTGCCCGAAAGCCGCTGGGATACCGATCTGGCGATGATGCGCGCGGCTGGATTTACCCGCGTGCGCATGCTCGATTTCGCCTGGAGCCGCTTGGAGCCGGCGCTTGGGGACTACCGCTTCGACTGGGTGCGCCGCGCCCTCGACCGGGCGCTGGTGCATGGGCTCGACGCAGTGCTCGACACCCCTACCGCCAGCCCGCCGGCGTGGTTGCTGCACGCGCATCCTGAGCTCATGAAGCACGACCGCGCCGGTACGCCCGAGGGCTATGGCTCGCGCCGCAACGCCAACCCTGCATCGCCGATCTACCGCGCCCATTGCCGGCGCATTGCCGGCGCCATGTGTCGGGCACTGGATGATCACCCGGCGGTCTCGACGTGGATGGTCGACAACGAACTGGGTTGGGGCGAAAGTTTTGACGCGGCAAGCGATGCCGCCTTTCGCGAGTTTGTACGTGCTCGCTTTGGCACCCTGGTAGCCTTGAACGAGGCGATCGGCGGAGCCTTCTGGAGCCTCGATCTGGGATCATGGGATGAGGTCTGCCTGCCGCGTAATTCCAATCCTTCGCCCGAGCTGCGGCTGCTGATGCGCCAGTTCGTCTCCGATCAGTTCGTGGAGCTGGCGCGCGAGCAGGTCGCCGCCTTGCGCGAGGCCGGCACCACCAAGCCGATCACCACCAATCTGATGGCCGACTTTCAAGACATCGACTATTGGGCGCTGCAGCGCGAGTTCGACATTTTATCGTGGGACAATTATTTCTGCAACTTTACCCTGGCCGGGAATTCCTTCGCCCACCACCTCATGCGCTCGATCGGCCGTGGCCAGCCGCTATGGACGATGGAGAATGCCGTCAATGCCGTCGATGCGCACCTCGCCTCGGCGCCGGGATACAATGTCATCCATGCGATCTCAGCCCAGGCGCATGGCGAATCGGTCCATACTTTTTGGCGCTGGGAATCGACCCCCAGCGGCCACGAACAGGACTTGATGGGCTTCATAGATCATGCCGGGCGTCCGCGGCAACGCTTGGCCGAGGTCGCCGACATGCGTCTGGCGCTCGACCGCATCGGCGACCTCGCCTTGCCGCCCATCAAGCCGCGTGTCGCCATCTGCTATTCTTGGCAGAATTACTGGCAGGCCGACCGCTATTACGGCGGACGCTTCAGCTACTGGCTGGAAGTCGAGCGCTGGCAACAGGCACTTTTTGATCTCGGGGTACCCGTGGATTGCGTTCAGCCCGGCGACGATCTCAGCCGTTATGCGGCGGTGCTCACCCCCGGCTTGATGTTGGTGTCAGATGGCGAATTGGCCAACCTCAGCGCTTACGTCGAACGCGGTGGGGTACTGGCCAGCGGCCGCAAGAGCCTGTGCAAAACGCCGCATGGCAGCTACCGCCGCAGCGACCATCCGGCGACCGGGCTTTTCGGGCTGCGCGTCAGCGAGAGCCAGAACTGCAACGATACGCATGACCTCCACACCATCGGCTGGCGTACCGCAGCGCCGCTGCGCAGCTTTGCTGCCACCGGGTGCGACGGCCTGCCACATGCGACCTCGACTGGTTGGTGGGAGGCCCTGGATCTGCAGGGGGCCAAGCCGCTGTGGACCTGGAGCGATGGGCACGTCCCGGGTGCCGCCGCGGCGGCTCACCATCACGCCGGCCATGGCCAGACTTTCTATCTGGGTTTCGATCCGGGACGGGTGGCGATGGGCGCCTTCCTGACCCGGGTGCTCGCAGCGGCGGGGATAACCGACTTGCTGGCAGTGCCCGATGGCATGCAGGCCATTCCCCGTGGGGCTGCCCTCGTGCTCACCAACCATACCCAGATCCCGCTGCAAATCGCCACCGGCGGACGCCAGCGGGTATTGGCCGCCGCCACTCCCGTTATCGCGGTAGATGCCGGTATGTGCACCTTGCCACCGCTCAGCTGGGCGGTGGTCGCTCCATGAATCCTTGCTCTTCCATCCGAGACTGCGCATGACTGATTTCATTTTCACCCACGTCACATCAGCTCACGACCATGGGGTGGTTGCAAATACCCCCGGCCTCCAGACCGCTGCCCTGCAGCGCGCCATCGATGCGGTGGCCGTCGCTGGCGGCATTCTCGTCCTTCCAGCGGGAACCTATCGCAGCGGTACGTTACGCCTGCGCTCACGCGTGTTGCTGCGTCTGGAAGCCGGCGCGATACTGGCCGGTAGCTCAGAGATCACCGATTACGATGCCCGCTATTGGGGCGGGGGGTTTATCACCGCCGACAATGCCGACGACTTCGGTATCGAGGGACCGGGCTGCATCGACGGTAGCGACTGCCGCAATCCCGAAGGGGAGGAAGGTTTCCGTGGGCCGCATTGCCTCGCCTTCACCAACTGCCGCGGCATCGTCGTACGCGATCTGGTCGTGCGGCGTTCGGCTAATTGGGCGTTCAACTGTGTCGACTGCAGCGATGCTGAATTCACCGGCCTCCAAGTTGAA
>JAYVTR010000367.1:0-4401 GCA_043788625.1 Planctomycetota bacterium
GTCAATTGTTTAGCCCCGCCATGCGTACCCAATACCGCATCGAGCACTTCCTGGGCAGCCATGATGTACCACCCCCGATCAAGCTCATTCATTGAAAAATCATCGGGATTATCAACTAATTGTGCATGCGCTGCAACCATCGTACATTGACGTTGTCCGGTTGTTTGCGTCAGGGACATTCCTTTCACAACCACGATCCATCGCACTACTGGTGTTGCTATATCTTGCCCTCCCCATTGCAAACCATTGGCTCGTCTCCACAGGGTGAATGCCGAGACCTCGCAACATGCATTAACAACCGACGCAACCGCACGTTGATGAATCAAGTATTCATTTACTGCCCGGGCAATGATCGGCGCTGCTGAACGGCGTGCACTGTCACCGTCATCATCGCCACCACCAAAACGACCTTTCGCTTTAGCGATCGTGCCATCAACAGCGAGCGCCAGATAATCATTCACACTGGTGCGCCAAAGCCGCCTATAATGGGTACGTTCAAGCATCAGACTGGTACTTTTCTCCCAAGCTAAAGCCGCCGCAGTCGGATCGCCACGCACCACAATACCATCGGTATTGGCAGAGATGAGCTCACAGCCCGCACATAAAATGCCATCAATCAACTGTAATAGGTGGAGCTGGCCGGTAAGTACCACGCGCAAGGCGTCGGCGGGAGAGAACAAACCACTGCGCACATTTCCCAATTGACCATACAGACTGTTGATGACGTATTTCAGTGCCGTGCTCGCAACCACATCACCGGCTCGCTTAGCCAGCAAACGCCGCTGCAACAAGTGCGCGGTGCGGGCAGAAAATTCTGCCAGTTGCGGCGGTGAAATAGCATCACGGGCAATGAGTGAGGGATAATAGGATGTTACATCCAGATCTACTAACGGTCCTTCAATCACTCCTGGCTGATCTGAGGAATGCATACCACCAATACCGAATGAAAGGTCTGTTTGCCCAACATTAAACGGTCCGTTGGCACCGCCGTCAACCGCCAGATGTCCCCGTTCATCCCAGCTCGCTGTACTGTTCAGGATCGCTTCACTGACGATACGCACATCACTGCGTTGCACCGTGAAGCGTTGACTCATACCCAGCAATTCATGGACCTGCCGATGGCCAGGTAAAGGACTTCGTTTGATCTGTTCGCGGCGTAGACCTTCCAACACTACATTTTCTGCCAACTGTCCAGTCGATGACAACCACGCCGACATCCCCAACCACGGACAATCAACCAGTAGGCGCTCACGCACCGTCAACTGTCCCTGGCTGCGCCGAAACAATTCAGCGATCAATGCTAGGTCATAGAGTGGATCCGAGCTGGGCAGCGGCAGTCCAGCGCGACAACATGCCGCTGAAAAATCACCGACGAGTATTTCAATATCGATGAAATGTGCCCAAAGACGTGGATACCGCGGGAGATTCTGCACCTCGAAGCGCGTCAGCGGTTCTCCACCGGTGAGCAGACGCAACGCTTGCGCATCCCCAGCGGCCACTGCCGCAAACAATCGTTCGCCGTCCCAGGCCGAGAGTCCACCAGGAGCGATCGTCTGCACTACCAAGACGGGATCAGCAAGCAGATCAGCTGCGAGCGACCACGGCAGCAAACGTGTCTCATCGGCCCCAGTCACTGCTAGACCCGTCCGATGGGCCAACATCGTCAGCGCATAACGTGCACCTGGTCGCTCTGACAAACCGCTTCGCATGGCCCACCTCAGCAGCACCTTCGGCGCGCTAGCCGATTGTCGACCACGAGCAGCTCTTGACCAGCTGAGCGCCTGCTGCTCGCCAGATGAGCCACGATTGCCCCGACTGACGCACAGGCCAAGATCCCTACATGCAGTTTACTGGAAAAGCACCTTACACTGGTTTGACGACGGCCATGCGCGACGCCAAAGAGCATCAGTCAGAAGGTGAAATGGTCTTGGCTGCGCTAGCGGAGAATCCGGCCTTTGCCGTACATACGGCAACCGGCTCGCATTGGATCTGCCCTTATTCGGGAAGCTTACTCGCTTGCAAGGTCGGCGATAGCGCTGCTATTCAACAGTTCTTATTTCATCGCAAGCCATGGTCGACTCGGCGCAATGGCAAAGCCCGGCCATTGTTTCTCGTTCTTGAACAAAAGTGGTTGCATCATTTAGCCACCGCCGGCGATGCGCGTTTCGGCAAGTTCAATGCCGCGGGCCAATGGAAAAATCCCTTCACTGGTACCTTCCATACCTTGCCACGTGCCCGCTCTGCCACCGACCAGCATGCGCCAGCCGAAATCGCTCGTTGCCTCGCTGAGTGCCCGCAAGCGCAGGCGACCGATCTCGCCACCTTGCCCAACTAAAGGCTAGGGAGCAGATGATTCCTTAGGGGGTCACAAGCCGGTTCGCGAATGAGCCGCCGCCGTGGAAGGACGCTGATGCCCGACACGCTCCTAGCACGATCTCGTGGCCCATTCTCGCAACATCGATTTATCGATGCGGTTTTAAATTTTACCCGAGCAGACGCTAACAATCCCCAGATCAGCCATCGTCGGCGCGTACGTGAATTGCTGATCGATACAGGTGCGGAACCACAGCTCGATGGCCAGCAAGGCGCGAATCTCGCGGGTATGGTTGGCGGCGCCCGAGAGGTGACGGCTGACCAGGCCACGTACTTCCTCAGGACGGAACAGTCCACGCGCCAAGGTGCGCGGGTCCATGAGCACTTCTTCAACCAATGGCCGTAGGCGGTCTTTGAACCACTCTCCTACCGGCACGGTGAACATCTGCTTTTTGCGATAGGCCAGGTCGCGGCCGATCAACGGCGTGACCGCCTGCTTGAAGATGTACTTGGTGATGCCATCGCGCAACTTCATCGATCCTGGCATGCGGAAGGCCATCTCGACCATGCGCACATCCAACAGTGGGTTGCGTGCCTCGATCGACACTGCCATGCCCATGCGATCCGGCTTCACCAGATTGTTTCCCGGCAATAATAAGGCCGTATCGAGGTACAAAGCACGGTTGATGCGATCCAATCCGCGCGATCGCTCGAACAACGCGTCAACCACCGCAAAGCTATCGTCACCAGCGGCAGCTGTCATTGTCGGTGCGTATAAAGCGGCCTTGGCGGCGGTCGGGAAAAGCGTGATCGATTCGTAATAGCGACGTCGAAAATCGCTCTCTGACAACGACGCATTGGCCGCAGTAAAGAAGTCGCGGTGCTTGTCATAGCCAGCGAACAACTCATCGCCGCCGTCACCGGTCAAGACCATTTTCACATGCTTGGAAGCGACCTGGCTGACCTTCCACGTCGGCATGAACGATACGTCACCGTGCGGCTGGTCATTGTGCCAGGTCATCAACGGCCACAGCCCGATCATGTCCGACGCCACCTGCTCGCAGACATGGTCGGTGCCAAAGCGCTCAGCCGCCTGGCGGGCGAATCCGCTTTCATCGAAGCGCGGGTCATCGAAGCCGATGGTGAAGGTCTTCACCGGGCCTTTACCGGCAGCCGCGAGGTGCCGTGCCATGACCCCGACCACCGAGGACGAATCGACGCCTCCCGACAAGAAGGCGCCGAACGGCACATCGGCGCGCAGACGGATAGCGGTGGCCGCATCTAGGATGGTGTTGAATTCGTCGATCCACTCCCCTTCCGAGTGCTGCTGCTCGGCGGCGGTCGGCAATTCCCACCACGTGCCACTGCTGATGCCGCCGGCACTGCAACGCATCCACGTACCGGGCATAACGTGACGGATGCCGGTAAAGGCGGTAAACGGCGGCGGTACGTAATTGTAACTGAGGAAATGGTGCAGCGCTTGATGATCGGCCTTCGCCGGCACTCCAGCCGCCAACAGACATTTGATCTCACTGCCGAACAGCACCCGACCCTGATGTTGCGTGACGTACAAGGGCTTCACGCCGACGCGGTCGCGCACCACGGTCAGGCTGCCATCGCGACGATCCGCCACGGCAAAAGCGAACATGCCGTTCAAGCGCGAGAGAAAGCCGAGACCCTCCTTCAGATACAGGCGCAGCAGCACCTCGGTATCCGAGCCGCTGCGGCAGGCGTATTCACTACCTGCCAATTCCGCCGCCAGCTCACGGTAATTGTAGATCTCGCCGTTTTGAACCACCGCCACCAGACCATCGTCCGACACAAACGGCTGATGACCGCCGGCCAGGTCGATAATCGATAGGCGCTGATTGCCCACCCCCAAGCCGTCTTGGGCCCATAAACCGGTGTCATCGGGACCACGATGACGGATAACCTCGGCCATGCGCCCCAGCAACGCGCTATCTATACCCAGACCGAACGCGGCGACGATGCCACACATGCTAATTCCCCCCTTTACCGGTGATAACCGTACGTGCCGTCAACCACATGATCCACAGATCATAGCCCAAGCGCGCCACCTCGCCACGC
>JAYVTR010000368.1:0-7242 GCA_043788625.1 Planctomycetota bacterium
CGCAACCTGTACGACATCCGCCGCCGACGCTGCCACGACGATGGCGGCGGTGGTGGCGCAGAGCAGAACAATCTGTCCCCCGAGGTGCAGAAAAGCACGCGCGGCAGCTTCATCGCCCGCCGCCAGCAACCGCGAAAATCGAGGAAAAAGAGCAGTAGCGAACACCGTCACCAGCACCTGCAGCGGCAGCTCGAACAGCTTGCTGGCATAGGTCCAGCCGGCGATGGCACCACTGCCAGCGAACGAGGCGAACCAGCGCCCGGCCAAGGGCAATAAAAGCAAGGCGGCACCCGCCGCCAAGACTTGAAGATAAGCCACCCCCATGCGCTTTTCAGGCAGCCAACCGCCGCCTGCCACCACCCATCTGCCGCCCGCCGCCCGCCATTCGAGTACTTGCAACACCACGCGTACCGCCGCACCGGCGATCATCGCCCATGCCATCGCCACCAACACCCCTTGCCACAGCAGCAGGGCGATGATCACCGCGCCGTTGAACCACAGGGTCCCGAGGGCCGTCGAGGCAAAGCGTTCGCGCTCCTGCAGACCGGCACCGACCACCGATGACAGCACCGTCAACGGTACGGCCCACAATGCGACGCTGATCAGGTCAGCTGCCTGCGCTACCTGCGCCACGGCCAGGCCGGGCGCTAACACCTGCACCAGCGGGCGGGCGACAAAAGTCAGCAGCAGGGTCACCAGGCAGCCGACTCCGACAGCCAAGCCGGCGATCTGCGTCTGCAACCGATCAATCCCCGCTTGGCCATGGAGGTGACGTTGAGCGGCCAAGGCCGGAACCAAGGCCGCCGCCATCGCCGAACCAACGAGGATGTTCAGCAAGCTGTCAGGTAGGGTCAGTACCAGCACCGCCACATCGGCGTCGGGGCTCAGGCCATAGCGCCGGGCGAGGATCGCCTCACGCACGAAACCCGCCACGCGCCCGGCAGCGATCCCCGCTGATAACCACAATCCCGCACGCAACAGGCTCATAAAACGCGTGGCCAAGGCATGGGCGGACCAGCCTATGGCGGTCGTCAGCCATGCACGCCCCACATGACCCACCGTCATGACCACCATGCGTCGATGGCAAAACAGACCGTAAATTGCTGCCCGCTGCCCAGCGATACCATTGCCCACCGAGCCCACTGCCGATGCCTACCACTGCCGCTCCCCTGTCGACTTCTTTGTCGGAAAAAGCCCTCGCTCGGTTGAAAAAACCGCGCACCCGTGGGGCTTTCGCGCCATTGGATGCGGCCCGTCGTCAGCTGGGCTTGCTAGCGGTCTCAGACGTGCAGGGTCAAGCGCGCCTCTATTGGCTGATCGATCTTGCCACCAATACCATCGAAGATTCTCGTTTCATTGCTTTTGGCAGGCTTTCCAGCCATCCGCTGATGGATGCCTTCAGCGAATTGGCGCGGGGCAGAACCGTAGCCGATGCCTGCAACCTGAGCATCGCGCAGATCGACAGCTTGTTGCGCGATGACCCGCTGACGCCCAGTTGCGACCTGAGCGAAGCTGAGTTCATACCCGATCTGCAAAATCGCGCCCTGGCAGCGCTGCCAGCGGTACGCCTGCTACCTAAGCCGCAAGAGAAGGTCTCTTATCAACGTAAGCGCAAACAGGACTGGACCGCCATCGACGAAACCTGGTTGCCTTTATCGCTGCTGAAGAAAATCGGCCAAGTCGATGCCATCATGAGCGAACTGCTACCAAGCTATTCCACTGATGCCACCGCCGCCATCGACGGCCTGCATGATGACTTCCGCGTGGTGGTGACCTTCACCGGGCTGGCAAATGAACAAATCCCCACTGTCTGCCAGATGCTTACCGATGCTTTGCGTGGGCGCCTGCATCCGGCGATCCTTCTTGAAACTACGAGCGATACGGAAGCCACACCATGAGCGAAATCGTGCTCGATGACGCATACAAATATGGCTTTTCAACCGCTGTCGAAGCCGTCACCCTCGGCCGCGGGCTGAGCGAAGATACCGTGCGCGCCATCAGTGCCGCCCGTGGCGAGCCGGAATTCCTGCTGAATTTCCGTCTGAAAGCCTTCAAGGTTTTCCTGACCATGCGCGAACCGGAATGGGCGCACGTCAATTACCCGCCGATCAACTACCAGGACATCCAGTATTTCTCCGGGCACAAAGCTGCCGCCAATGACAAGCCGACCTACAACAGTATCGACGACGTCCCGCCGGAAATCCTTGAGACCTTTGCCAAGCTCGGCATTCCTTTAGATGAACAAAAACGTTTATCAGGAGTCGCCGTCGACGCGGTCTTCGACAGTGTGTCGATCGCCACCACGCATCAGCAGAAATTGTTCGATGCCGGGGTGATCTTCTGTTCGTTTTCGGAAGCCGTGCATCAGTTCCCGGCACTCATCGAGCGCTGGCTGGGTTCGGTGGTGCCGGTTGCGGACAATTATTTTGCAGCTCTCAACAGCGCCGTATTCAGTGACGGTTCGTTCGTCTACATTCCACCGTACACCCGCTGCCCTTTGGAACTGTCGACCTATTTCCGCATCAACAACACCGATGCCGGGCAGTTCGAGCGCACCCTGATCATTGCCGACGAAGGCGCCTATGTCAGCTATCTCGAGGGCTGCACGGCACCCCAGTCATCCAAGCACCAGCTGCACGCAGCAGTCGTCGAACTGGTCACTCTCGACCACGCCGAGATCAAGTATTCGACGGTGCAGAACTGGTATGCCGGCGACAAGGAGACTGGCGAAGGCGGCGTCTACAACTTCGTCACCAAGCGCGGAGCCTGTCGCGGCATCAAATCAAAGATCTCATGGACGCAGGTTGAAACCGGCAGCGCCATCACCTGGAAATACCCCAGCTGCATCCTGCAGGGCGATGGCTCGGTCGGCGAATTCTACTCGGTGGCCCTGACCAATGGCCACATGCAGGCCGACACCGGCACCAAGATGATCCATCTCGGCAAGAACACCCGCAGCACGATCATCTCCAAGGGCATCGCCGCCGACATCTCTACCAACGTCTACCGTGGCCTGGTGCAGGTGCATCGTAATGCCGCCGGGGCGCGCAATTATACTTGTTGCGACTCGATGCTGGTCGGCAAGCGCAGCGAAGCCCACACCTATCCCTATGTCGATGTGCAGCGCTCGGACGCCATCGTCGAACACGAAGCCTCGACCAGCAAACTCAGCGAAGACCAGCTGTTCTACTTCCGCTCGCGCGGCATCGCGCAAGAGGATGCGCTACAAGCCATCGTCAGCGGTTTCTGCAAAGATGTGCTGGATGTGCTACCGTTGGAATTCGCCGCCGAGGCGCGCAAGCTGTTGACTCTCAAACTCGAAAACTCCGTAGGATGATCATGCCCCGTTCACTCGCCTCACTCGCTTCAACCCTGTTCTTTATCTCGACGGTGAGCTGGGGAGTTGAAGCCACGCCGGTCGCTCCCGTCGCAGCGCCCGCGCCGGCTCGCGTAGCCATGATCCACCTCAATGAGATCCATGACGACTTGCTCGACCTGGTGATCGCCAAACCGGAAAATGACGCGCTCAAAAAAATCAAAGAACTCAACGACGCCAACGATCTTAAACGCAACCAGATCAGCCAGGCCGGTGACAAAGATGGAAAAACTGTCGAGGAGCAGCTGAAGGCGATCCCTGATAATAATTACCAGATGCAGCAGAAACTCGAGCGCTTGGTGCGCGCCGAGATCCTGCGCATGGTCACCAAGAAATACGGCAACCGCTTCACGATTGTGCTGGATGGCGATAACTCTGGATCGCTCGTCTTTGTCGACGGTGAGATAATCGATCTGACGCAAACCCTCAAACAGGCTATTCAGCTGAACGAATTCTGATGCTCGTCCTCGACAATCTCCAGGTCGCCGTTGGCGAGACCAAAATCCTCACCGGCCTGTCGCTGAATATCGGCGCTGGCGAGGTCCACGCTCTCATGGGTCCCAACGGCTCCGGCAAGACCACCCTCGGCCGCGCCCTCGCCGGACATCCTGGTTATACGGTCAGTGGCAAAGCTGAGTTTGAGGGCAAGGACCTGCTCGCACTCGATCCTGAAACCCGTTCGCACAATGGCCTGTTCGTCTCGTGGCAGTACCCGGTGGAAGTCCCCGGCGTAGCCAATGCTGAATTCTTGCGCTTAGCGTACAACGCCAAGGCCAAGGCGCACGGCCAGCCCGAGTTATCGGTCAAGGATTTCCCGGTGCTGTTGGCGCGTAAAATCGCAGAATCACAGGTGCCGGTCGAATATGGCGACCGCCAACTGAATGCCGGCATGTCAGGCGGACAGAAGAAGCGTAACGAGATCCTGCAATTGCACGTGCTGGAACCCAAGTTGGCGGTTTTGGATGAGACTGATTCAGGGCTCGACATCGATGCCTTGAAATCGGTGGCCGCGGCCATCAACGCTTTTCGCCGAGCTGACCGCAGCGTGATCCTTATCACCCACTTCCAGCGCTTGTTGGATCTGGTCAGACCCGATCGCATCCATGTCCTGGGTAATGGCCGCATCCAACAAAGCGGCGGTCCTGAACTTGCCACCAAACTCGAACGTGATGGCTATGATTGGCTTATCCGTGACTGACCCAGTTCTTGATCTCAAGGCTGTGGCGCGGGCTCGCGCCACAGCGCTTGGCTTGCCGAGCAGCAGTGCCGAAGACTGGCGCTATGTGCGTTGCGATACATTCGCCACGCCTGCTTATGCCACACCGCGTCCCGTCACCACTGACGAGTTGCGGGCGTTGGTCGATCACACCCAGCGCGCCTTGGTGCTAGTTGATGGCCGTTTTCACTCCCTCGGTCATGGCGACTGGCCAACCGCATGGCAGCTGCGTCTACCGACTCACGCTGATGACGCTGACCTAGCCACGCGTCTCGCCACTGAAACCGATGTTGCCGCTTGCTGGGCAGTGGCTGACGGCACCTGCCGGCAGGTCATGCAGGTACATGGTCATCACCCCGAAGCTTTGCACCTGGTGAACGTCACCACCGGCGGCACCAGTGGCTTGAGCCTGGACATCGACGTGGCGGCCGGCGGCCAGCTTGACCTGGTGGTGCGTCACGTCGCATTAGGAGCCTCGCGTTCATGCCCAGCCATCAGCCTGCGCGCCGGACGCGGGGCAGTGATCCGTGTCTCAGAAATCCAGAGCACTGACGCCTATCACCTGTTGCCCACCGCCCGCCTGTCCATCGAAGGTGATGCACAGATCCATTGGACATCCGTGATCCACGGCGGTGCTTGCGTACGCTTAGGGGTGCGCGCAACGCTGGCCGCCGCCGGGGCACACGTCGCCCTCGCCGGGCTGGCACAGGTGCATCAGCAACACCAGGCGCATCATTGGCTACGTGTCTGCCATGCGGCCGGCAACACCACCAGCGAACAGCTGTTCAAGAACGTCTTGCATGAACAGGCACGCACCAGCTTTGATGGCTGCGTACAGATCCTTAGCGGTGCCGATGGCGCCAACGCCGTGCAGCAAAATCGCAATCTCTTGCTGTCAGACACCGCTCGCGCCGACACCAGGCCGCAGCTCGACATCAAGGCCGATGACGTCAAGGCGGCACATGGTGCAACCGTCGGACAACTCGATGCCGATGAGTTGTTGTATCTGCGCATGCGTGGCTTACCTGTGCATGAAGCGCGAGCCTTGTTGACCACTGGCTTCAGTGGCGAAGTGCTGGCCTTGCTTCTCCATCCGGAGTACCTGCCATGACCTGGGACCTTACTGCCATCAGAGCTCAATTTCCCGGCTTGGCAGGTATGACCTACCTCGACTCAGGAGCCACAGCGCAAAAGCCATTGGCGGTGATCGAACGCATGGATCATTTCCTGCGTCACGAATATGGCACGGTGCACCGCGGTTTATACCGTCGCTCGGTGCGCTCGACCCAACTTTATGAAGAGGCACGTCAGTCTATCGCGCGCTTTTTGAATGCTGCCAGCGAACGTGAAATCGTTTACACCATGGGCTGTACCGACGCGATCAATCTCGTCGCCTGGTCATGGGGACGCAAACATCTGAAGCCGGGAGATCGCATCCTGGTCACCGGCATGGAGCACCATGCCAACATCGTCCCGTGGCAGATCACTGCCGAGATCACCGGCGCCGAACTGATCGCCTGTCCGATCCTCGATGACGGCAGCCTGGATCTTGAGGCTTTCGACAGCCTGCTTGACGAACGCGTCAAGATGGTCGGCGTGGTACATATCGCCAACAGCTTGGGCACCATTAATCCAGTCAAGGAGTTGGCAAAAAAAGCCCACTCTGTCGGCGCCCGCATTCTGGTTGATGCAGCGCAATCGGCGCCGCACATGGCCTTGGATGTACAAGACCTCGATTGTGACTTTCTGGTATTCAGTGGGCATAAAGTTTATGGCCCAACCGGCATCGGCGTGCTCTATGGCAAGCTACCGGTTCTTGAATCGATGCCGCCGTGGCGTGGTGGTGGCGAAATGATCGAGCGGGTGAGCTTCACCGGCACAACTTTTGCACAGCCACCAGCGCGCTTTGAGGCCGGCACTCCTCCGATCACCGAAGCCATCGGCTTGGCTACCGCCTGCGAATGGTTGAGTAACCTGGGCTTTGCCAATATCCAAGCAGCAGAGCGCGAGCTGTTCGCCTATGCTGAACAACGTCTGGCCGAAATTCCCGGCCTGCGGCGTTATGGTACTGCTGCCCATCGCAGCACCGTATTGTCGTTCTTATTGCCTAATTGCCATGCGGCCGACATCAGCGCTATCCTCGATATGGAAGGCGTAGCGATTCGCGCTGGCCATCATTGCGCGCAGCCGGTGATGACGCGCATGTGCATACCCGCGAGTGCACGCGCTTCGCTTGGAGTGTACAACAACCGAGAAGATATTGATCAGCTGGTGAAAGCGCTGCACAAGGCAGCACGCTTACTCGCCTGAATGCATTACATCGACTTATTTGCCTGAGCGTACCCATCTGGGCGCCTTGCTGCTGGGCGATGAGCTGCTGGGCGATGAAAAGTGGCGGTGGTGGTATGCCGAGCGTGTAGTTGCTCTTCGGCAAACAACACCGCCGGCAATAAGATGTCGCTCTCTTTCATCTTATGCGTCACAAGATCAGCGGCCATCGCCGTCAAGCCGGTGTTGATCAGATCGAGGTCGGGATCGATGTTATTGGTCGCCATCAAAGCATGGATGGCCATGAGGTGTTGCATGGAATAGTTGGCTCCGTCGTGACCGAGACTCATGAAGCGGATTGCTGACGTGACATTGTGCTTGG
>JAYVTR010000369.1:0-7985 GCA_043788625.1 Planctomycetota bacterium
GGTGCCACCACCCGCGAAGCCCTGCTGGAAGCCGCTGCCGCCCGCCTGCAGGCGGTGGGCTGGGCCTCGTTCAGTTTTCGCGATCTGGCCGAGCAGGTCGGCATCCGCGCGCCGAGCATTCATTATCATTTTCCGACCAAGTCCGACCTTGGCGTCGCCCTGGTAACGTGGATGCGCGAGCAACGTGCCGTTTGTGAACATGATCTGATTGCTACTTATCCCAATCCATGCGAGCGCTTGCTGGCGCTAGGAGCCTTGATCGCCGAACGCACCTGTTCGGCCGGCAAGGGCAAGTCATGTCCGATCTATGCCCTGCAAGCCGAGTATGCCATTCTGCCCGAGCCCATGCAGCTCGCGGTGGTCGGTTGGATCGATGACTGCCTGAGCGGCCTGACGCGCTGGCTCGAGGACGGGCGCCGCTCGGGGGTATTTGTTTTTTCCGGCGACGCCCAGCAGCAAGCGCTGGTGGTGTGGTCAGTGCTGCAACAAGGCACCCAGCTGCACCGCACCCATCCGCATACCGACTACCTCGGTCTCGTGCGCCAACTCATCTCCACTATTTCTTCATAAACTCCCCGAGACTCCTGCCATGCGCTCCTTCTCATCGACTTTTATCCGCAGTGCCGTTTCCCTGGCGGCCCTGGCACTCCTGGCCAGTTGCGACAAGGCCCCGGCCGCCAAGCCTCCTGGTGCCATGCCGCCGCCACCGGTCGGGGTGGCGACGCCAGTGGTGAAAACCTTGCCACGCACACGCGAATTAACCGGCCGTCTCGAAGCCGTGCAAACCGTCGAATTACGCTCACGAGTTGGCGGCACCATCCTGCAAGTGCTGGTCGCTGATGGCGCCGAAGTGCAGGCCGGCGAAGTGCTGATGCGTATCGATGATGAACCATTGAAAGCCATCTTGGCACGCGTCGAGGCCGAACGCACCGGCGCAGCGGCACGCTTGGCGCAGGCGCAGCAGCAGTTCGAGCGCAGCAAAGACCTGATCGCCACCAAGATCGTCTCACAGCAAGCCTATGATGATGCGGAATCGGCATTGAATGTCGCCAAAGCCGTGCTCGCCGCCGCCGACGCCGCCCTGATCAATGCCAAGCTCGACCTCAGCCACTCGATCATCACCGCCCCCATCACCGGCCGCATCGGCCGGGTGCTGTCGACGGTAGGCAATGTCGTGCAAGCCAGCGGCCAGGCCCCCGGCACGCTGTTGGCCACCTTGGTGAGCTGCGATCCGATCTACGCCGTGTTCGATCTCGATGAGACCACCTGGCAGGCGCTGGCGCCGCGTCTGCGCGCCAGCGCCAATGCCCACGGGCAGGGCGATGCCGCCGTGCCCGTGGGCGTGGCGCTGCCCGGCGAGCAAGGATTTCCGCATACCGGCGCCGTCAGCTTCGTCGACAATCTCATCGATAGTGCCAGCGGTTCGATCCGCATCCGTGCCACCTTGCCCAACCCGCGGCGAGAACTGACCGCCGGCGCCTTCGCTCGCGTGCAGTTGCAGATTGCCGCTCCACGTTCGGTACTGCTGATCAATGAACGTGCCGTTCAGGCGCAGTTGCTGACCCGTTATGTGCTCATCGTCGACGACAAAGGTGCGACCTCGTTCCGTCCGGTGCAGCTCGGTGAAAATGCTGATGGCCTGCGCGTGGTGACCAGCGGCTTGGCGCCGACCGACACCATCGCCGTCAACAACCTGGCCAAGATCTTCTATCCTGGCATGGCGGTGACGCCGGTGCCGGCGTCGATGATTACCTTGGTCAATGACGCTCCGCCAGCGGCGCCGACAACCACGCCGGTGGCGACTGCGGCAGCCGCACCAGTCGAAGGTAAGAAGTAATCGTGCGGCTTCCCCAATACTTCATTGATCGACCCATCTTTGCCGGTGTCATGTCGGTGGTCATCCTGCTGCTCGGCCTGCTGGCGATGTTCAAACTGCCGGTCTCGGAATACCCCGAGGTCGTGCCTCCGACCATCGCCATCAACGCCTCGTATCCGGGTGCCAGCCCGGAAACCATTGCCGCCACCGTGGCGGGGCCGCTCGAACAACAGATGACCGGGCTTGAAAACCTGATCTACATGTTCTCGCAGAGCATGCCCGACGGCTCAATGCAGCTGACGCTGACCTTCAAGCTCGGCACCAACCTCAACATCATGTTGACGGAAGTGCAGAACCGCATCCAGCGCGCTACGCCGCGCTTGCCTGAAGAAGTCCGCCGTCTGGGCGTGGTCTCACAGAAGGCGACGCGCAATCTGCTGATGGTGGTGCATCTTTTGTCAGACGGGACGATGAGCAGTCTCGACCTTGCCAACTATGCCCGCCTGTCGGTACGTGACCGCCTGCTGCGCACCCCCGGCATCAGCGACGCACCGGTGTTCGGCCCCGGCGAATACAGCCTGCGCGTATGGCTGGATCCCGAAAAGATGGCCGCCCGCAATTTGGCTCCCAATGATGTCGTCGCCGCCATCCGCGAACAGAACGTACAAGTCGCTGCCGGCATCATGGCCCAGCAGCCGGTAAGCACGGCCACGCCGTTCGAACTGACCATCACCACCCAGGGGCGCCTCACTGAACCTTCGCAGTTCGAAGACATCGTCGTCCGCCGTGGTGCTAATGGCCAGTTGGTGCATCTGAAAGACGTCGCCCGGGTCGAGATCGGTGCCAATACCTATGCCCTGCGCTCGCTGCTGGGCATGCGCAAAGCAGACGGCTCGGTTGATCCGGCCGGTCTGATGACGGCAACGGCCATGCCGATCATCCAAGCGCCTGATTCGAACGCCTTGGAAGTGTCCAACGCCGTGCGCGCGACGATGAAGGAGCTGGCGAAAAGCTTCCCCACCGGTGTTACCTATGAAATCGTTTATGATCCGACGCAATTCATCCGTGCGTCCATCGAAGCCGTTATCCATACCTTGATCGAAGCCATCATCCTGGTGGTGATCGTGGTCATCCTCTTCCTGCAGACGTGGCGTGCGTCGCTGATCCCGCTCCTGGCCGTGCCGGTATCGATCATCGGTACCTTCGCCATCATGCTCAGCCTGGGCTTCACCATCAATGCGCTGTCGCTGTTCGGCCTGGTGCTGGCCATCGGCATCGTCGTCGATGATGCGATCGTGGTGGTGGAAAACGTCGAACGCAACATTGCCCGTGGATTGCTACCGCGCGCTGCAACCCGCCAAGCCATGCGTGAAGTCTCGGGACCGATCCTGGCCACCGCTCTGGTGCTGTCGGCGGTGTTCATTCCCACCGCCTTCGTCAGCGGGTTGTCGGGTCGTTTCTATCAACAGTTCGCACTGACCATCGCCATCTCGACAGTGATCTCGGCGTTCAACTCACTGACCCTCAGCCCAGCTCTGGCCGCCTTGCTGCTCAAGCCGCATGTCCCTGGCCAACGCCCGGGCGGCTGGGCCCTGGGCTGGTTCTTCGGTGGCTTCAACAGGATGTTTGGCGCGGTCTCCAATGGCTATGTCGGTACCGCCCGCCGGGCAGTGCGCTTCAGCATCATCGCCATCATCCTCTATGTCGGACTCTTGGCTGGGACCGGCTGGATCTTCGGCCATACGCCGACCTCGTTCGTGCCGCCGCAGGACAAGGGCTACCTCATCGCCTTTGCTAAACTGCCCGACGGGGCGAGCCTCGACCGCACCGAAAAAGTCATCCGCCAGATGGGCGACATCGCCATGCACGATCCAGGTGTCGAAGGTGCGGTGGCTTTCCCCGGCCTGTCAATCAACGGTTTCACCAATGCATCGAATGCCGGCATCGTCTTTATCCGCTTACGCGATTATGAATTCCGCGCCACGCCCGAACTCACCGCCGCCGCCATTGCCCACCGCCTGCAGGGGCCGATGTTCGGAATTAATGACGCTTTCGTGATCGTCGTCCCGCCGCCGCCGATCCAGGGCCTCGGTAATTCTGGTGGGTTCAAGCTCTACCTCGAAGACCGCGGCAACGTCGGCCAGGAAGCCCTGTTCAACGCCGCTCAGGAGGTGCTGGGAGCCGCCCGCCACTCGGGCAAGCTCGATCCGTTAGCGACGTACACCCTGTCGACGTTGGGCGTGCCGCGGGTGAAGATCGATATCGATCGCGAGAAAGCCATCGCCCAAGGCCTGCGCTTGGCCGATATCTATGACGCCCTGCAGGGCTATTTCGGCACCGTCTATGCCAACGACTTCAATCGCTTTGGCCGCACCTACCAAGTCAATGTTCAGGCCGATGCGGGGTTCCGTCTGACCAATGCCGATCTCGAACAGCTCAAGGTCCGCAACAGTGAGGGACGCATGGTGCCGTTGGCATCGTTCGTCACGGTTTCCGATACCGCCGGCCCCGAACGCGCCATGCAGTACAACACCTTCCCGGCCATCGATATCAGTGGCTCGCCGATGGGGCCGTCGGTCGACAAGGACGGCCACCCGGTGGCGGCGGTCAGCGGCGACGAGGCCAAGGCAACGATGGAGGCGATCCTTGCCCACCTGCCGCCTGGCATCGGTTATGAATGGACCGAAATCACCTACCAGCAGATCCTGGCTGGCGATACTGCCATCTATGTCTTCCCGGTGTGCGTGCTGTTGGTGTTCCTGGTCTTGGCGGCGTTCTACGAATCGCTGGTGCTGCCGCTGGCCATCGTGTTGATCGTGCCGATGTGCTTGCTGTCGGCCCTGGTCGGGGTGTGGATCAGCCATGGGGATAATAACATCATGACCCAGATCGGCCTGATCGTGCTGGTCGGCTTGGCGTGCAAAAACGCCATTCTCATCGTCGAGTTCGCGCGTGAGGCCGAAATCCACGACAAGCTGACGCCGTTCGAAGCGGCAATGGCCGCCTGCCGCCTGCGTTTACGGCCGATCATCATGACCTCGCTGGCCTTCATCCTCGGTGTTCTGCCGCTGGTGTATGCCGTCGGAGCAGGTGCTGAACTTCGTCACGCGACGGGAGTTGCGGTGTTCGCCGGAATGATCGGGGTGACCTTCTTCGGCCTGCTGCTGACGCCGGTGTTCTACGTTGGTTTGCGTAAACTCGCTGGCGGCACTTTACACAAAGCCGATGAGGATGTGATCGATCCATCGGCGATCCATACCGTGGTGCCGATGGCGACTGAGGCGCACTGATCAGCGCGTAATAGCCGCTCTGGCGTTGACCCGCGTAAGCAGCGGGTCACACCAACGTCATGCATCCCATGATCACACGCCTGAGTGTCACCACTGTTCTGATGGCGGCCATGGCCGGCTTCATCCCGGTGGCGGCGGCTGACAGCGCTGCCACTGCCACCGACCAGGTGGTGGAGGTGTTCTTCGTCAACGGCGACAGCACGCGTGGCGTGGTGGTGTCGAAGACGGCCGAGACCCTGGTGCTGCATGTCACCATCGAAAGCAAAGGCACGCGCATCGCCGCCGACCGCAGCTATCCCATGGCCCAGGTCAAACTGATCGCCACGCTCGCCGACGAATACCGCATGCGCGCCACCAATACGCCCAACTCGCCGGTTGAGCAGGCCGAGTTGGCGCGCTGGTGCCGCGAACACGGCTTGAACGAAGAAGCCCGTGGCCACGCCCTCAAGGCGCTCGACGCCGAACCCGTCAACCGCGATGCCCAGAACACCATGCACCAGCTCGGCTTGTTCGATCTCGATGGCAGCTGGGAAAACATCGATACCTGGCTAGCGGCCAAGAAACTGGTGCGTTTCGATGGCATGGCGATGGACGAGGCCACCCGCGAACAGCTCAAAACTCTCAATCAAAAGCGTGCTGTCGATGCGGCGGCGGCCATCGAAGCCAAGCAGACCGTCGAGTCGTTGACGAACCTCAGCGCCGCCGCCAAAGAGCGCTTGATTAAAATCGACAAATCCAGCGCCGAGGCGACTACCGCCGTGAGCACGGCCGACAGCCGCCAGAAGGCCGTCGACTCCGCCAAGCAGGCCGTGGCCAATGCCAGCAAACGGGTCGAAGAATCCGGTAAATCGACGGCCGCCGGCAACCAGAGCCAAGAACAGCAGAAGCGCGCCGCGGCCACTGCCGCCGCCGCCCGCGACAACGCCGAAGCTGCAAAAAAGAAGGCTAACGAAGCCTTGTCCGCAGCGCAAAAAGAGCTTGCTGCTGCTGATCCCGCGACCGCTAAGGCGCGTAAAGCACGCCTTGAAACCGAGGCTGTCAAAGCCAAGGCCGATAGCGAAAAATCAGCCAAGGAATTACCCGCCGCACAAGCCGCCATTGCCGTCAAGCAAGCTGCCGCCGATGCCAGTGCCAAGGCCTATACCGAGGCCCGGGCCGCCGTGCAGCCTCCCGCCGATTTACCGCCGGCGGTACGTGATTTCCTTGCCGCGGATGCGGCCGCAAAGCACTGACCTCAAACTGAAATTCCCGCCATGCCGATGGCGGGGCGTTAACCCAGCCAGCGGTCGATGGCCGCGCGCGCGCCTGCACCGTCAGCGACACCTTGCACCACCAAGCGTCCATCACGAAAGGCAGTAAGCGTGCGTTCGCCATCGCGCCACCGCACCAGGTATTCGTTGGCGGCGATAGGCGTTGGCAGCCGTGCGATCAACGCCACGAGATCCACAGGCGGCCCAAGGATCTGTACGCTGTCGCGACCGCACATGGTCACCGCCACGTCGACCGGTGCATGCAGGTTGGGATAGGTCGGCGCTGGGCCGCACACCGCACAGGCGGGATCGCGCCAAGCATGCACTGCCACGCGCTGGAAGGTGTCGGCCCACAGATCACACGTCCACAGCTCGGCGCGTGGAGCACGGCCGGTGATCAGGCGCAAAGCATCTGCCACCTGCCACGCGGCGACTTGGTGCACGATCGGCGCCACCACGCCGACGGTATCGCAAGTCGGCGTTTCACCCGGACCGGGCAGCTGATCCTGCAGACACGCCAGACACGGAGTGTGTCCCGGGACTATCGCCAGGGATAACCCATAAGCCCCAACACAGGCGCCGTAGATCCATGGCACGCGCGCCTGCATGCAGGCTTCGTTAAGCAGATGACGGGTACGAAAATTATCGGTGCCGTCCAACACCACATCGACGCCAGCGACCAGCTTGGCCACCGTGCGCGCTGTCACTTCCCCGACCTCGGGCAGCAGCCGCACGGCGCTGTTGATGCGCGCCAGGCGTGCGGCAGCGGCAATGGCCTTGGGGGTGCAGGCCGCTGCGTCGGCTTCGTCGAACAGGCACTGGCGTTGAAGATTGGATGGCTCGACGAAGTCGCGATCGATCAAGCGCACCGTGCCGACGCCAGCGCGCACCACCTGGTCGAGGATCGCCGTGCCCAACGCCCCGCAACCGACCACCAGCACCGTCGCCGCCGCGATCCGCTGTTGCCCGGCCGCACCTACTGGAGCGAAACGGATCTGCCGCGAATAGCGTTCATCCGCGCTCATGCGTTAGCCGCGTTCATGTGGGCGTAGCACGGTCGGGCTCGGCGATGACCGCTGGTGGCTGCATGATCACCACCCGCGTCGGATAGGCGATGTTGATGCCGGTCTGACGCAGGCGGGCATGGATGGCCATCACCAACAGATGGCGCATGAGGTACATGGCTTCGATATCACGAACCCGCACACTGACGCGGGTCTCGATGGCCGATTCGCCAAAGGCGACGAAGCGTACCGCCGGCGGTGGATCGGCGAGAATCCCGGTATGGGCGGCGGCCATCTCCGCCACCAATTCCATGAGAATACGTTCAACCTGTGGCAGATCTGCATCATAGGACACTCCAACCGGCACGCTCAAGGCCAAGTTTACCTCGGGCTTGCTGTAGTTGGTGACAATCGATTCCGCGAGGCGTTTATTCGGCACCACCACCACGTTGTTGGCCATGGTGCGGATCGAGGTGTTGCGCCAGCCGATATCGATGACCCAGCCTTCGTTGTCAGCATCCAGCTTAATGTAATCCCCCGGGCTGATCTGACCGGCGATCAAAGTGCTTAAACCGGCAAAGATATTGCCCAAGGTGTCCTGCAGGGCCAAGGCCACCGCCAAACC
>JAYVTR010000370.1:0-11808 GCA_043788625.1 Planctomycetota bacterium
TGCATCCAACTGCCGCTGCTGACCCAACCGCTGGCGCCGGTTGAAGACGAAACCGCCGTGCAGATCAGCAAGCGCAACGCCAGGGAAAAGAACCTGGTGATGGCCGAACTCGCCGCCGTGCTGGGTCGAGCCGAAGAAATCATCAACCCCACCAAGCTGCTGCGCGACCTCGAACATCGCGAACACAACGCCTCGACCGCCATCGGTAACGGCCTGGCGATCCCGCATCTGCGCACCATGCAGGCGAGTGGCTTCGTCATGGGCCTGGCACGCGCCGAAGGCCTGTTCTACGGCCAGCCCGACGGCGAACCGGTGCGCTTGTTTTTCCTGATGGCTGCACCGCCCTATGACGACCGGCTGTACCACCAGGTGCACAAGGAAGTCGCCACCGTTCTGAATGACGAAGACACAGTGAACCTGCTGATGTATGCCAGCACGCCGCAGGAAGTGTTCAATATTTTACGCCAGTTTTTCCGCTGAAAATACAGGCCTAGAGCACTGGGAAAAACCGCTATCCCAAACGGCGCTCAAGCGCTTCCATTCGTGCTTCGAGCTTGGCCTTCGCCCCTTCCAGGTCATCGATACGGCGGGTGAGCGTCGCCGTGGCGGTGGTGGCGGCGGCGACCTGCTCAAGCTGATGCAGGGCCTCGCGTGCGACGCGGCGGATATTACCGAAGGGCTCGCGTTCGCGCTGGGCGGCAATCGCCCCGCGCAGATGGATCACGCCCCAGGCCGCCCCAGCGCGGATCGCCGCAGCGCGCAGCGCCATGGTCATGCCACGACGCCGGTCATCGATGTAGGGCTCCACGGCCCGGGCGATGCGCATCTGTTCGCTCACATGACGGGCGGCCAAGGCACCGGCGGCGGTCAGGGCCGCAACGTGCACCACTTCCGGCTGGTCAGTAGAGCTGAGCAAACCCAAGACCACATCAATCGCCGCCATTTCGCCACTGGCGCCGAGGCCACGTACGGCACCCACCGCTAAGCGGTGGTTCCAACTCGGACGTGTCAGGCGCTCGCGCAAGACTTCGGTGGCATCGGGCTGTTCAAGGGCGCCACGCGCGGCCAGCAGATCGCCGGCGGTGCAACCGCTGGCGCTGGCATCGGCCCAGGCGACCAACTGCCGGGCAAGTGCGGCACTCTGCGGCAAGCCCCGGCAGCGGCCGATGGCGCCAACTATTAAACGCCGCTGGCGTTCATGCGTCGCCGTCTGGTACAAGGGCACGAGTTCATCGCTGGCCAGCCAGGCCGCCAAAACCGAGATCGCTTCTTCACGCAGCAGCTCGACCGGCGAACTGGCGGCAGCGACGATGGCCTGCCGCAATGCCGTTGATGGGTACTGCTTGGCAGCCACCGTTGCCGCCCGAGCGCGGGCATGCGTTGGAGCCGCTGTATCGGAAAGCAACGCTACCAGTGTCGCCGCCGGGTGCTGTTCATCCCAAGCGATCAGCTGTTCGCCACTGGGGTCGGCCATGACCCACGCCGGAGCACTAGCGACCATGAAGACGAAAGTCTCGCGCGTCCGGGTGACCTCGACGAGCACGGCAGCTTGCCCGGCGATGGCGATGCGCAGTGGCAGGCGATAGCACGGCTCGGCCTGTTCGATGCTCACCGACAACCGACCGCGCGCCGGGTCGTGGCTCCAGCGCATGGTCAACGACGGGTGCCCGGCACGCATGAGCCACTGCTCGAAAAACCAGTCGGCTGGTTCGCCGGTGGCGTCTTCAACCGCCTGTCGCAGGTCAGCCGTCTCGACCAGCGCGTGCGCGTGGCGCTTAGTGTACAGCTGCAAAGCGGCGTGAAAGCGCGCCTCACCCAACCACGAACACAGCCCATGCAGCACCAGCGAACCCTGCTCATAGGCCACGCGATCGAATAATTCATAAGCGTCATCCCAGCGATTGGTCACCAATGGCCGCTGATAACGCGAGCTGTGCTGTTCAAGATAGGTGGTGCGGTTGTGCCACAATTCCAGCGCCAGGACCTCGGCTTCGCCGTCTCCGAAACGGTGCGCCCGCCAGCGGGCGGTGATGCGGGCTTCCAGGTAGGTGGCAAACGACTCGTTGAGCCAGATGTCGCTCCAGCTTTTCATGGTCAGCAGATCGCCGAACCACTGATGCACCAATTCGTGGATCACCAGGCTGTCGAAGTCGATGTCCTCACGCTCTTGCTCGTCAGCGGTGATCAGGGCGCGATCGGTGATGGTGGTCAAGGTGGCATTTTCCATGCCACCCCACATGAATTTATGCACCACCGCATGGCCGTAACGCTGCCACGGAAATGGCACGCCGATGAACTTAGACAACTCATCGATGGCGAAGCCGGTAGCGCGGAACATCGCCGGTGCACAGGCTTCGCGGCCGCGCGGCAGCCAATGCGTTACCGGCAGCGAGCAGGTCACATCATCGACAGCGACGAAATCACCAACCACGACATTGACCAGGTACAGCACATGCGGCCGATCCTGGACGTAGGTCGTCACCAGCCAGCCATCGCCGTCGTCGACCTGCGCGTAGCGTACGCCACCAGCGATGGCTTGCAGCTCAGCGCGATGCCGCAATGCCAGAACGTAGGTGCTGAAATTGTTGGGACTGTCGAAACACGGAAACCAGTAGGCGTGGTCTTCCATGGCACCTTGCGTCCACGCCATCGCCACCTGCGGCGCAACCGCGTCGACAAAGTAGAGACCCTTGCGTGGCTCACGGGCGACAAAACTCAATGCCACGGTGAAGATTGCTCGATCTACCGGAATGACCATGCGCACATCGTCGGTACCGACCGTGAACGCCGCTGGCTGACCGTCGACTGTCACTGCAGTGATCACCAATTCGTGCTGATCCAACACCAGCACCGCCTGCGCAGCTGCAATCCACCGGCAGCGGTGGCTGACGGTGCCACTGGCACAACGTGCCGCCAAGTCGATGGTGACGGCCAGCTCGACGTGTTCGATATGCGCTGTGCGCGGCCGCACCCAGCGCGCCGGCGTGTCAGTGGCGGCGAAAGCGAGGAGATCAACCATAGTGATGACGTTTCCCAATCTTGTCGGCAGCGCAAGACCATCCCTTGCAATAAAATCCAAGGCTGGGAATAGCGGAAGGAAGCAACTCTGGTACCATCCGAGTAAGCTCCATAATGCTACGCCAATGGAGAACCAACCGTGAGCCAAAAAATCATCATCATCGCCATTCTTGCCTTAGCCCTCGCCATCGGCGTCGCTTTGGCCATTTGTACCAGCACCGTCTGCGCAAAGCCGACCTCGACGGCGCCTGTGGCTCCGCCAGCGTCGAACTCCGCCCCCACGGCGCCCGCAGCTGAAGTCGCACCCGCTCCGGTCAGTACCACGGATCAGGTCAAAGAAGCCGCTCAACAAGCGGTCGATACCACCAAGCAGACCGCTGCGGCTGCGGCAACGGCGACGACAGAAGCAGCGGCACACGCCACCGAAACCGTTAAGACCGCCGCCGTTGCTACGGCCACCGCGACCACCCAAGCCGCGCATGAGGTCGGCACTACTGTCAGCGATACCACCAAAGCCGCGACCCAGCAGGCGGCGCAAACCTGGCAGAATCTGACCAAACCCACCACGCCACCAGCCGAACCTGCAAAGTAAGCCGCTGGTTGCTGGCTCTGTCCTGCGGCCGCTGCCGCCTCAACGGGGATGCAGCGGTCCGTGGCCCTGAGCGAGGCGCATGGCATTGATCGCCGTGTGCACCGCTTTATCCGCGGTCAGCAATTTGACCAACTGACTCGTGGAAATGTGCAGGTCACCGGCGGCTTCAGCGAGACGCCCGTGACAGCGTTCTAGTGCATCAAGTGCACAACCGACCAACAGATGGTAATCGCGTGCTTGCGCGCCGGCGCGGATCTGCCGCCCACTGCGGTACGGCACCAGCCACTGTGGATCACCGATGCCACGCACCACTAACGCCAGGGCAATACGCAAAGCCTGCAGCGCAGCGAGGTGATTGCGCAAGCGCTCACGATGATCCTGGCACTGCACGCTGGTATTGGTTGGTAGATGTACGAGGCGTACCGCCGACGCCGTACGATTGACGTGCTGACCACCAGGGCCACCAGCGCGCACCGTGTCTTCACGGCATTCTGCCAGCAAGTGCGCGTCGGATAAGTGGTAGCTCACCGGTAGTGGATGGACTAGGCCGTAACCAGATGAATGACGCTGGTCAACAACATGCCAACGCCGGTACCGATGCCCTTGACGCCGCTGGCGACCAGGCCAGAAACTCCGATCAATGTGCCGCAATAGAGGATGCCGATGGCGATATTACCGTCTGCGAATTCGGTCTGCTCATCGATGCCGGTGGTCAGCTTATCCATGACCTTGAACACCACTGTGATGGCAAAGCTCGCCACCATCACCGCGATGAACAGATTGAGTATACCAGAGAAAAGTCCCACCAGGCCGCCGTAGGGATCTGCACCCATGGCAAATAGCGCCCGGGTCATCGATTCGATACCGCTGCCGATGACTGTGCAATAGCTCACCACGACGCCGGCAGCCAACAGCGCCACTGCTGGATTACGCTTTTTGATCTGATCCCAAATATCGATTCCACCCAGCAGCTTCGACAGCACTGCCAGCCCCTTGGTGATGGCGAAGGCAGCCATGCTCAAGCCGAGGATTAACTGGATAAAGCCGAGCACCAAGGCACCCAGCGAATTCAATACCGGCCAAATCACACTCAGGCCTGATTCTGTTGACACTACCGAGTTGGCGGTGGTCGAATCAGCGAACGCCGAGGCGGCAGTGCCCACGGAAAGAAAGGCAAAAGTAAGGCTACGCAGAGCGACCGTCATGAGGTACTTCCTGAGCGAGGATTGGGCGACCGCGGCAGCCTATCAGTCAGTCGAATATGCCAAGTTGCGGAAAATCCGTCCGTTGGCGCCTTAGCCAAATACGACCGTACGGTTGCCGTGAATAAGCACACGGTGTTCGAGGTGCAATTTCACTGCCCGCGTCAGTACTTGTCGTTCTAGCTCGCGCCCCTTACGTACCAATGATTCGACGTGATCGCGATGAGTTACACGACAGACGTCTTGTTCAATGATCGGTCCTTGGTCAAGTTCGCTCGTCACATAATGGGCAGTGGCACCGATAATTTTGACGCCGCGCTCTTTGGCTTGATGATAAGGCTTGGCACCGACGAAGGCGGGCAAAAACGAGTGATGGATATTGATAATCCGCCCTTGCCAACGGTTGACGAAATCCGCCGACAGGATCTGCATGTAACGCGCGAGGATAACCACTTCAACGCCCAGATCGTGCAGCAGCGCTTCTTGGCGCGCCTCGCACGCCGCTTTGTCGGCGGCTTTTCCGGCAGACAACGGCAAATGATGGAAGGGTAACGAAAAATGCTCAGCCACGCCACGCAAGGTGTCGTGATTGGAAATCACCGCGACGATGTCGCCGTCCATCTCACCGAGCTGCTGACACAACAACAGGTCATAGAGGCAGTGCGGAACTTTTGAGCAGAGGATCGCCACCTTCGGCCGGTTATCGGCAAAAGTCAAAGTGGTGCTCAACTCGTGATGCTGAGCCAACTGGGCGATGGCGGCACGAATCCCCGCCTGATCAAGTGAAAAACTATCGATGCTGAACACCAGTCGCATGAAAAACATGCCGGATTCTTCATCGGTGTGCTGGTCGAGATCAATAATGTTTCCGCCATTGCGGAAGACAAAATCAGATAGTGCCGCCACCAGTCCTGAACGGTCAGTGCAGGTCACCAGTAAGGTGGCGGTAGGCGATACCAGCAGACTCATTCTGAGATACGCGGCGTACGCATGATTGACGGCCGACTCATCGACTGCGAGATGGCGCGTCCCGGCGTCAACACGGTATTTATGCGTTCGAGACGGATTTCAAAACGGCCCGTCGACACCACCGGCATTGAGCCCTCAAGCGAAACCGACTGCTGCAATGGGATCCAACTGCGGCAACCGGCATAGGCAGGCACATCGGGGATGATGATCGGGGTCGGCAGACGCATGACGCGCAAGGCCAGGACATACAGCCACGGCTCATCGCGGTAGGTGAAGCGGGTTGCCAGCTCATCAGCCGACCACAGCAATTCAGGACCCAGAGATTGCACCAGGGTGAGATCGGTCACTTTCCAAATCGTGGCGATTTCGGCCCACAGACTGAGGTGATGACTGCCCGGTGCGGGGTCAGCTTTCACCTGCGCATGATCGGCGACGAAAGCCTGTTGCAGGCGGATGGGGTCTTGATGCAGGTAGGTCGGCATCAACAAAAAGCGATTGTGCTCTGGACGAAAGAAACCGCCGCCTTGTTCGTGGATGCCGCCTTTACGCACCGCCAATACCACGCGGCCGTCGCCCAAGGCCCTGCAGCACACCGCCCATTCTTGCAGAGCGACAGAAATGGTCGTGTCAGACATGATGTTCCTTCCGTTCACGGAGAGCCTGCAGCTGACCGGCCGTGGGCATGCTTGCCAACGCTCCCTTGCGTTGGACGCAGACACCGGCGGCGGCACAGGCAAAACGCAACCGTTCGGCTTCATCCATACCCAGGAGCATGGCGACGGTATAGGTCGCGGTAAAGCAATCACCGGCGCCGGTGGTATCAACCACTGGCACCGCGAAGGCAGGATGCTGCAATGTCGTACCATCGGCACGCACCAGCAAGCAACCACGCGCACCTAATTTGACCAATACCGTATGTACCCCCTGAGCTTGCAATTGACGGGCGGCAACGATCACCTGCGCGTCATTTGCAGTCGGCATACCGGTAAGACGCGCTAACTCGGTTTCGTTCGGCGAGCAAACCGTCAAACATGCCAAAAGTGCGCGCGGCAATGGCCCGTCATCTGAACCCCCGGCATCCAGGATCACGGCTACGCCGGCGGTCTTGGCCGCATGTGCCACCAGCAGATTCACCGCTTCCGGGATTTCACGCTGCAGCAAAACCGCTCCGGCCTGCGCAATCGCGCCGGTCAAGGATTCCTCAATGGCGCTGCCCCACTGGGCGTTGGCGCCAGGAGCAACGATGATGGAGTTTTCACCGCCTTTTTGCAGCAGGATATAGGCCTGGCCCGATGGCCCCGGCACGGCAGTCAGCAAAGCGTCATCAACCCCGGCCGCCCGCAGGTCGCTGCGCAAGGCTGGGGCAAAAGCATCACTTCCCACGCGGCCGACAAAGCTCGTCGGATAGCCGACCTTGGCGGCGGCGGCGGCTTGATTAGCGCCCTTGCCGCCCGAGCGGACAGCGCACTCCCGCCCGGCAATGGTTTCACCGGACTGCGGCAGAGCATCAATCTCAACATAGAGGTCAGCGTTGATCGAGCCGATGACCAGAAGTGGCTTGCTCATGTTCAAACGACCGCGTCCGCCGCCGCCCGCCGCTCGGCGACTTGCGCCCGCACCCAGGCGATGGCCGTGGCGCCGGCCGCAGCCACGGCCACGTTGGTGTTTTCTCCACCGCGGGCCTTGCATTCAACCAATCCCTCGACCACGCCACGGCCGCAGACAATGCGGTAGGGAATGCCGATGAGATCCCAGTCCTTGAACTTGACCCCGGGCTTGGTGTCGCGGTCATCAAGAACCACGTCGATACCGGCATCTTGCAGTTCGGCATAAAGCGCCGCCGCCGCCGCCTCGATTGCCGTATCGCCCGGTTTACCGGCAGGCACCACCACGACTTGATACGGGGCGATGGTCACCGGCCAGGTGATGCCGTCGGCATCGAAGTGCTGTTCAACCGCTGCCGCAGCCACACGCGACGTACCGATGCCGTAACAGCCCATGATGAACGGATGGCGCTTTTGATCAGGGCCGAGGTACTCGGCTTTCATGGCTTCGGAATACTTGGTGCCGAGCTTGAAGATATGGCCCACTTCGATGCCGCGCTTCTCTTCGAGCACACCCTCACTACGCGGATCACCGTCACCGGCGCGCACCGTGATCAGGTCATCCCAGTTGAGCGCCACCTTGGCATCACGTGCTAGGCGGAAACCGACGAGGTGGTGATCGGTCTGGTTGGCGCCCGCCACCAACGGCCCGGCATCGGCCAAGGACAGCTTGTCGAATAAAGCGAAGCGTACCGTCAGGCCTTCGCCAGGGCCGGCAAAACCAGGCTCGGCAGCCGTTGCGGCGCGGACTTCATCAGGCTGCATCGGGCGCACGTTCAAGACCGGGCCGGCGGCACCCAGCAAACGCGTGACCGCGTTGGTCAACTTCACTTCGTTGACCTCCCGATCACCACGCACGAAGGCGGCGACGGTGTGCTCGGCTTTTTCGGATTTGGCGACAAACAACACACACTTCAGGCAATGTGCGGCAGTGAGGCCACTGTGGCCATGGGCATTCAAAAAGCTGACCACCTCATCGATGTGGCCATGCCCCGGAGTCGGTATCAGCGTGCACGCATCCGGGGCGGCAATGGCCGCAGCCGGGACGACGCGTCCCACTGCGCGTTCAACATTGGCGGCATAACCTGACTGGGCATTGAATAAGATCGTGTCTTCGCCGACAGTCGCTGCGACCATGAACTCATGCGAGCCGGAACCACCGATGGCACCCGAGTCGGCTTCGACAGCGAAGGCTTCAAGCCCCATGCGCTTGAAGGTGCGCATGTAAGCGACGCGCATCTGCGCATAGGTGAGATCGAGTGAATCAGCCGACGCATGGAAGGAGTAGGCATCCATCATGATAAATTCTTTTACCCGCATCAGGCCGAAGCGCGGACGAATCTCATCCCGGAATTTGGTATGCTGCTGAAAAAAACATACCGGCAGTTGCTTGTAACTGGTGACCACATGGCTGGCGTAATCAGTGACGACCTCCTCGGCAGTCGGTGCTAGACCAAATACCTGGCCAGAGCGGTCTCTAACCGTGAGCATGGTACGAGATGCCTGATACGTAGACCAGCGTCCGGACTTCTCCCACAGAGCCTGTTCTTGCATAATCGGCATAGTAATCTGTAAACCACCAGCACGGCTGATTTCATCGCAGACAATGCGACCGATCTTATCGATCACGCGCTGCAATAGCGGGCCGTACAGGTATAAGCCCGCGCCAGATTTATGCAGAAATCCACCACGCATAAGTAGACGATGACTGGCAATTTCGGCATCCGCCGGGTCTTCACGTAACGTAGCAAGGTTCATACGGCTGGCGAGCATGGTCTATCCTTAGGCGGTGGCGTAGGATGCAGCCGGTTCAGCCGGATCAACCTGGGCTCATTGTGCGCCGTGCCGGTCATCAGTGCGATTGACAAGCATTATCGCCAACGACTCCCCCTCCGTGTAGCAGATGATTATGAATGGGTTTCATTCATGTTACTTGCTCATTCGCAACTAGGTACCTACAGTCTATAGGTATGGTATGTCGGCCTATTTTTTTTGTCCTTTTAGCCCTCGTCTATGGAGTCAATGATGTGATAGGCGCCGTCGGCGCTCCCCTTAATCAGCAGTCGATAGTAAACAATAATTCAGCCAGCCTGCAGGTATCTTTTCTTGATGACATGGTTGAGCCATGGATGGCACATGGAGCAGCCGCGACCATTCCTTGGCTGGTGATCGGCGGACTTATCTTGGCTGTGATCATCATCGGCAGCGTGCTGATGTGGAATGCAATGCTGCGTCGTCAGGTCGCTTTGATGACAGCCGAGCTCGCCTTACGCAACCAGCATCTGGCGACGGCGAATGAAGAGACGCTGTGCACCCATGCCTTATTGCAGGCCGTCATCGATGCTTTGCCGATGTCCATTTGGGCGGTGAATCCCACCGGACATGTCATTCTGCAGAATCGCTTTTCGATCGGCGCCATTGGCGATCACCGCGGTCAATACCTGAGCGGGTTGCCGCTGTCGCCGCAAATATTGGAGCCCTGGCAAGAAGCCATCGCCCCCGGCTTGCGCGGAGAATCCGCCACCCACGAACGCTGGCATGATCTGGGCTCTGGAGATCCTCGGCGTTTAGAGATCCGCATCGCACCGGTTCATCGCGGCGCTGCCATCATTGCCGTGGTCGGTGCCCAATTTGATATTACCGAACGTTACCGCAGTAATGAGCTCCATCACCGCACGCGCAAGATGATCGCTCTCGGTCAACTGGCCGGCGGGGTGGCCCACGATTTCAACAATATGCTCACTGGTATTCTAGGTTTCGCCGATCTCATCTCGATTCGCGTGGTTGATGACAAAGCCAAGATCTATGCTGCGAAAATTTCCGCGCAGGTCTCGCAAGCGCAGACCCTGACCTCACGTCTCCTCTCGTTTGCGCGCAATAGGGCCGTGAGCCACGATATCTATGATGCACATACGGCGATCACCACCGCCCTGGATTTATTTTCCGCCACCAAGCATCACGATGTGATCATCAGCAGCGAACTCGGCGCCGAAAAAAGCTATGTACGCGGTTTCCCGGCGTTCTTTCAAAATGCCATGCTCAACCTGTGCCTGAATGCTCGAGATGCGATGGAGTTCGGTGGCCAGCTACGCATCACCAGCGACGTTTGCATTTTGGATGCCACTGCCACCAGCCTGCTCAAACCCTATGCTGCCGTCCCCGGCGACTTCCTGCATATCGCCGTCAGCGATACCGGCTTGGGTATGGAACCCGAGGTCATTGCCTATTGCCTGGAACCGCTCTTTACCACCAAAGGCGAGCAAGGCACCGGCCTTGGTTTACCAAGTGTGCATGCCTGCGTACTCGACCACCATGGCGCACTACGTATCGAATCAGCGCCTCGGCAGGGTACGACCATTCATTTGTGGTTGCCGCTGGTTGCCGGCGTATGCCAGAAAACCGGGACGGTCTGCACGAAAAATGCCACCGCAGTCAAACCCTTTACCTATGAAACCTTCAGCCAGAGCCTGACCTGACCCAGAGCACTCCGAACCTTGGATGCACCCGCCGCCTGTAAGCCAACCACTGGCAGCGGTTACGTGCGCATGACGGGGCTGAGGGTCGCTCGGCTGCGAACCACTCCTAGAGTATCCACATGGTAAACGCAACCCGTCTGCTGCTGATCGAAGATCATGACGACCTACGCACGCAGTTGGCCCAGGGTCTGAGGGCAGCGGGATTCATCGTCGATACCGCTGCCGATGGCACATCCGGCTGGCAAGCGGCATCGGCTGCCGAGCACGATGTGATCTTGCTCGACCGCATGCTGCCTGGTCTCGATGGCCTCGAGATCCTGAAACGCCTACGTCTGTCGGGGTCAACTGTCCCGGTACTGCTGTTGACCGCTCGCGATGCGGTCGAAGACCGCGTTGCTGGCCTCGATGCCGGCGCTGATGATTATCTGTCCAAACCCTTTGCCGTCGCTGAACTGCTGGCACGCATTCGCGCACTGCTGCGGCGTGGCCATCATCGCGGTGATCCGGTGGTAACCCTCGGTGAGCTCGAAGTCGATACCGCCGCCCGCGCCGTACGCCGCAATGACCGGCGCATCGATCTCACCGAACGGGAATACGCCTTATTGGAATACATGCTATCGCGGCAGGGCTCGGTGGTGTCGCGCAGTGAGCTGTTCCAGGCATTGTACGTCGATGAACCGGAAGAGACCAGTAACGTGGTCAATGTGCTGGTCGCACGTTTACGGCGTAAACTGCACCCCCCGGGGGCCAAACCGGTGCTGCATACGCGACGTGGTTTCGGCTATCTGCTGAGCGCCGAAGCCATGGGTGAAATCGACGAGGGACACGACGGGTGAGTGCCAGTCTGCAGCGACGCATCAGCATCGGCGTCATCGCCAACACCGCTGGCGTTGTACTGATCGCTGCCGTCACCATCTGGTTTGCCAATCGCAGCTGGTTGTTGCAGG